>JAGWAX010000024.1:19010-29666 GCA_021296175.1 Nitrosopumilaceae archaeon | reverse complement strand
GCCACCGTCACTGTTGCCGCGATACGTGCCGCTCCCATACACCGTAAAGGGGAACGACGTCTCCTTCTCGGGACTGCTGTCGGCCGCAAAGTCGGCCGCAAGGTCCGACAAGTACTCGGCGTGCTTTTCACTGCAGGAGACCGCGTTTGCGATGATCGGCGAGGCCGTCGAGCGTGCCCTCTCGTTTACGGGCAAGCGCGAGCTGATGGTCGTGGGGGGCGTCGCTGCAAACAAGCGGCTGTCGGCCATGCTGTCTGACGTCTGCAGGCGCCACTCGTGCAGGTTCTTCGTGGTGCCGCTAAAGTACGCCGGCGACTGCGGCAGCCAGATCTGCTGGACCGGGCTGCTGGAATCAAACGTAAAGCAGGGCGCCGCAATGCCCGACACGTTTGTCACCCAGTCCTGGCGCCTTGACACGGTGCGGGTCGAGTACTGACCTAGTCCTGCTGCTGTCGGCTCTGGGTATCGTCCTCGACTGCCTCGCTTATCGCGTCCCTCCAGCTTCCCGAGCTGAATACGCCGAACTTGTAGGTGTCCTCGCCCTGCGCGGTCCTCGCCGTAAAGCACACCTTTTTCATAAGCAGGCCCTCCTTCCACGTCTTGGTGACGTTCCTGAGCGGGACGTCAAGTACGGTGTCTCCCACGTTCTTGCTAAAGTCCATTATGCGGGCCCTGGTCTTGTCAAACGCGATGCGCCTGTTTGTCAGGGTCAGTATGCCCGGCCCCAGCCCGTCCTCGCTGCAGTCCTCCTGCTTTATCCTCTTCTCCCCGTCCTCCATATGCGGCATGTTGGATCATTATGGTTATAATGATAGCTGACGTGACCCGCCGTGACGGCTGCAATGAAACTGGTAAAGAAGGGGGCCGAGGCCGACATATACCGCGGCTCGTGGAACGGAAGGGGCGCCATACTAAAGATCAGAAAGCCAAAGGGTTACCGCGTCCCGCAGCTGGACGCGCGCATTAGGCGCCAGCGCACATCGCGCGAGTCGCAGATGCTGTCCCATGCGCGCTCCCTCGGCGTGACCACCCCGCTCGTATACCTGGTAGACACCGAGAACTCTGCCATCATAATGCAGGACGTCCCGGGCGCCGTGGTGCAGAGCCTGCCGGACGACGACATAGTGGGGCTGTCCGCCCGCATGGGCCGCATGGTCGGAACCCTGCACAGGAGCGGTATAATGCACGGAGATCTGACCACGTCGAACTTTGTATATGACGGCGGGCGCGACGCGCTGTACATGATAGACTTTGGACTCTCACAGAGCACCTGCAAGCCGGAGGACCATGCAGTCGACATGCGGCTCATAAAGGAGATTCTCAACAGCGCGCACGCGCGGTTAATGGCCGAGTCCTGGAAGAGGCTCCTGCAGGGGTACGCAAGGGCAGTCGGATACGAGAGGCGCGCGAAGATAGTGCGACTTGTCTCGGTTATAGAGGGGCGCGGACGCTATGCGACGGTCGTCTGACGGCGCGTTGCGGTTTGTATCCTCGAACCGCCACAAGTACGACGAGGCCCTGCCGGTACTGAGGGGCCTCGGAGTGCGGGTCGAGTACGAGCGCGCCCGCCTGCAGGAGGTCCAGTCAGACGATCTTGCCGTCATAGTGCGGGCAAAGGCGCGCGACGCGTACTGCAGGCTCGGCAGGCCCGTGATCGTAGAGGATGACGGGCTGTTCGTCGAGGCGCTGAGCGGCTTCCCCGGGGCATACTCGTCCCATGCCCTGCGCACGATCGGAGTCGCGGGAGTCCTGAAGCTGCTTGGCGGCAACGGCGACAGGCGCGCCAAGTTCTCTGCTGCCATTGCATACGACGACGGCTCGGAGGGCCGCACGTTTGTGGCCTCGGTGCGCGGGATGATATCCGAGGCGCCGCGGGGAGAAAAAAGCTGGGGGTATGACCCCGTGTTCGTGCCGGACGGCCAGGACAAGACGTTTGCGGAGATGGGCCCTGATCAAAAGATCGGGACCTCGCACCGGACCAGGGCGCTAGAGGCGTTTGCAGAATGGTACGTGGGTTAGCCACCTGACCCGCGGCCCCTCAGGCCCCGCCAAGCACTTGAGTCGAGTCCTGCCAAGCTTCGCCGGCACGTCCGCGCCCGCTTACTGCGCGTACGCCTCGATGTGCCTGCTGATCTTCCGCCTGCCGTTCTGCAGCACGACAATCCTTGATATCTCGCTCTCGTCCATCACAAAGAACTCATCGCTGCGGCGCGCCACACCCTCTGCGAACCTTCTCACTTCGTCCATCTCCAGCATGTCGTCGCGCTCGAGCCTGTTTCTCGAGCGCCCGATGTGCATGTAGGACTTTATCTCCACAAAGTGCGGACTTGACTCGTCAAGCATCCTTGCAAAGGCCGGCACCATGTCGTCGCGGTCGTTGTATCCCCTGATCAGCGTTATGCGCAGGACGGTTCTGGTCGGCAGCTCCCTTAGCATGGACAGGGTCTCGTTCCACCGCGCCCAAGAGTCCTCGTACCTGGGCCTGTTTATCTTCATAAACGAGTCGCGGTCGGCCGCGTTCGTGGACAGGTATAGCTGCGTGGGGAGCGTATCGGGCTCCTCCTTCATGCGCCTTATCATCTGCGGCTCCTGCCCGTTGGTCACCAGGAATACGGACTTTGTGGCCCCGAGCGTGTGCAGGTACCGTATCAGCTCCGGCAGCTTTGGGTACATCGTGGGCTCCCCGGACAGCGATATCGCGTAGTGGGCCGGGAGAAGCGACTCGTCGAGCCTCCCCTTGTCGTTTCGGGGATCGCCATAGTATCCGTTTATCAGCCTCTTTCTCTCCGCCATCAGGCTTGACAGTATGTCCTCGGGCTCCGCCACCTGTCCCGGTTCCATGTTAAGCGACTCGTAAAACTCCATGGGGCGCCAGCAGTATATGCAGCGGTTCTCGCAGTGCATGCCGGCCGGTGAGAACTCCATGCACCTGTGCGTGCTGATGCCGTAGAACTTGTGCTTGTAGCAGCTCCCCTCTCCCCGGAACGCCTTCTTCGTCCAGTGGCACAGTTCGACTGTCGAGTGATCCGAGACGCCGTACTTTGCCTTCTTGAGCTGCTCTGCAACGGCAGGCCTTATCTGGATAAGGTCTGCCCCCTCATCCTCGACTATCTCTCCCGAGCAGCTCATGCTGTGGCGTATGCCCGCCTTCTTATAATCATCGCGTGGCGTGCGCCACCGGCGTACAATGCACAGACAAACGCGTCCCGGCCTTGGATGGTGGCCGCGCCCACTTTATCCCACGCCGACCTTGGTGGCCGCTCCCGTCTCTGCGCGCACAAAATGCGCACTGGGCCGAGCTCCCCTAATCCGGGTGTGTGTGAGACGCGCCGCTGTATTTTAAGAAAGACAAGATATGTCGTTCCGGCCTGCGCCGTAATCTTCACTGCGCCCCACGCACTCTCCAGTCTTTTTTTCACGCGCCGTCTGCTCAATCTGGCACTGCAGTCGTATTGACCGTGCAAGTTCGCACACGCACGTTTGGGCCTCTTGGCCGTCTGTTTTCTCCGTGTGTACAAGCTCGCCTGCACGCGCCCGCCATTCGGTTCCGCAGCGGATCTTTCCACGAATACAAGCGGCCCGGGATTTTTCCAAGGTACGTACCACATGTGCATGAATTATCCTTACATCTTTCATGATGTCTGCTAGACTTGCGCCCGCGACAACCACAGGCCGGCAGCCGTGCGCCGATTTCTGGTTCTATGTTTTGTTGGCATTGCGCACAAACGGCTTGCAGCCCTGCCTTTGCATACGCCGTATGGTGTCTAGTTTCGGACATCACGCCACCCATCCCCGATCCCTCTCAGTTTCCTGCGTATTCCGCCACTGGACCTGCTTGGATGCTTCAGGCCAGTTGCCTCCATCCTCTTCCTATTCCTTCCCCCTTCTCTCTCCCTTCCCTCATCCCCTTTAGCCTGTCCACCCTTCGTTCTGGAATCCCGGCCGCGCATCAGATGCCATGCCGATCGGCCGTGGATGGCATCCTTGTGTTGCGGCCCGTTGTCACGATCCGCCTGTAGTCGCGGCATACGGCCCATCTGTGTTTGAATACTGCATCGTGAACACTAGGCCCTTCCTGCTGGCCTTGTCCGCTCCCCTCCTCCATCCTCCGGCTTGCTGACCCTAGTGGGACCCGTCGACCTTGCCTATAGCTTCGTGCACCGGCCCGCCCCTTGGTGCCAGAGCCGGATCCTCACACCGGAAGATACGGATGCCTCCGCGCCCCGGCAGGGCAGAGGCGCGTTCATGGCGCCCCGGGCCGCTGCTGGCAGGGCATGCGCAGGGGATCGAACTGGTGCCAAAGGGAGGGTACTACCCACATACGCGTTCGTATGTGACATCGGCCGTCCGGTGCCGCATCCTGCCGTCCGGAGACCCCTGTACATTCCATGCGTGTGGGTGGCGGCAGGAGCGACTGCAAAGCCGGATCTTCTGTCCGCCGGATGCCGCAGTGGGTCAAACGGCCTGATATGAGAAGATTTTAGAGAAGTTTAATAAATAGATCATTGAAACGTCTCTTGTATTTGAAACAAAAGACGGTGCTTCCTTTCATGTTCCTACTTGTAGCTACCCTCACCAGCGTTCCGTTTGCCTCCCAGACCTTTGCAGATCCCGATCCGGACAAGGACGGCATAATGGAGGACGAGGATCTGTGCCCCAACCTGATGGAGGACTACGAGGGTGACTTGGACGGCTGCCCGTCCAGCTTTGTGCCCTATAGAGGATCACCTCGACCAGTGCCCTGCCCTAAAGGAGCAGCACAACGGCTTTGAGGACGACGACGGCTGCCCGGACACGGCTCCCGGAAGCGGGATGAGCGGACTGCCCGACTCGGACTCGGACTCTTTCTCTGATTTGGTAGACCTGTGCCCCAACCAGCCGGAGACGTTCAACGGCTATCTTGATCTGGACGGCTGCCCCGACTCGTCGAGCGACAGGGACAGGGACGGTGACGGCATTGCAGACAACTTGGATTCGTGCCCGATCGCCCCGGAGACCTACAACCGGTACCAGGACGACGACGGCTGCCCCGACACACCAGGCGATCCGTCATTTGATGATACCGACGGCGATGGTGTTCAGGACAAGGTTGATCAGTGCATGACGGAGCCTGAGACCATAAACGGGTACCGCGATCTGGACGGCTGCCCCGACACCACGCCTGCCTCTGACACGTCGGACAGCGACGGCGACGGGATTGCGGATCGGTACGATGTGTGTCCAACTGACCTTGAGACGTTCAACCAGTTTGCCGACTTTGACGGCTGTCCCGACTCTCCTCCGAACCTTGACAGCGCGCCAGGCGATGCCGACGGCGACAGGGTGCCCGACCACGAGGACCACAACGGCTTTGAGGACGACGACGGCTGCCCGGACATCCCCCCATATACTACTGACGTCGACTCGGATCTTGACGCGATTCCCGACAGCGTGGACCAGTGCCCCAAGGCTATGGAGACCTACAACCGGTATATGGACGACGACGGCTGCCCCGACTCGGTTGGCGACAACAAGCCGGTTCCGGATACTGACATGGATGGCATATCCGACTACAAGGACCTGTGCCCCAACCAGCCGGAGACCATGAACGGCTATTCTGATAACGACGGCTGCCCGGACAGCATCTATGTGCCTGATCAAGACTTGGACGGCATCCCCGACTCTGCGGATGAGTGCCCCCTTGCAAAGGAGACGTGGAACAGGGTGAATGACGCCGACGGCTGCCCCGACTCCACCCCGACTACGACGATCCTTGATGCGGACGGGGACGGCATATATGACTTTGTCGACCAGTGCCCGATAGAGGCCGAGATTGTAAACGGATATCTTGACGCCGACGGCTGCCCCGACGAGTTTGTGTCGGATATGGACAACGACGGGGTGAGGGACGGAATGGATCAATGCCCCACCGAGCCGGAGACTTGGAACCACTACTTTGACTACGACGGCTGCCCCGACGACGGCACCTTGGAGGCCGATACCGACTTTGATGGAATCCTAGACGCGTATGACCAGTGCCAGCTTGCCAGGGAGACGTACAACGGCTTTGAGGACGACGACGGCTGCCCCGACTATCCGGGCTTTGACATCTCGTTTGACACCGATTCGGACGGCATACCTGATGGAGCGGACATCTGCCCCGCGGCGCCGGAGACTTACAACTTCTTTATGGATTCAGACGGCTGCCCGGACACGGTCCCAAGCAACAAGGGACAGCCGGACTCTGACGGCGATGGAATATCCGATTATGTCGACCTGTGCCCCAACCAGCCGGAGACCTTTAACGGCGTGTTTGACACGGACGGCTGCCCGGACGACTACCAGCCGCTCGTGGACAGGGACTCTGACGGCATACCCGACGAGTCGGACATGTGCCCGATTGCGCCGGAATCCTACAACGGCTTTGAGGACGACGACGGCTGCCCCGACACGCCGGGCACCACCAACGGTGCGATACCCGACTCTGACGGCGACGGCATCAACAATGTGGACGACGAGTGTCCCTCGACGCCGGAGACCTTTAACGGCCTGGACGACGACGACGGCTGCCCGGACACCAATGAGGCCATGCCAGACGGGGACGGCGACGGGGTTCCGGACAATATGGACGTCTGCCCGAGCCTTGCCGAGACGTGGAACAGATACGTGGATTATGACGGCTGCCCCGACTCGATACCGTTCGCGACGACGCAGGTGGACTCTGACGGCGACGGGTTTGTCGACAGCGTGGACCAGTGTACGGATCTCGCAGAGACATGGAACAAGTACAAGGATGACGACGGCTGCCCCGACTCGCTGCCGGAGCAGTCCAGATACAAGCATGACACTGACCTTGATGGAATCATAAACAGTGAGGACCTCTGCCCGGCCGAGCCGGAGGACTATGACGGCAACCTTGACACGGACGGCTGCCCGGATCCGTAGCCTGATGATATTGTGATGATGAAGTTAATGGCAGGAGAAAGGGAGCGGAGATGTGGTGGCATGACTGTATCGGCGATAACGACGACAGCAAGGACAACGTCTGCAACACACACGGTGCGACGGGAACGCAACAACAACAACAACAATAGCAACAACAGCAGCAATCGTAGTAACTCGGGCAGCTTCGGCCCCGCTACCCGCGGCAGGCACATTGCAACCGGCTTTATGCTGGCTGCCATACTGACAGTAGGACTTGCATCTGCATCCTCCTCCATGCTGCCCCTGCCGGCGGCCCATGCCGAATCAGTCACCGCCCTTGATATAGACGGTGACGGCGTCCCAAACTCTTCTGATCAGTGCCCGTACCTCATGGAGGACTATGATCCCCAGTACGGCCAGAACATAGACGGTTGTCCTGCGGACTTTGTGCCGTGGTATGACACCGACTCTGACGGGATACAGGACCACATAGACAACTGTCCGACGGTCAAGGAGACCTACAACAAGTTCGCCGACGCCGACGGATGCCCGGACGTCTCCCCCATCACGGCGCCCAACATGAACATTGACAGCGACGCCGACGGGTTCCCCGACTACATAGACCTGTGCCCCAACCAGCCGGAGGCGTTCAACGGACTCAATGATCTGGACGGCTGTCCCGACGACCCGTCGATCGTATCGGACACCGACCGTGACGGACTGTCAGACGGCGCCGACGACTGCCCCGACTCCCCTGAGACGTACAACAGGTACGAGGACGGTGACGGCTGCCCGGACACGGCTCCTTTTGAGCTGCCCGAATACGAGTTTCCTAGAGGACAGGTGGGACCAGTGCGTCGACGAGCCTGAAAACTACAACGACTATCTTGACTGGGACGGCTGCCCGGACACGCCGGGCGCGGCGTCCATCGAGCTGCCAGACGAGGATTATGACGGAATTCCCGACGACGTGGACCAGTGCCCCCTGGAGCGGGAGAACTACAACCGCATAGCCGACGACGACGGCTGCCCGGACGTCCTTGAGCTTGGGTTTAACGGCGACATTGACAGGGACGGCGTCTCCGACCACGACGATGCCTGCCCGTTCAACGCGGAGGTATACAACAGGTACGAGGACGGTGACGGCTGCCCGGACATCGTGGCCTACAGAGCGGCAGCCACCGACGCGGTAGACTCGGACTCTGACGGCATACCCGACAGCATCGACCTCTGTCCTGTCCAGCCTGAGACCATGAACGGGTTCCAGGACCGCGACGGCTGCCCGGACAGCCTGCTTTTGAATGCGGACACCGACGGTGACGGGCTGCTTGACATCGACGACCTCTGCCCATCCGAGCAGGAGTCCTACAATGGCTTTGAGGACACCGACGGATGCCCTGACAAGACGTCCACGGCGCCCACCATGTTTGCATTTAGAGGACAGGTGGGACCAGTGCGTCGACGAGCCTGAAAACTACAACGACTATCTTGACTGGGACGGCTGCCCGGACACAAGGGCGGCCACCTCCATCATTATACCCGACGGGGACCATGACGGCATACCCGACGAGTCGGACATGTGTCCCGAGACGGCCGAGCGGTACAACGGATACCAGGACGAGGACGGCTGTCCCGAGTCAATCCCCAGTGACTATGTGGGCGATGCCGACTCTGACGGCATCCCCGATAATGCCGACGAGTGCCCCAACTCTCCGGAGACATACAACAGGGTGGCCGATGACGACGGCTGCCCGGACACGCTTGCCGACAACAAGTCCTTATCCGATACCGACGGGGACGGGCTGCACGACTCACTTGACCTCTGCCCTCTGCAGCCGGAGACCGTAAACGGCGTTCTTGACGCTGACGGATGCCCTGATGACCTGCTGACGATGCTTGATACTGACTCTGACGGCATCCCCGATAATGCCGACGAGTGCCCCTCAAAGGCCGAGGTGTACAACAAGTTCGAGGATGGCGACGGCTGCCCGGACAGCACGCAGACCATACTTCCGGAATACACGTTCCGATGACCGGTGGGACCAGTGCGTCGACGAGCCTGAAAACTACAACGACTATCTTGACTTTGACGGATGCCCGGACATTCCTGCGGCCGAGTCCGTCACGCCGCCCACGATTGACTCTGACGGCGACGGATACGTTGACATGGTCGACATGTGCCCGATCTCGCCTGAGACGTGGAACAAGTACCTTGACTTTGACGGCTGCCCCGACTCGGTACCGGAGCAGCAGAGGTTTGCCCATGACATGGACCTTGACGGCATACTGAACGATGCGGACCTGTGCCCGACCGAGCCGGAGGACTATGACGGCGACCTTGACACGGACGGCTGTCCGGACGACGGTAGCAGCAACGTACCCTGACCTGCCTGCCGCCCTCTGATGCCGGTTGCCGCGGCAGCGGCCGAAACGAACTTCATAATTTGGCTAGCCAAGGGCTGTTGCAGGCGATTCTTGGCGATGATTATGTGACTACGGCGATGATTATGTGACTACGGCGATGACGATGACAATGCTGTCGGTAATGATGATGACGACGGTAACGACGACGACAGTGACTACAACGCCAACGAACGGCGACACGCATAATCGCGCATTTTGTCGATCAGGCCGCGATGATAAATCACGATACTTAATAAACACGTGATAACGAGAGATGTTGTTGGAGATATGCGTTCCCTAGGCATTCCTATAATAATGATCATTTTAACCCTGAGCATTGGTATGCTCCCTTCCGGCATCGGCAGCACGTACGCAAATCAGGAGATAGACACGGACAGGGACGGCGTCCCGGACGCGCTCGACTATTGCCCCTATCTGCCTGAGGACTACGATCCCCAGTACGGCCAGAACATAGACGGCTGTCCTGCAGACTTTGTGCCGTGGTATGACACCGACTCTGACGGAATACAGGATCATCTGGACGACTGTCCCACCATGAGGGAGACTTACAACAACATATCTGACCAGGACGGCTGCCCCGACCAGCTGCCGGGACAGGGCCCGTTCTCCATTGCGGACGCGGACTCCGACGGGTACCCCGACTTTATGGACTTGTGTCCGAACCAGCCGGAGACCTTCAATAGTGTCGACGACCGCGACGGCTGCCCGGACGACCTGCGAGAGATTGCCGACCGTGACCAGGACGGGATATCCGACTCGCTCGACCTATGCCCGTTGCAGCCGGAGGTGTACAACTTTGTCACCGACGAGGACGGCTGCCCCGACACCGCGTATCAGTTTCCTGACGTTGACGGCGACGGGATCGACGACAGGTGGGACCAGTGCCCGTCAGAGCCCGAGAACTACAATGGTGTGCTTGACTGGGACGGGTGCGCGGACAAGCCGGGTTCCGATTCAAACCCGGTCGTCGACTCTGACTATGACTCCATACCAGACGGGGAGGACCTGTGCCCGTCTGAGCGCGAAAACTACAACAAGTTCGAGGACGCCGACGGCTGCCCCGACTCGCCGCAGATTCCGGCGTCCGGCGACGCCGACTATGACGGGGTGAGGGATCTCGCGGACCAGTGTCCGTTTGCGCGCGAGGTGTACAACAAGTTCCAGGACGAGGACGGCTGCCCCGACACGCTGTATGACCCAAGGCCGGCGTATGACTCGGACGGTGACACGATAATTGACTCGATTGACCTGTGTCCCACCCAGCCGGAGACCGTAAACGGCGTGCTTGACACGGACGGCTGCCCCGACTCGCTTGGCGCGAGCGCCGAC
>JAGWAX010000024.1:18377-18802 GCA_021296175.1 Nitrosopumilaceae archaeon | reverse complement strand
GCTTGATACGGACGGCTGCCCCGAGGTGCCCGGCGTGTCCGGCACGGGCGTGGTGGACAGCGACTTTGACCTGATACCAGACGCGAGCGACAGGTGCCCGCTCCTGGCGGAGCGGTACAACGGCTTTGAGGATGCTGACGGCTGCCCCGACACCGTTCAGCACGCTGCGACTGGAGATTCCGACTACGACTTGGTGCCTGATGGCGTAGACCAGTGTCCGAATGCAAGGGAGACGTACAACCGTTACCAGGACGAGGACGGCTGCCCCGACGCGCTGTATGACCCAAGGCCGACGTATGACTCGGACGGCGACGCGATAATTGACGCGATTGACCTGTGCCCCAACCAGCCGGAGACCGTAAACGGCGTGCTTGACAGGGACGGCTGTCCAGACCAGCTGCTGTCTGTACACGACGCCGACTATG
>JAGWAX010000024.1:480-18180 GCA_021296175.1 Nitrosopumilaceae archaeon | reverse complement strand
GACGGCTGCCCCGAGGTGCCCGGCGTGTCCGGCACGGGCGTGGTGGACAGCGACTTTGACCTGATACCAAACGCGAGCGACAGGTGTCCGTTCTTGCCGGAGCGGTACAACGGCTTTGAGGATGCTGACGGTTGCCCCGACATCATACGATATGCCGCCCCGGTCGGCGACGCCGACTACGACCTAGTGCCTGATGACGTAGACCAGTGTCCGGACTCAAGGGAGACGTACAACCGCTACCAGGACGCCGACGGCTGTCCCGACGGGATCGCCGATTCTAGGACCATTATAGACAGCGACGGTGACGGACTCTATGACGCAGCCGGAGACCGTAAACGGCGTGCTTGACAGGGACGGCTGTCCAGACCAGCTGCTGTCTGTACACGACGCCGACTATGACGGCGTCTATGACTCGCTTGACGCGTGCCCGCTCGAACCCGAGGTGTACAACCTCATTGACGATACGGACGGCTGCCCCGACACGGCCGTCGTCCAGGTCCCCTATGAGATGGCCCTGCCTGATGCCGACGGTGATCTCATACATGACGCCAGGGACAACTGCCCCGACGAGCCGGAGAACCTCAACGACTACCTTGACTGGGACGGCTGCCCCGACGTGAGGCCGGTCTTGGGCCCGATCCTCGACAGGCCTGACAGCGACGGCGACGGATACCTGGATGACGTGGACCAGTGTCCAGCCAGCCCCGAGGTGTGGAACAAGTACAACGACCATGACGGCTGCCCCGACACGGCTCCCGAGCAGCAGAGGTTCGGGCACGACATTGATCTTGACGGCATACTGAACGGCGCGGACCAGTGCCCCACCGAGCCGGAGGACTATGACGGCTTTGAGGACGCCGACGGTTGCCCCGACACGGCTGCCGGCTGAGCGAGAGCGGCAGGCCCTGAAATAATCTAGATATACCTTTGGGCATCCGTTTTTTCATGCTTCCGCGCTTCTCTGGCAGGGCGTTTCTCGCCCCAATGGCCGGCGTAAGCGATCCGGCCCTCCGGCTGCAGTGCCGAAGGATGGGGGCCGCTCTCGTGGTGACGGAGTTTACCAGCATACACAGTATTGTGGCAAAGCAGGAGCAGCTTGCCGGGGCTGGCCGGACGATACGGGAGTTTCTGGAGTATTCAGACGAGGAGCGCCCGCTCTCCGTCCAACTGTTCGGCTCCGACCTGGAGGCTCTTGCAAAGGCCGCCAGAATCGTAGAGCCGTACTTTGACATCATCGACTACAACATGGGGTGCCCGGCGCCGCACATAACGAGCCAGATGGCCGGCGGGGCCCTTCTTCAGGAGGCGGATCTGACGCGCCAGATATTCCAGACGCTTACTGGCGCAGCAGGGGGTAGGACCCCCGTCACGCTAAAGGTCAGGGCCGGCGTGACGGAGTCGGACCGGTTTCTGTTCCTGGAGGTGGCAAGGATTGCCGAGGACGAGGGGGTCGAGATGATAACGCTGCACCCGCGTACGGTCAGCCAGGGGTATTCGGGCAGGGCCGACTGGGACATGATCAAGATGCTCAAGGAGAGGTCAGACGTCCCCGTAGTGGGCAACGGAGACGTCGCAACACCGGAGGATGCAAAGGCCATGATTGATCAGACCGGATGTGACTATGTCATGGTCGGGCGCGGGGCGATGGGAAACCCGTTTCTTTTTGAGCAGATAAACGACTATCTGGACACGGGCTCGTATTCTGCGTATACGCTTGAGGATCGACTGGACGCGTTCTTTGAGTACCTTCGCATTGCCGCGAAATACAGGATTCGCTTTGCCAACATAAAGGGGCAGGCAATGAGGTTCACAAAGGGACTGCGCAACGGAGCCGTTATGCGCTCCAGGATAACCCACTCAGAAGGCATAGACCAGCTGGCCGACGTGATGAGCGACGGCATTCGGGCCGCCTGTGCGGCGGGCTGATGCGTGGGCGTACTGGCCGCCTCCCTTCTGCCCGAGTATCGGTTCACCTTGGACGAACCCCGGTTCAAACCGGCGGAGTTGGGAGGCTCTGGGAAACGCTTCCTTTTAATAAGTACATATAAACTGCCACCAACCGTATTTTCGAGAGAACCGCATACTGGCCAATCTTATATAATTGGGAGTTTCTATAGATGTATGATTAATGGAGGATGCGCATAATGGCCACGGCTTATGTCCTGATAAACTGCGAGCTGGGGTCAGAAGAGGCTGTCATAAACGAGCTGAAATCCATAGAGGGTGTTGTAGAAGTGCACGGCACCTTTGGCGCGTACGACATTCTGGCCAAGGTAGAGTCATCCTTGGTCGAGGCCCTGCGTGAGACCATCACTTGGAAGATTAGAAAGATTCCAAAGATTAGGTCGACCCTGACGCTGATGGGAATCGAGGGCCAGCAATAGATTCAACCGCACCCATATTTTTCTTTTTCGGGTTTTTGGGAGCGCTTTTGCACCTGCATATCTTATTTAGTTTGCAGCGCATTGCGCCGTGCCGGACATGCATCATGCGGCAGCTTGGCGCGGTAAGCGGGTGGCCATACGTGCGGCCAAAAAAGTGGTCAGAGGGCTGACTCGCCGCTCTTTTTTGTTGTGATATTCATCACACTGTCGACATCGGTCACCGCTATGATTCCGTCACCCGGATTTCCCGTATATGCCGCCCCCGCTATCACGTCTGAGACTCTTGGGACGTCCGCGTCAGGGACGATGGTGGCTATGGACACAACCTCGTTATAGTCAGCAGTCATTGAGCCGGTCCCCCTTCCCATCTTGACAGTCTGTCTCTTGCTTGAGCCGCGGCCCTTTCCCTCGGTGATGGTGAAGCCTCCGACTATGTCGTTAATGGCATCCACGACCGCGTTCTTCCTGCTGGCCGGGACGGTTGCCGTGATCTGCTTCATTGTAGGTATCACCTCCTGCCTGTTTATAAAAAACTTGGGTATTGCAACCACGGCGCTGGAATGGCCCGCCAGGCCCCTGCCCCAATCTGCCCCGGTCTGGCGCCTGATGGACGCACGGGGCGTATTCGCACCCTGCCATCGCCGCTGCACATCCTACATTGCACGCATAAATAACGCGTGTCTAATAGGAGACTGATGGCCGAGGCTATGATTGACGACATAAAGAAGCTGCTTGATGGTGATTTTGGGGACGACAGAATCCTCAAGGACATCTACCGGGCGTGCAAGAACGGCGAGGTCATCAGCAACTATGAGAGGAAGTACGTGCGTGATCTGACGGAGCGCTATCTGAAGACGAACCCGCTGGAGGACGCCTCGGCCCCGACGCCTGACAAGAGCGTGACTCCTGACGTCATACTGCCAGAGAAGGCAAGAGCCCAGGCGGAGGGCGCCCCCGGCGCATACGGGACGTATGCATCGCCACCACCGCCAGATCCGCGCCACCGCGATCACCATGGTCATTATGAGCAACAGCAACAGGAACGTAGCCCGGACGGAGGCGGCGAATCCGTGCGGCTCATACACTCCACTACCAAAAAGACCGGAGGCTCCAAGGGCAAGATCGTCGCCATTTTGGCGGGAGTCATAATTGTTGCGGTAGTGGTAGCCGGCGCGGCCGCGCTCTTGTCATCTGATAATGGCGGCGGCCCTGTGGATGTTACAGTCGGGACCGGCGTCACTCTGGACCCTCCCGCGCCCGGGGAGTTCTCTGTAAGGACAGATCTTGAAAGCTACGCCGGAGGAGATCTAATATCTCTCAGCGGATGGTCGGGTGCAGACGGACCCGTCAGCCTCTTGATTGAAAACCCGTCGGACTCTGTAGTCTGGCGTGAGTCGGTCCGGGTAAGCGAGGACGGCACGTACTCTACGCTTGCCATCGCCGGCATACGCGGCGGCTGGACCGAGTACGGAACCTTTGTTGTCCGCGCCGACAACGGTGTAGATGAGGTCGAGTCGGAGTTCAGGCTTGCAAACTAGCCGTACCGCCAGGACACACCAGTAAACTATCCGAGATCATCTGTGGCAGCAGTTGCCCTCTGCGTCCCTGTACAGTATGTAGTACTCCTCTGGACTGTCCCGGAAATTCTTGGCGTCTAGCGCGTCCTGATATCTGTCATAACGCTCTATCTCGTACAGCTCGCCCCTGACGTCTGCCAGGCGGTCGATTCCAACAAGGCAGAACCCGGAGTCCGGCGTGAGCTTTTCGCGCTGCCTTTGCAGCCGAATCCGATCCGAACCGTTGCCGTCAGGCCGCATCACAGGCCGCCCCTCCCTCCAAAGAGGCGCGGTGCCGCGGACTCTTTTTCATTTGTGCAATGCGTGCATGGTTCTCGTTGCAATCCGCGTAGGCCATCGTAACACCTGTTATTATGACGCGTTATTGTTCGTATATCATCAGGTTTTTTTCCTCAAGCAGCGCATGCAGATTGTGCACCGACCGGTACACGTCGGTCTCCTTTTTGGCCCCCGTGCAGACCAGCTTGCCTGACGCAAACAGGAGTATCACAGTCTTGGGATCCAGCATACGGTGTATGAGTCCTGGGAACTGCTCCGGCTCGTACATGCTGCGCGGCAGCGTCCTTGCGGCCTTTTCCAGATGGATCTTGCCGCCGAGGTTGATTGCCGCCACTATGTTCTGTACGGTTATGACGGCGTCCTTTTTTATCTTGATCTTGCCCCTCCGGAGCCTCTGCACCACCGTATTGACCGCCTTTATGGACATCTCCTCTGACTTTGCCCCGGTACAGACCATCTTGCCCGTTCTGAATATCAGCGTGGCCGTGCGCGGGTTGTTGAGCCTGAATACCAGTCCGGGGAACTGCTCTGGATGGTACTCGGTGTCCGGAAACTTCTTCGTAATCTCGTTGAGATCGATCTTTTGGTCGACTGATGCCGATGCCACGACGTTCTCTACGCTCACGACAGGCTTTGTCTGGGGCACAAAGAGCCTTTTTAAGCCTCATATATATACTAGACATTTCGGTGGCTGCACATACTCAGGCCGATTGAGACACTGCCTAAAATTTTAAACCTCGGGGGGCACATCGGTCACAAATCCGGAATGGCCTGGGGATGCACCGGCGACTCTTGCGCAAACCGCCGGAGTCTGGCACACACTGGCGTCGCCTGCAGGGAAACCGACGTTGGGGCGAACCGCGGTGCGTACTGCGCACCCCTACCTTTTGGCGCCGCTCAGTGGTGCCCCACCAAGCGGTAGCGGTGCTCCTCATCAATTATCTCTGCAAGCGCCGTACCGTCAGGGCTTCCTGCCATGTCTGGCAGCCTGGCATCAAAGAACCCGAGGCCTCCCTTGTACGGGATCGGTATTCTAAACGCCTTTGGAGACTCCAGCAGAAACCCGTACCTGTGACTCCTCCCGAGTTCTGGCCCCGTCACTGCGGCGCGGTGTTTGGCTCGGTCCCTCCTCAGCTCTGTCGCGGTCTCGTATCTTGTGACGTCGTGGATCGTCGCCTTGCCTATGATTGCGCCTGTCACTAGCGAGTCCGGCCTCATGCCAAGCCTCCTGCAGTCCGGGATGCGCACCCTTTGCGGGGAGTGCACCAGAAACTCGCCGCGGAATCTGGTGTTCCAGCCGCGCAGCTCGACTGTCTTCTTGCCGCGTACGATGAGGTCCGCAAAGGGCTGGCAGACTGACAGGCACTTCATGGCCGTGTAAGCGGTGGTGTGCATATAATCATGGCGCCGACGGCTGCGACGTTGGCTTGCGGTGTTGGCTGTGTGCGGGGACCGGTACGGTACCGGGCGCGGCCCTAGTCTGTTGCCGGCTTTACAAGCTGGCCCGGGCTCATCATCATGCTCTCCGGCAGGCCGGTTATCCCCCCGCTGAGGCTTTCTGCAGCTATGCCGTTTCCCACAAGCACCTTTGTGGCCATCAGCGAGGTGTTTCCGGCCATGCAGATCAGCAGGCATTTGCCCTTTTCATTATCATTATGCTGCTGCAGGTCGCGGCTCATCTCTTCCGGGATCTTCTGGTCGGTGAGCAGCTGTCCCACGGTGCTCGCCTTTTGCACGATTATCTTGTCCTTGGATACGCCCAGCGACTTTGCAATCACCTCGAGGCCCTCCTCGCGCGGCGTATACTGGGGGTGGACCCACACTATCCTGTCATAGTCGTCGGCAGACTGGGCCGCGTCCTCAAGCGAGACCTGGATGCGTCCCCTCTTGCCCTGCTTTTCCATCCTTTCTGCCTCTTCCATTGCCTTGCGGTACTTGGCGACGCCGTCGGCTATTATCACCACGAACCTCTGCGCCTCGCCGTCTATGGACATCTGCATCGCCGCGCACAGCGCGAGTGCGGAGCTCTCGCCTATGTCAAGCCCCTTCTGCTTTACAAAGAAGCGGTGCAGCGGCCTTGCCTTTTCAAAGTCTACTATGTGCTGGCCCTCGTACGAGTCGGGCCTGTACATCGACAGCCCGTCGGCCGTGGCCTGCGTCCTGATGCCCGCCACGTCCTGTCCCACGGGGGGAAAGACCACGTGCACGGCCTTCTGGCCGTACCTGTCATTCATGTACTCGTTGAATCCGGCGGAGGTGCCGCCCGTTCCGAACGTGCAGATTATGCGGTACCCGTCAAGTGACCCGCCCTCTGCGGCAAGCTGCTGGTCCGTCTCCACCGCCGTAACTGTGCGGTGCGCCTCGGGATTGAGGCTGTTGTCGTACTGGGCGGGGCAAAAGCATCCGTACGCCCTTGCAAGAAGCTTTGCCAAGTTTATGATGTCCTGGGCCTGCAACAGCTCCAGTATCCCGGCCATGTTGTCATCAAACGGCCCTGTCGGGAATCCCAGGTTGAGCATCTGCGCCCGTATGTTCGCGGCCGCCGCCCTTGCGGCAACCTCGTCCTTGTTTCCCTTCATGCCGGGCGCGGGGCAGACGTCCATGTCAAGGTCGATTATGTTGACTCCCTCGCCTCGCAGCTCTGCAAACACGCCCTCTTGGAGCCTTCTTGACACGAGGGCCACCACCTTTAGGCCCAGCCTTGCAAGCAGCCCCAGCGCTATTCCAAAGTTGCCAGACGTGGCCTCTATTACGGCCTGGCCGTCCCTCAGCTTGCCGCTTTTTATCGCGTCGTGTATGATGTGGACTGCCGGCCTCACCTTTATGGAGCCCGTCAGGAGCTCGGACTCTAGCTTGCCCATGACGCGCAGGTCGGGGCTTGGCAGGTCCGTCCTGTATGCGGCCTTGGCGCACTCTCTGAGGTGCTCTGTAATGTCTATCAGGGGTGTGGCGCCGACCACCGTGGCGCCCTGGCCGCCGTCCCCGCCGCGCTCAAGGTGCGGCACCTTGGACCATATCTCGCGCTCAAAGCGCTCTAGCAGGGGGCCGTCTGTATCCATGCTATGATGTTCCATCATACTCTTATAAAATGTGAGATCGGCGGCCCGCCCGCCGGTGCGCGCGCAGGGCCCCGGTCACGCCTCCAGTATTCCCATCACCTTGTTTGGTATGTCGGCCAGCCTGCTTACGGCCACCGTCCTTTCGTACCCGAGCCGCCTCAGGTTGCTTGCAATCGCGGTGGCCCTTGTGATGTTGGGGCCCAGGCCCAGCGCCACCATGCCCGTACCCAGCCCCTTCAGCCCCGTTATCATCTCCCTGACCGCGTCGGGATCAGACGGCTCCCCGTCAGTCAGCGTCAGGAATATGTCCGGCCTCCTTGCCTGGAGTATGGGGTACATCTTGTCGTACACCTCCGCAAGCGGGGTCGAGCCGTTTGCGACTATCCTTGCGAGCCTCTTTGCCGCGGAGGTGTTCCACTTTGCGGCCTCCGGCTTTATGGACCAGCATACGACGGATCTCTCCTGCGTGCTGAACGCGTAGACGGAGAACGACACCCTCAGAAACGAGAGCACCTCGCAGAGCGCCAGGGTTGCTTTTTTGTACTCTCTGGCGTTCGACGCGATCGAAGACGAGTGGTCAAGCAGTATGGTGATCCTGGTCTTTATCGACTTTTTCACGTCCGTGACGAACGGATCGTGCCCCTCGATGTAGCTCTCCCCGTCAAACTCCTCCCCCGCCGACGCAACGTGCGCCTCACTCCATCCGCTCTTCCACTCCTTGAACTTTGCCTTGAGCCCGTTTATCAGGGCGGCGTCGTATATGGCCGACTCGTCGGCGCCTTCTGCGCCTGCCGGGGTCTGGATTCCGATGGGTTCGGACGCAAGCCCCTTGTTTTCGGCCCGCTGATTCTCCTCAAGCAGCATGGTATACTCGCCGTGTATGTCCTCCGAGCCGCGCAGTATGGACGAGGCGTCCCTTGCGTTTTCTGCGAGCCCCGACCTTTTGTCGTGCTGCAGAACTATCTTTAGCACCTTTAGCATCTCCTTTTCATCGAGCGCCATGCCGGCCCTCATGAACGGCAGGGAGACTGGTATTGTCATGAGCGAGTCTATGTCCAGCATCTTTACGATGCGGCTCGTGTGCCCCTCGACCCAGTCCGTGCCCCTGCCCCCCGATACCGCCTCTGATATCACGCCCCTTGCAAACTCGGCCGCCCTCGTGACGCGCTCGGCATGGCTTGCCTGCAGCTCGCCCTTTACGGCCCCGAACAGCAGCTGCTGGTAGAACGCCTCGACTATGCGGGCCCTTCCGTACACCTCGTGCAGCTGGGGCCTCTCCACCAGCATGTGGGCGTGGTACATTACAATCTCGTTGTCCATGCCGCGCCACACCTTTCGGCCCATGTGCTCTATCCGGCACGTCTCCATCGCGTTGAGTATGAACCCGAACGCGTGGTCGTTGCTGAGAATCTTGGTGCAGTGCAGGGCCCTTGTCGACTCGTACCACAGCGCGGTGCGGAACTGCCTGTACCGTTGGAACCCGTCGCCGGTGCGCCTCCCGGGCGGCGCTATCACTATGAGGTTGTCAGACAGTCTGGTCTTGGTCTCCGACATGCGTTCTGGGATCTGGACTGTCATGGAGTCGTTTTCCGACCATCTTCTTGCAAGAAAGGTGGCTATCTCCATCAGAGACTCGGCTGAGATCTTGATCTGCCGCCGCGCCCCGCGTGTGACTCCAGGCGTCGCGGCGGCATGTGCATCCACGGCAATCACCTGCAACCGGTGCCGTCGCCGCCGCCACCACTGCTCATGCCGGCTCCCGCTCCCCGAACATCGAGGTTATCACGTCGCTCACCTTCTGGTGCTCTATCTGGCCCCACTGCGCGTACACGTTCCCAAACACCCAGTCGGCCGCCTTTCTTGCCGGCACGCCCCTCCCAAGCAGTTTTGCAAACGCGATGGTCTCCCTGATGCTGGGCGAGTAGAACAGCTCCTCCACGGCGGCCGCCTGCCGCAGCGTGTTGGCAAGCTTTACGGCCTGCATGATGTCCTCTCCGCGCCCCGCGCCGTCGTGGCTGTCCCCAAAGTGCGCTCTTACAATCTCAATCTCAACGTCCTCGGGCGGATACTCTAGCTTTATCCTTACTGGAAACCTACTCAAGAGCTGGGGCGGCAGCTCCTTTGTGCCGCTGTGCGTAAGCGGGTTTATCGTTGCGACCACAAACCAGTCGCTGCCCGCCCGCACTATCTCCATTGCCGACGACTCTTTTAGCACGAGCTGGCGCCTGTCGTCAAGGGCCTCGTCAAGCCTCAGCAGCACGTCGGCCTCGGCCGCGTTTATCTCGTCTAGGTATAGCATGCCCCCGCCTCTCATCGACCGCACGAGTATTCCCTCCTCGAAGGTGACGTCACCCCCGCTGAGCGTCTTTGAGCCGACGAGGTGGCTCTCGCGTGTCCTGAGGCTAAAGTTGATCGACTCGAGGCCGTCGTTCTCCCTGCCCGTCCTCTCCCCGGTAATGCGCGCAAACTCCCTTACAAGCGACGTCTTGCCCGTGCCCTTTGGGCCTATCACGAGTACAAAGAGTCCCGACTCGTACGCGTTGCGCAGTATCTCAAGCGAGCCGTTCCAGTCCAGATATGGCGGCGCTGCGTTTTTGGACGAGTTACCTGATGTGGCGGATGGCCCGTTCTGTGATGGCGTTTTTGGTGACGGTGACGGTGACGATACTTGATGCGGCTCTCCAGTTGACACTGATGCTGATGCGTGCGTGCGATATTTTAACTAGATGATAATGATGCGCCGCGCCAGCGGTATCGCGTACCATCACCGTGCACTCATTAATACCGCAACCATCTGTGGGGTTCTGCCGGCAGGCGTCCCGTCAGCTGCCAAAGGAGGCCACCCTTGCAAAGGCGGCATCCATTCTGCCGTGCAGCTCCCTGTTCCATGCGTCAAAGCCAGACGGCTCGCTTGGATAGTTCCCGTAGTGGTTCACGAGCCACTGGTTCTCCTTTGAGGTGTACCGCAGGCCGTCTGCCACGGTCTTGTTCATGGCGCCCCTGATTATCATGCTCAGCTTGCCCAGCCCGGAAAAGTCGGGGTGCTCCCCCTTGCTTATCGACTCCACGTCCATGTTGCCCAGAAAGTGCTTCATGCCGTAACTGATCTGCTCGTTTGTCATCTGCTGGACAAGCCTGCGGAAGAGCTCCAGCCCGGCCGTCTTGTAGCCGTACTCCTCTATAAAGTCGAGATTGTACTGCCACAGCCCCCTCTCTGTGACGTCCTGGGCCTCCAGCGCCGTTGCAACGCACCTGCCCAGTATCGTGCCCGCAATCAGGGCGGGCCCGATTCCACCCGCGTCAATCGGCTTTGGCATCCACGCCGAGTCCCCGACAAGAAGGTATCCTCCGGACACCATGCAGTCGTTCTGGCGCCTTACCGACACCTGGAATATTCCGGAGTTGTTGTGCTCGTCCTCCGGGTCGGCCGACAGCCTGGGGTTTGCTATCGCCCTGTTTCTGTTCAAATATTCCAACATCAGGGACTCGACGTTGTCACGCTTGCCGAGCCTCTCGTTTCTCCTTTTGAGCAGCGACTTTTCCACGCCCAGTCCTATGTTTACCTTGTCGTCCCCCTTTGGAAAGACCCAGCCGTATCCCCCCGGCGCTATATCCTGGTCGAGGTGTATTATGCAGTAGTCCGGATCAAAGTCGGACAGATCCTCCTCTGCCTTTTCAAAGTACATGATGTACCTGCCGGTGGACTCCAGGTCGCGCCTGTCTATTCTCCTCTCCACCTTCGTGGTGTTCTTTATCCCGTTGCGGAGCATCGACGTGACGCCGGTCGCGTCGACCACCACCTTGGACGACTTTGAGTATGGCTGGCCAGTCTTGTTGTCAATGCCCCTGACCCCGACTACCTGGCCGTTGCCATTCTCGTATTCTAACCCGGTAAGGTTGATCTCGTAGTCAAACTCGATGCCGGCCTTTTGGCACCTTGCGTTCTGAATCTCTGGAAGCTTCTGCCTGTTTAGCATGTATCCGTCCCCGTCAAACGGTATGGACGTCTCCCTGTCCGGCGAGAACGCCATCACCCCCTTGACATCGTGCTCGATCTCGGGCTCGGTCCATCTGATTCCTATGTGCTCCGTCATGTAGTCGACTGCCTCCTTTGAGCACGCGTCCCCGCACACCCATCCGGCCAGGGACTTTCTGCCCGGCATGTACTGGGGGTTGCGGTCTATCACGAGTATGCTCGCATTCTGGTTGGTGTAGTGGGATACGGACTGGGCGGCTATCGTGCCTGCCAGGCCTCCCCCTGCGACTATCACGTCGTATGCGTCTGCCAACATGTCCGAGTTCACCTATCCGTATTTAAAATCATGCGGGGGCGGTTCTCTGATGGACGCGGTGGCCTCTTGTGGGGGTACGTCTGCCGATCTCGGCGTTCGCGCACGAACGCCATGCTGCCGCGGCCCGCTTTTTCCCCTGCATCCGGGTTTGAACAGCAGTATGCAGGGCCGTCACCTGCACGCATCCCGCACGCCGCCGATCATCCCACAGCCGCCCAATCGCCACCACATTACAAACGCGGGATTGGCTAACCGGCAGCCGCGTCTGCCGGAGCCGTGCGGCGCATAATTTACCATCCTGCACTTGTCGCCCCTGCGGGTGTCTTTTATCTAATGCCGGCTGCTCTGTCTGATGGTAAAGGGTCGGTTCGTCGCGGGATCCTCACTGCCTCTGGGCTCGGACTGGAGCGGCTGTTATCTCCTCATTCCCTGACGGTCTGTGCCGTGTTTGGTATTTAATCGTGCCCGGCCTCCGTGCACATGAGGGCAGGCCGGTCGCGTTAGTGACTGGCGGGGCCCGGATAGGGCGTCGGGGCAGTTTTCCGCCTCTGCAGGAACACCTCGCGCCGCTTAGTGTTATATACTCCGCCCGTGAGCAAGAATCGGTGTGTTCATTTGTTGTTTGAACATCTCATACAAACAGAGTTCACGCCGTAAATCTTCATTATGCACTGCCTCGCAGTATCTCTGCAAACGTGGGCACGGCGTCCTTTTTGCTGTATATGGGGGTGTGAATCTTTATCTTTATGGCGTCTTTACTGCCGCCGTTCTCCTTCCACTCCCCCTCACGCCCCTCCGATCTATGCAGTCCGATTATCTCCGGGCGCCCGTTCCTGATCAGAACCTGTTTGTCTATCCTGAGGTGGAGCCTTGAGTCGACCGTCCTCTCCTGAATCTGGACTGCCAAGGCGTCCACATCCTTGCCTGACAACATGCCAACAAACCTCCGCACAGACAGCGCCGCGTCCGCGCCCGTAATATTCGCGTCATATACCGATATCGGGTTGCCAAAGTGGCCGGTGGTGTTGGTGCCGGTAAATGTGTCCTCCTGTATTCCCAGCATCTGGCTTGCGGCACCTGTAATTATTCTGGGATCCTCAGTTGCGTGCACGATCACGCTTGCCGACACCTCCATCTTTCTTTCTCTTGGCATCGTTGCGCGTCTCACCGTCTTCAAAATATGTCATGTGGCGCCCGTCGGCGTCGAGTAGGCCGGATGTGACTGCATGCGTCATTGCAGTGTCGCCATGTCACTGGACGCGGCGCCACCTGTCATGTATCTGCGTTGGCTATGATCATGATTGGTTATGATTGTGGCTGGTGGCGCCGGTTATGATCAGGGGCCTGCGTTGTCAAACAATTGTCTATCATGCTTGCAGCAGGACGGTCTCCTTTTCTGCGGTCCGGATCAGCTTTACCTTTTCAAGCCCGACGTGCCTCACTCTGATCACCTTTTTGAACGCGGCCATGATGTCCGAGTTGATCTTGCTGTAACAGGTGGCCTGCACGAACTGCTCTATGGTCATTCCTGGGACGGTCTTGTTGATTATATCCTGCGCAATAAGCCTGAGCGCGTGCTGCCGCGAAGTGTTCAGCTGCCTGTGGGTCAGGGCGATGATCTTTATGCGAAAGATGTACCCGTCGCTTGTCTTGATGTCCGTCGTAAGGTTGATCTTAGAGGAGCCCCTCCTGACCAGGCTTCTCAGGAACTCTTTGGAATACTCGAACCTCTTGAATATTGTGTGCGCCTTGTCGCCGTCCACCTTGGATATCTGAAAGTACATCTTGTACTGGTACTGCGAGGCATCCCCCTTGAGTATGTCGTGCAGCGTAACCTCCATGACGCGGCCTATCGCCGTCTCGTCGACTGTAATCGGTATGTACCCTATCTGGACGCTGTTAAACGACTGGGGGGCGTACACGGTAACCCAGCGCTTTTCGCGCCACTTGTCTTTTACCCTGCCCTTCCGGCGTGCCAATTATTCTAGCCCCTGAGGCTAAAATATAAGGGTAATCAAGCGGGCCGCCGGCCCCCGACCAGATGACCACGCGCTGGATCTTGCACGCATGCCAAGAGTGCTTGGGACTGCATCCGGTGTTTTGCCGCCGGGATCTGCTAGGCAGGTAGCAGGCGCCGCCGCGCCTCTAGATCGTCTTCTGCCCGCCCATGTACGGGATCAGTGCGTCCGGCACCGCAACGTGTCTGTCCGCGGTCTGAAAGTCCTCCATTATGGCCACCAGCACCCTGGTGGTCGCCACGAGCGTGCTGTTCAGCGTGTGGACGTACGTGGTGGCGTCGTTGGTGCGGTCCCTGAACCTTATCTTGAGCCTCCTTGCTTGGTACTCGAGGCAGTTGGAGCACGAGACGATCTCCCTGTATGCGTGCTGGCCTGCCATCCAGGCCTCTATGTCGTAAGTCTTTGCAGACGTCTTGCCCATGTCGCCGGAGGACAGCAGCATGGTGCGGTGCGGAATGCCCAGTTTCTTGTAGAACCCTTCTGCGGTCTGCAGCATCCTCTCGTGCTCGGCCCACGAATCCTCGGGCCTGGCAAACACGAACTGCTCTATCTTCTCGAACTGGTGCACCCGGAATATTCCCTTCTGGTCGCGCCCGTGGGATCCCGCCTCCCTTCTAAAGCACGGGCTGACCCCCGCGTACCTTATCGGAAGCGTCGTGCCATCCAGTATCTCGTCTGCGTGCATCGCGGCAATCGCGTGCTCCGACGTCCCTATCATATACAGGTCCTCGCCGTCTATCTTGTATATCACGTCCTCAAAGTCGTCTGCAATCACGGCCCCCTCCATCGAGTCGCGGTTTATCATGTATGGCGGCTGGACGGCCACGTACTCCCTCTCTGCGAGATAGTCGAGCGCAAGCCGTATCAGGGCATAGTTCAGGCGCGCCAAGTCGCCCTTTAGGTAGTAGAACCTAGCGCCCGCCGCCTTGGCGGCCCTCTTCAGGTCTATGAGGTCCAGTCCCTCTGCGATGTCGACGTGGTTTTTTGGCTCGTACCCGCCGCCGCCCCTCCCAAGGCGCGAAACGTCGCCCCACGTCCTGACTTGGACGTTTGCAGAGTCGTCGGGGCCCACCGGCACACTACTGTCTATCATGTTTGGTATGGCCCTTGCCATCTTGCGGTATGCCGACTCTGCCTCGTCGCACTTGGCGATCGCGCCGTCAAGGTCGGAGGACATCCTGCCCATCTGCGATATCATACGTGACGCGTCCTCGCCCCTCTTTTTTGCCTGCGCTATGCCGACGCCCATCCTGTTCCTTTTTGCGCGCAGATCGTCTGCCGCGATTATGGTTCTCCTCCTCTCCGCGTCCAGGACGACCAGCGCGTCGAGGTCGTATGGGACGGAGCGGGCCTTGAGCATCTCCCTCACCTCCTCTGTGCGGTCCTTTATCGCGTCCGGGTCAAGCACTGTCCATCACCTTTAGCGCGACCTGCACGTGCTCCAGCACCTCGTCGACGGTTCCGACCAGGCTGCCCATGGCGTGCACCGCGCGCACGCCGCCCTTCCCTCCGCCGTCCTCCACGCCTTCAAACTCCAGCGTCAGGATCCTGCCGGCCCCGTCCCCCTCTTCGCCGTACCTTGCCGCAACGCCGAGGCCCTCCGGCATCCCGGAATTGTCCGGTTCCAGCGCGGCTATGACCGATCCGGCCTGCGATTCTGACAGATCGCTAATCCTTACCTGTACCGCGCATCTTAGAGACATTCTCATCTAGAACCTTCAGGAAATCATCCAATTTGTCTTTAGTTATCTTGGCGCCCGCCGCCGCGCTGTGCCCGCCGCCCACCCCGCCGCACGCGGCCGCCGAGGCGCCCATCAGCTCGCCCAGATTGACCGCATTCGCGGCGCCCCCGCTTGCCGTGTCCGAGGCGCGGCGCGCAGAGAACTTTATCATGGACTCTTCCTCCGCCTTTGTCCACAGTACCACGATCTTGCCCGAGTTCTTGGGGGCCCCGGCCATGATGGATGATATGGTCCCCGACATCGTCTCCTGCACCACGTCCTGGGCGTTGACCGTGATGTACGGCTTGTCCGGCATTGCCGATATGCGCCACCTCTCGTTTGTCAGTATATTGATGCAATTCCTTATCCTGCCCCTGTAGTCCTTTAGTATCGCCTCGCCCTCCAGCAGGCTCCTGCTGCGGTCTCCCATACATATCGCGATCCCGATTCCGGCCCTGCTTATCCTTCCGCACGAGTTGAGCATGGTGGAAAACTCCCTTGCATCCCTCAGGAATCCGCGCCCGTCCTCCTTTGGGAACGTGTACGTGTACCCGATAAGCTCCGACATTATCTCCGTGGCCCTCTCCCCCGACGCAAACTGCGCGATGGACTCGATCACGCGCTTTTTCTCGTCCTCGTCAAGCTCCGCCGGCACGCGCCACCGTCCCCCCTCCTTCAGCCTTACGTCCGACGATGTCAGAAGGGAGTAGCATGTGTCACGGTTCCACGTGAGCCCGTCGATGTACGGCTGCGACGTGTAGGCCAGCGCGTCGGCAAGCGGCTTTGTCTCCCTTCCAAACAGCAGCAGGTCCATGTCCACGTCAAGCATTCCCAGCCTCTTTGCAGTCTCTGCAATCTCAAAGTTCTTTCCCACAAACGACCTCCGTTCGCCCTGGTCCTGTCTGTCGCCCAGGGCGGCGACCACTGCCATCGTGGAGAGATCCGAGTTGCCGTCGTCGAGCGCGGCTGACGCCAAGTACGCCATGCCGCCTGCTGATATCTCCCTGCCGCCGTCGATACCGTACTTCCACGCGTTTATCACACCCTCCTCGCCGTTCTCCTCCTCCGGTATCTGGTGGTGGTCGAGTATTGCCCACTTGCCAGCCCCGAGCGACTTGTTCAGTTTTGATGCAAACCCCCCGCCCAGATCCGTTATTATGCAGAAGTCATGATCCCTAGACTTGAGCAGCCCTATCGCGGCGTCGCTAAACTCCTTTGCGGTGCTCAGCGCGCACTTGGCGCCGGCCCTGATCAGGGCCTTTGTCATGATGCCGCCCGACGTGAGGCCGTCGCAGTCTATGTGGGTCAGAACCTGGATGCTGCCGTCTGACTTTATGCAGTCGTTTATCCTGTCGCGGAGAGCTCCCATCGAAGCGTCAATCGAGGTGTCAGGTTCGGTCCGCGTCTCTGTTGGCGATTGTGGCGGGGAGGGCATTACTCGAGTTGGGCCACGACTGATTTATATTTCCAAGTTCTGGGTATCCGCCCTATCTTCTTGTAGTATACGGACAACCGGTGTACCTTTGCCTCGATGAGCTCAAGCGACCTGATGTTTCTGCGGTCGCCGTGGTTCTCCTTGAGGTGCTTCTGCAGGCCTATTGCCTTTCTTACCATGTTCTCAAGATCCTCCGGCATGTCGGGCCTAAGGCCGTTCTCCTCCAGTATCCTTCCCATCGTCTTGTCCGCCACCACCTTGACAAGCGGGATGGCGTGCTGATCCCTGAGCTTTATGCCTATCTGGCTCGGGGTCATACCGTCCTTTGAGTACTTGACTACCATCTTCTCTATCTCGTCTGCCGACTGCTTTACCCATTCGGGCTTTGTCAGTACGTGCGGCCTGATGGAATGTGACTTGCCGTGTCTGTGCGTGTGCATTCGGCCCATGCCCCCTGCTAACTGTGGTATCAAATTAAACCTTACCAATTGAGTGCAGCTGCGCCTGCGTGTGCAGCTGCGCCTGCGTGTGCAGCTGCGCCTGCGTGTGCAGCTGCGCCTGCGTGTGTGGTTTGAGACTGACCACTACACACGGAATAGGCTTAAGAGGCATCACCCCCTACTAGTAGGTAAATGCTATGGACACGAAAGTACTACTAGCGGCAACATGCTGTCGGTCTTTTTCTTTGGCGCCGTGGGCGCTGCATCGATCGCATCTGCCCAGTATATGGGCAATGTCGACAGTGACGGAGATCCCATCGCTCCTACGCTCGAGGAACCGCTGATCGAGGAACCGCTGATCGAGGAACCGCTGATCGAGGTTCGGGAGAGGATGGGTTCTGCAGAGGCCAATCCTGCATCCGGATCGGGAACTCCATACCTTGACGCCAATGGTGTCGTGGGTGCGTCCGTCATAGCGGGCGCCGTCTTTGGCGG
>JAGWAX010000024.1:0-325 GCA_021296175.1 Nitrosopumilaceae archaeon | reverse complement strand
GCTGTGCAGAATAAAGTTTTAAATAACTAACAATCACAATCACCGTAGGTAAACGCTATGAACACGAAAGTACTACTAACAGCAACCATGCTGTCGGTCTTTTTCTTTGGCGCCATGGGCGCCGCATCGATCGCAACTGCCCAGTATATGGGCAATGTCGGCGGTGGCGGAGAGACCGGTGCTCATACGCTTGAAGAGATACTGGAGATTCAGAGAAGGAGAATCGAGTCGGCGGAAGCCAATCCTTCATCCGGATCGGGAACTCCATACCTTGACGCCAATGGTGTCGTGGGTGCGTCCGTCATAGCGGGCGCCGTCTTTGGCG
>JAGWAX010000023.1 GCA_021296175.1 Nitrosopumilaceae archaeon | reverse complement strand
GGCCAGCCTCTGCCGAGGGGGGAGGACGGCCCTGCCTCATGCGTATCAGTCCCAGAACCCGCGGGTTACGACATACTGCCTCTCGGCCTCGTAGATCTGCTTTATGAGGTTGTCCTCGTCGCCACCTATCATGTTGCGCAGTATGCGCGCGGCCGTGTCGGCGCCCACCCCGTACCCGGACATCACCACGACGGCGGTGGGCCCAAACGACTCTATCAGCGACGCGACCTTCCATGCGCGCTCAAACTTGCGCTTCTCCTCGGCCGTAACCCTCTGGCCTGCAGCCCTCTTGCGCACTATGCCGGGCAGGTCCGTATCGGAATGGAACGTCACCGCTACCTGCCTGCCCCTGCAGTGCGGGCATGCGAGCGGCCCCACCACGTCGCGCGTCTCGACCAGCCGCTCCCACCTGCCGCAGCGGACGCATACTATGCGGTGCTTTGTCTTTGCCAGCCTAGCCTTTACCAGTTCGATTATGCCGCGGTCGAGCGCGGTGGGAGACGAGTAGTATCTGGCAGTGTGGTCCAGGATGGGCGCCGCCAGTCCCGAGAACCCGTCCACCTCGGTCCACGACACCCGTATGCGGCCGCTGCGCACACCCTCCAGGACGGCCTTGCACCCGTCCAGGTCATACTTGTCATGGAACAGCTCCCTGAGCGCCTCCCTTACGATGGGCGTGCCGGCATGGCGCTCGTACAGAAAGCGGGCCGACCTTGACTCGTAGACGGCGTCGCGGCCCAGCACGCCGAACCTCTTTGCCACGCACCAGACGCGCCAGTTGACGTTGTGCGTGCCCGCAAGCGAGGAGCCGACCATTCCCGCCAGATCGTCGTATTCGTCGCCGAGAACCCGCGAGAGTAGCGGCTCGGATATGCGGGCCGACGAGGACGACAGAACTATCCGGTACCCGTCAGAGCGCGAGTCTATTCTGGAGCCCGTGAGGCCGGAGAGCATGGAGGAGAGCAGTGTGGAGAGCGTCGCGTTTATCCTGCTGCCAAAGCACCCGTGTAGCACTATTATTCCGCGCGAGCGCTGCGACTCGACCGGTATGATGTTTGGGAGAGCGGTGGTTTTGTTGTTGCTGTTGTTTTTGCCGTTGCTTTCGTCTTTGCTTTTGCTTTTGTCGCCGCCGTCGTTACTGCTGGGATCATCATCGCCGCCGTCCCCTGACGCGGCCACCTCAAAGGTCAGCCCCCCCATTACCTTGTTCTGGACCTCCATCTTGCCGCTCCTTATCATGCCGCGGAGCAGGCCGACCCTGCGGGCCGTCTCATAGTCCACCGGAATGCTCTCGCCCTCCCAGTACGGGACGGTCCTTGTGGCTGGGTCTGCGGCACTGCCGCCGCCTGACCGCAGGGGCTCCACGTTCACCGCAAACGACTTTTCATCCACGTTGAGGATGCGCCACTGCGAGCCCCTGAGCACGAAGATGTTGCCCTGCTCGCCGTGGTCCCCCACGAACCTCTGGTCGAGCGTCCCTATTATGCGGCGGTTCGTGCTGTCAAACACCTTGAACCTCAGCATGTCCGGGATGGTCGACAGGTTCTCAAAGTGGTAGAGCATGTACCGGCCCGACTTTTCAAACGTCATGCCGTCCCGGTCATACGTGATCAGGCGGCTCGCGTCCAGCTGCTCGAGGACCTGCGAGAACTCCTCAATCGTAATGTCGCGGTACGGATAGGCCCGCCTTACCACGTCGAGTGCGGCGTCCACCCTGATGCTGCGGGGGCCTGCCTGCATGGAGAGCCCCACCATGTGGTGGGCCAGGACGTCAAGCGGGGCCACATGGATCCGCTGCTGTTCTATCGACCCCGCGCCGACGCGCTCCATTATGGCGCGCGCCTCCAGCTCGTCATCCGCGCTGTTCGTGATTATCAGGCCCCGCGCCGACGCGTCGCGCACGTGCCTGCTGCGGCCTATCCGCTGGACAAACTTTGAGACCTGCCGGGGGGAGCCGTAGTGCACCACCAGCTCGACTGAGCCGATGTCGATTCCCAGCTCAAGCGACGACGTGCACGCTATGATGCGGAGGCCGCTCCCCTCGCGGAGTAGCTGCTCGGTCTCCTCCCTGACCGACTTGGAGAGGGAGCCGTGGTGCAGCTCGACGGGCGTCTTGCCGATCTCCTTTAGCACGGATGCCAGAAACTCCGCCTCGCCGCGCGTGTTTGCAAACAGCAGGACGGGCGAGTCCAGCCCGGACTGCGTAATCCTCGCGTGTATGGCGCGGGCCGCGTCCGATATGGTGCCCTCCACGTACTCGATGTCAACGTCGTACTTCCGCAAGGACCTGTCCTGGACGATGCGGCAGCGCCGCCGTGCGCCGGAGACGAACTTTGCCGCGTCCGACACGTTTCCGACCGTGGCAGAGAGCCCGATGCGGGTAAGGGGCCTTTTGGAGTTGAGCTCGAGCCTCTCCAGGCTCAGCGAGAGCTGCGAGCCCCGCTCGCTTGCAAGCAGCTCGTGCACCTCGTCTATCACGACCCACTCCAGGCTGGCAAGGGCGGCGAGCATCTTCTCCTGGCTCAGTAGCACGACGAGCGTCTCGGGCGTGGTAATCATGACGTCCGGGGGGTTTTCGGCCATCTTTCGCCGGCGGCTCTGCGGGGTGTCCCCGTGCCTGACGCCGATCTCAAGCCCGCAGAGCTCCGCGTATCTCGAGATGCGCCGGAACACGTCGCGGTTGAGCGCCCGCAGCGGGGTGATGTACAGGGCGCGGATGCCACCGCGGCCGCCATTGCCGGAACTCTCGGATCTGAGAATGGAGAATATCGGTATTACAGAGCACTCCGTCTTGCCGGAGCCGGTGGGCGCGACTGCCAGGCAGTCGCGCTTTTGCAGTATGACAGGTGAGGCCTTTGACTGGATCTCAGTCAGGCTTTCGAACCCGAACCCTGCAAACGTCTCTTCAAGAATGGCGGCGCGATCTCCTTCTTGACTTGGCCGCCTTTGGCTTTCTGGTGGTGGCGGTGGTCGTCGTTGTGGTGGTGGTATCGGCGGTTTCTGCCGCGTCCCCGGCGTCTGCTGCCTTCTCTGCCCCGGTCCCTGCGGGGGGCGTGGCGGCGGCGGTGTCGGCTGCTGTTGCCGCCGGTGCTGCCTTTCTGCCCCTCCTCCCTGCCGAATCATCAATGGGACTGGAGCGCGCCCGCTCATATAGGATTGCCCCCACTATCCCGGCGGCAAACAGTACGGTGCAGATAATCGGGATGTAATCAAATATGTCCGCCATGCCGGGCAGGCCATGCCTACCGTTAAAAATCTTAAGCCCGGCGTAGTCTGGCGATCCCGTCACACGATGCCCGTGTGCGTGTGGCATGCTGGGCCGGGGACGACAGTGCACGACTGCCCCGAATCTTTTTCCCCATAAGCGTGGATCCTGCTTGCAGAGCAAGCCCGCACGATCAAAAAAGTTGACCTTATGTTCGACCTGACCTGTTGCCGGGGATGCCAGATGAAGATTAAAATTTGAATAGTCTCGGATGAGTTTGATGAATATGCATACTGTGCTTTGGAAAGAGGATGACGCGTATGTGATAAAGGAGGTGTCCACAGGAGTCGCCACGCAGGGCGATACGATGGAAGAGGCGGTATCCAACATCAAAGAGGCCGTAAGTCTTTATCTCGAGCAAAACCGGACGCAAGAGAATTTTTGACTAACATGAACCTGGTTGGTGCCATAAATATCGAAATTTCCTAGACTGTCAGGAACTGACCTGAGGCTGAAAACAAAGAGTTTTCAAACGCATGAAATTGATCCATAGTTAGTGATGGATTTTCGCGAATACTGCCTTGGGAGAGAACAGTCCCTCATGATACTGTCGCAACATATCTTACTAACTCTACTGCGCGAGGGGCGCCGTCCAATCGCAGCCGTTCATACTCCCCTCTGGATTGGCTCGCCAAGATCCGTCTCGTCGAGTGCCAAGATTCCAGAACTCGTGCGTGGTGCGCAAGAGGGGGCGAACGGCCGCTAATGGAAGACGGGATACAGCCCTCAGAAGAGCAGCAGCAGATAATCGAGTCCAAAGGCAACTCCATCGTGGTGTCCAACCCCGGGACCGGAAAGACCACCACGCTGTCGCTCAAGGTCGTGCAGCTGCTGGAGGAGGGCGTCGACCCCGACGACATTGTGTGCATAACGTTTACCAAAAAGGCAAAAAAAGAGATGTACGACGCGATCAACAGGCAGGGTAGGGACAAGTTTTCCGCCCATGTGAAAAAAGTCCACATACACACGTTTCACAGCTTTGCCTACGAGCGCCTTCTTGACTCGGGCCAGATCGACGAGATGGCAGTCGACGAGAACCGCATAAGGTACTCGATATACAAGAGCTTCAAGGACAACAAGGCGTTCAATTATAGCAAAAAGTACGTAATAGACGAGATTGTACCGGCCGCCACTAACGCAATCCAGTACATCAAGAGCTTTGGGGTGACGCCTGACAGGATAAGCATCCCAGAGGTGTCGGCGCGGCTAGAGCAGGACCACAAGGACTACATCGAAAAAAGCTCATACACGATGGAGGAGATGCAGGCGTTTCTAAAGTACTTCACTGCCGCATACAAGGACTACGAGGAGTCAAAGCAGGACGCGATAGACTATACCGACATGCTGATCAAGTTTCTTGAAAGGTTCGACGGGCCTCTGTTCAAGCACGCGCTGATCGACGAGATGCAGGACATGAACAGGATGGAGGCCGAGATTGCAAGGCGGGTGGCGGAGAACATATTCCTCGTAGGCGATGAAAAGCAGGCCATATTCGGGTTTCAGGGGGGCTCGACAGAGTACCTAAAGGACTTTCAAAAGATATGCGAAAAGCTGCTGCTCTCGGCCAACAGGCGCAGCACAAACCAGATTCTGGATTATGCAAAGCGGTACTACCTTGACAGGGCAGGCCCCGACGAGGAGGCCAAAGAAGACCTTGAAAAGTTCAGATCCGACAAGTCGGGGGAGATGCCGCTGGTGATCTCAACCAAGGCCCCGTACCTGAACATGTTAAGGCTGGTAAGGGAGAACCTCGGAAAAAGGATAGGGATACTGACGAGAAGCAACTACCAGATCGTGCGGATCTCCGAGCTTCTGGATGCGGAGAAGATACCGCACAGGATCACCGCGTCAAAAATCACCGCCGACAAGGCAAAGGAGCACATTGCCAGCTTTCTTGAGGGGATGCTGCACGACGACGTGAAATACAAGATTCAGGCGGCCCTCACCGTCCTATCCCCATATCCGCTTGACGAGGCCCTCGAGCTTGCCGAGACCCTAGATGCGGACAGGGGGGAGGGAAGGGACGACCCCGGCCTTGAAAAGATGAAGAAGTGGGGGTGCGGGATGACGGCCGACGAGCTGGACGAGCTCTTTGATAATACCATACTTCCCATATGCGTGGCGCACGGCCCCGAGTGGTTCTCCACTGCGGTCTCGATAAAACAGAACATCGACCAGTACCTAACGTTTGACTTTCCCACGCGAGAGGGGCTGTTTGAATACCTTGCCATAGGCGCGAAGCCGGGGGCCGGTGCGGAGGGGGGGAGATGGGATGACGACAAAACTGACGCGGGCAAGAAAACGGGAGGGGGGGACATAACGGTCAGCACGGTCCACAAGGCAAAGGGCCAAGAGTATGACGTGGTGATATACCTGCCAAAGGAGACCAGGGGCGACAGGACAAAGTTCATCGACATAGTGAAGACGGCCATAATGCAGTCCGTAGGAACCGACGTCAGCGGCGAGCTGGAGGGTGAGCAATCCAGACTCCATTTTGTCGCGTTCACGAGGGCAAGGGAGAGACTTGCGGTCATAACTAGCGACGGGAAAGACTTTGGCATAAAGGGCCTGTGCGAACTGGTAGAGGATGAATCAATGGAGGAAGAAGAGGCAGGTCCGACGGCGGCAGAAAAAGAACAGGCAAGATACAGGGAGGCGTACTCTATGTTCGTAGCAGGCAAGCTAAAGGAGTCGATGAGCCTGCTTGGCCGGGACGGCCGGGACGGCTGGATAGAGAAGCGGATTGCGGACTATTTTGAGAGTCTGGAGCGCCTCTCATACTCTGGCATCGCGGCCAAGCCGTCGAAGTTTCTGAAAAATATATTCAGTATACCGCGCGCCGAGAACAAGGGCACAATATTCGGCAGGAACTTCCACAGGGCCATGTACGACGTACTCAGCGGCAAGCAGGACGCAGAGGGTGCGGCAGAGGATTACGACACGGACGGAAGCGGTACAAACGAGCGGATGAAAGAATCTATACGGAACGCGCTGGACGCAATAGGAGTGCTTGGATCCGAATACCGGAACCTCAAGGTGCATGCGCTTGAGAAGCGAATGGAAGTGCCTGTCAGCGACATAACCAATTATGACGGGGACGGCATGATATTCAGCGGCCAGATCGACGCCATATTCAGGCACGATTCCGGATACCTCGTCATAGACTACAAGACGGACAGGACGGCAACGAATGCCAGTGACCACCGCAAGCAGCTGTCCGCATACAAGAAGATGCTGTCGCGTACGGAGGACATACCGGAGGACAAGATTGACACGCACATCATATTTGCCTCCATGACGGGCAGCATCAACACGGGCAAGAACGACTACGAGGTATCCAAGACAAAACGGGACGCCTACTCCAGGTTTGAAAAGGATCTGCGGAAGGTGCTCGGATGGAAGCAGGACAGCAGCAGGTTCGTAGATGACCTGCTGGAGGAGGACGCGGACATGGACAGCCCCTACGATGCAATCATGGAGAATCTGAAGAGAACAAGGACAGGCCGGACGAAGTCATAACCGGTTTTGTGTGGTGGTGCCATACTGCCGCTTCCTTTTGTCGCTTCGCCGCTGTCGCGCAATCATGGCAGGTTGATGCCGCTGCGGCTTGGATCAGAATTGTAACCAGATGTCATAATGCCACCGGACTTTATCCTGTATGAGAACTTTACGCCGTAGTTTTCGCCGCCGCCGCCGCTTCTTTTATGGTCGCGCGCCGGCCCATAATCGCCAGCGTGGGCGCGGCCGTCATTGTTGTCGTCATAATTATCGTCACGACTGTTATCGTCACGATTGTTGTGACGGCCGTCGCGGCCGCCGCCTCCCCCGTTACGATATGGGGAGTCCAGCATGACGCATGACGCGTACCCGTAGAGTACCTTGCCGGCTGCGCGCGTGGCAGCGGCAGCGGCAGAGGAATCCACCTCCTCCCTGGCCAAGCGTATCCGGACATGCGCAAACATGTCGATCTCGGCGGCCATGTTCTCAACTTCTGCATCGCCCGACGTCCTCACGACGTTTGACGTCATTACGGTCACGCCGCGGTGCACGGCGAGCCGTGCAAGGCTCCGCATGTATCCAAAGAACAGCCTGTTGCGCTCGCGCAGGTCCCCGTACCTGCTGTACTCGTAGGAGAACAGGTCAGTCAGGCTGTCAACCGCGACGAGGTCAAACTCCGCGGGCCCGTGCCGCGGCGGCTGCTGCTGCAGCAACCTTGCAACCACGCCCTCCTGCTCGGCCACGTTCTGAACCCTGGCAACAGATATCATGCCGAGTATGGCCTCGCGACTCGCCGAGGCGCCCACCATCTGGAGCACGCGCACGGGCCGGAACGTGCCTGCCGTGTCCACAAACAGGACTCTCTTTCCGCACGCGGCAAACCTGGCCGCCGCCTGCATCATAATCTGGGTCTTGCCCGTGCCGTGGCCGCCAAACACGTCCACTATGATGCCCGGCGGGATGCCGCCGCCCAGCATGTCGTCGACTGCGGCGATGCCGATCGGGACGCGCCGCGCATTACCCAGGGCGGCGGCCGAGGCGTCAGCGTCGCAGCCGGGGCCGGCTCCCCGCGGCGATCCTGCCGGGGCCTGTCCGGAACCCGCAAGCGAGTCGGGCCGGCGCTCCATGCGCAGACAGGCACGGCGCAGCACATAAGGCTTTTATTCAAGACATCGATGCTCAGATCGATAGACATTGTCCCAAGCAAGCGTGGCAAAGCGCCCCCTAACGGCCCTGCAGAAGAGTACGAGGAGGCAGGTCACGGTCCGGCTCAAGAACGAGGTCGAATACAAGGGAAAGATGAGCAACATCGATGCATACATGAACCTCATAATGACCGACGCAGAGGAGCGCCACGGCGGCAAGACGATAGCAAACTACGGCAGGGTCATCGTGAGGGGAAACAACGTTCTGTTCATAAAGATGGAAAACGAACTCTGATTGTCATGACGATGATGATAGCGGCAGCAAGACGGGGCGCGGCATGATGTCCGACAACGAGAACTTTCTGTTTACATCCGAGTCGGTAACCGAGGGGCATCCCGACAAGATATGCGACAGCGTCTCCGACGCGTTTCTAGACGAGTACCTGAAGCAGGACCCCGACTCCCGGGTCGCGATAGAGACGCTCGTAACCACGGACTTTGTCATGGTGTCCGGGGAGGTCACGTCAAAGGCGGCCCTTGACGGGCCCGCGCAAGAGAGGCTGGCAAGGACGGTAATCAGGGAGATAGGATACGACGACTCGGCTCTAAAGTTCGACGCCGACACGTGCGAGGTGAGACTGATGCTCCATGCCCAGAGCCCCGACATCAGCCGCGGCGTGGACGAAAGGGAGGGAGGGGAGCAGGGCGCAGGCGACCAGGGAATAATGTTCGGATACGCCACAAACGAGACGCCCGAGATGATGCCCATGCCCATCCTGCTCGCGCACAAGCTGACCAGAATGCTGTCCCGGGTCAGGAGGGACGGCACGCTGCCGTGGGTCAGGCCCGACGGCAAGTCCCAGGTGTCCGTAAAGTACGAGGGCGGCAAGCCCGCAGGGGTAACGGCGGTGGTCATATCCACGCAGCACTCGCCTGACGTGAGCCAGCAGGACATCAGGGAGGGGATCATATCCCGCGTGATCAAGCCCGTCTTGGGAGACCTGTGGAACGACGGCGTCAGGGCGCACATCAACCCGACCGGCAGGTTTGAGATCGGCGGGCCGCACGGCGACACGGGCCTTACCGGGCGCAAGATCATCGTGGACACGTACGGTGGCTTTGGCAGGCACGGCGGCGGGGCGTTCTCCGGCAAGGACCCCTCAAAGGTCGACAGGTCGGCCTGCTACATGTGCAGGTACATCGCAAAGAACGTCATAGCCGCCGGCATCGCGGACAGGTGCGAGGTGCAGCTGGCGTACGCGATAGGCGTGGCCGAGCCCGTGTCACTCTACGTCAACACGTTCGGGACCGGGAAGGTATCCGACGAGCGCATAACCGACATAATAAGGGAGAACTTTGAGATGCGCCCGGCCGCCATAATATCGCAGCTGAACCTGAAGAAGCCCATATACAGAAAGACGGCCGCATACGGCCACTTTGGCAGGGAGGACGAGCCCGAGTTCACGTGGGAGAGGACGGACAGGGCAGGGGCGCTAAGGAAGGCGGCCGGCCTCTAGCGCCGACACTATGGAGCGCGGCGAGATCCCGGTTGCGCGTACCAGTTTTCTGGGGTTTGCGGTGTACCCGCCCGTTATGATCCCAAGGTCGTCCACCCCGAACGCGGCATGCTCCGGATCCCCGAGGGCCTGCGCGTAGGCCTGCTCCAGCGTAATCGGGTTCAGCGGGACGCGGCACGCGCGCGATACCATGGACACATATTCATAAAACGGGATGCGGTCGGGGCCCACCAGGTCAAGGGTCATGCGGGCGGGCGGCGCCTCGAGGGCGCCCCACAGGATTGCGGCCGCGGCGTCATCGACGTGTATGGGCTGCATCCTGGCATAGCACTCGTAGACATCGGCAGGCGCGGGCCGGATGCCGGTTCCCCTGGCGTGGGACAGCACGTATGACGCGAGGTGGTCTCCGCGCCCCACCACGTACGAGGGGCGGAATATCACATAGTCCAGGCCCGATGCGCCCACCGACATCTCCGCGGCATACTTGGATGCCATGTACGCGATCGGTGAGCGCGCAGAGGCCCCCAGCCCGCTCACGTATACGACCCGCGGTATGCCGGCGTGCCTGCACAGGAACGCGGCGATGGACGCGGGGGTCGTTATGGAGTCTGAAAACGGCTCCATGGCGGACTGGCGGCCCGAGCCCACCAGGTTTACCAGCGCATCGGAGCCCCGTATGACGTCTACGGCGGCCCTCAGGTTTTCGTTGTCGTCACGCCTCGAACCGCGGTCGACTGCGGCATCGCCAAAATAAAATGGAATGATGTCGTCCCTGGACAGCACGGCGATCTCCACGTCGTACAGTTCCGACGCGACACGCCGCAGGTTCCGCCCGATGTAGCCGCCTGCGCCCATGATTGCAATCTTTGCCGCCATGTGATGCGCGTGGCGCGCGTGAATTTTAAGCGTGCGGCACGCCGCCAGCCGGTACATGTGGCAAACAGAAAATAATACACCGCGTGACATAACGGCATGAGCCAAGGGGGCGGAGCCCAGAAGCAGAGGACGGGTTACACCACCGGGAGCTGCGCCGCTGCCGGTGCGAGGGCCGCCCTGAGGGCGGCAATCACGGGGGACTGCACGGCAGGCAGCATGGCGATCACCATCCCGAGGGGTGACACGATTCCCGTCCCGATCAAGGAGTGCACAAGGACAGGGGACGACCGCGCCAGATGTGTAATAACAAAGGACGGTGGGGACGATCCCGACGTGACCCACGGCGCGGACATCGTAGTGGATCTGTACGTGACCGGCAGGCCGGACGAGATAGAGATCGACGGTGGGGAGGGCGTAGGTGTAGTGACAAAGCCCGGACTGGGGCTGGAGATAGGCAAGCCGGCGATAAACCCCGTGCCGAAAAGGATGATAGTCCAGAACCTCCGGGAGGAGGCCGCAGGCTCGTTCTGGGATAGCCGCGGTATCAGGGTGGTCATATCGGTCCCCAGGGGCAGGGAGCTTGGGCCTAGGACCGACAATCCCAGGCTGGGCATAATAGGCGGCATATCCATACTGGGCACGAGCGGGATCGTAATACCGTTCTCGACCGCGTCGTACGCGGCGTCGATCCGGCAGAACCTAGACGTGGCGGCCGCCATGGGCGAGGACACCATCGTGCTGACGACCGGCGGCAGGAGCGAGGAGTTTGCAAGGAATGCGGTTGCGCGCGGAAGTGACGATGATGATACGGGCGCCAAACAGAAAGCATCGCGTCTTCCCGACCACTGCTTTGTGCAGATGGGGGACTTTGCGGGGTATTCCGTCCGCGAATCCGCAAAGCGCTCTGCGCACTTTCGAAAGGTGTACGTGGTGGGGTTTGTAGGCAAGCTTGCAAAGATGGCAACGGGCGTGAAACAGACGCACGTAAAGGGCTCCAAGGTGGACATGAAGTTCCTCTCGGGACTGGCGGCTGGCGCGGGCGCGCCAGACGACGTCGTGCGCGCCATCACCAAGGCAAACACCGCAAGGCACGTCTCGGAGATCATGTCAGGTTTGGAGTGCGCGCCCGGGTTCTTTGAGATGTTGTGCGCAGAGGTCCACAAGCACATGAAAAACCATGCGCAAAGTGACATCGCAATTGAGGTCGTATTGTTTGGGTTCGACGGCAGTATACTTGCAAGGGCCGGAGCGTAACAATGGCTGATTTTTGAGTTCGCGGCCAGTCACATCCGGATTCAAAATGTACCACCTGCCAGTTATCTTGCAAGGGCGCGCCCAGTCTGTTCGCAAATTATTAATTTTTGAGGCGTGATTCCAGGTCGTGGCATACAGGAGGCGCGGCGGCAAGAACCGTGCGCATTCGAACCGAAACGGCAGCTGCCGCTGGGAGTCGCGCGGTAGAAAGGACAAGGCCGGCGGCAGAAAGACTGCGATTGTCATACTTGGCATCGCCGCTGCCGCCGCTGCCGCCGCCGCCATCGCATTCCTGCTGCTTGCAGGACCGACTGCATACGACGGAGACGCTTGACAGCACGCAGGCACGGAGGGTGCCATCGATCCGCCGGCGCGGACATCTGAGCCTCCGCCATTGCCAGAACCCGCAGCCACTGCAGAGGAGGTGGCGGCAGTGGAACAGACAGGCACAAATCTTGAGCAGTCCGACGCGGGCCTGAGGGAATTCATAGACTCCAGCACGCACGAGACAGGATCAAGATACCAAGACCCGCCCTCCGAGGAGGAGCTCGCGGAGGCATGGATGTCCATGCTCAGCATAATAAACGCCGAACGCGGCAAGGCATGGCTGGAGCCCGTCATACTGGGAATCAACGGCGCGGCCCAGACCCATGCGGAGAACATGCTTGCCAGCTGCAGCGCCTCGCACTGGGGGCTTGACGACCTCAAGCCGTACATGCGCCATACGCTGGCAGGGGGAGACCAGCACAATGCGGAGAACATATTCGGCTTGAACTATTGCATAGACGGATCCTATATGATCGAGTCGCCCGTCGCCGCGGTGCTGGATGCCATGAGCGTACTGATGCAAAGCCCGGGCCATCAGGGCAACATCCTTGATCCGCACCACGCGGCCGTAAACATAGGCATTGCAAGTGACTGGCGCAACAGCATCATAGTACAGCACTTTGAGTACGGGGACGCGCTGTCGTTTGAGACGGAGCCCGCAATTGACGGGAACGGCGTATTGTCGTTTTCTGCCATAACGACGGCCCAGATCCCGTTCGGTGACAGAATATCGCTTACGTATGATCCGGTTCCGCGCAGCCTCACGCAGGGCCAGGTCGCGCGAACCTACTGTTACACCGACGGCGCAGGGGTATCCCTGATTGTGGCGCCGCGCGAACCCGGCTGGAGGTACGACGGGTTCGGCGCGATGTATAGCACCGGTACATGCCCGGATCCATACGAGGTGCCGCGCGACGCCCCGGCCCCAGAATCCCCCTATGAGGCCCTGCGCCTGCACTAGTCTGCCAAGGACGCCTCGCTGGAAGGAATGGTCGAGCACAAGGTACCCATCATAGTCGCAGAAGAATGGGGGGGTTTTGAGAACGGGGGGTTTGAGCTGAGGTCGGACGTTGGGGATCTGGCGGATCTGCCCGGCGTGTATACCGTCACGCTATACGAGAAGGACGGCCGGGAGGAGGTGCCAATTGTGTCATACTCGATATTTCACAAGATGGAGCGTCCGGGTGGATACGACTGATTGGCCGGTTGCACGACAATCCTCGCATGCCGTGGCGCGCACCACAATGCGGCGGCCTGCATGATCATATTGTTCCAAATGGACGGAACGGTTTGGCGCCCGCCGGACCGGAGTCCGACTGCAGCGCCGTGGCCACGGCCGCCCCAAAGGCAGGTCAGGCAGACTGCGCGTGCAACCGCGGCACGGCGATAAGGAGTCCCGCACGTGCAACAGATCCAAACCACTTGCCGCCTGCGCGCCGGTTGTGCCTGCATGATGACAAGGTATTTTACAAAACGGGCCAAAGACCGTGCATGGAAAAAGTATCCATACTGGCGATAACCAAGGACGGCGTCAGAACCGGGCTGGACATACTCGGTGCGTTTCCCAGATGGGAGCTGTACGCCCCCGGCAAGTTTGCCGACACGTACGGCAATGACGCGCGCGTAAACTGGTACACGGAACAGACGTCTGTTGTGATATCCAAGCTGTTTGCGCAAGGTGACGGGCTGGTGTGCCTGTTCTCGCTTGGCGCCACAATCAGGTTGGTTGCGCCCCACATCAAGGACAAAAAGACGGATCCGGCCGTAATCGTGATTGACGAGATGAGAAACTTTGTCATAAGCGTGCTGTCGGGGCACATCGGAGGCGCAAACAGGCTGACCCGCGACATTGCAGGTAGGCTGGGCGCGCGGCCGGTAATCACTACCGCTGCTGACGTAAAGGGTACGATATCAGTTGACATGATAGGCCGCGACTACAACTGGGTGATAGAGGACGATTCGGACGTTACGGCGGTGAGCGCCCACATGGTAAACGAGGAAAGGGTCGGCGTATACCAGGACGCGGGCAGGACGGACTGGTGGCGCGGTGGTGGCATCGGTGGTGGCCTGCCTGCAAACGTCGTCACATATGACACGCTTGATGCCCTGTACCGGTCAGACGCAAAGGCGCACCTCATAATATCAGACAAAGCGGACATACTAAGCGCCCCTGCAAGCCGCGTGATATACAGGCCCCCCACCCTGGTAGTCGGGGTCGGGGTGCACCACGACACCGCCTCGGACACCATTATCAACGGCATAATGGAGGTTCTCAAGGCACACGGCCTGTCTGCAAGATGCGTCGCTAGGCTGACATCGATAAAGAAACCGTCCGACGTGCCGGGGCTGGCAGAGGCCGCAGGCATACTGCAGGTACCGCTTGACCTGTATGACCGGGACGATCTGGCAGGGGTCGCGGTGCCAAACCCCTCCGATACGGTGAGGGCGTACGAGGGCACGCCGAGCGTGTCTGAGGCCGCCTGCATCAAGGCGGGCGGAGGCCCAGATTCCTGCAGTATAATAGTGCAAAAGCAGAAATTCCCACCGGACCTGACTGTTGCTGTATCGAGGATGTCAGAGGCATGACTGCAGAACAGGAACAAAGCAAGAAGAGTCGGCGGCGCGGTCTGCTCCTGATCGACAGGGGGAGCCGCGAGCGCGAGGCGTCAGAGGAGCTTGACAGCATATGCGCGGGCATCATGAAAAAGGGGGACTATGCGTTTGCCGAATACTGTTTTTTGGAGGTAGAGCCGCCATACATCGAGGACGGCATGGCAAAGTGCCTCAAACCCGACACGATAGACGCGCTTACAATAGTGCCGTATTTCCTATACCCGGGGAAAAAGGTCAAGAACGCCGTAACTGACGCCATGACGTACCAGTCCGAGACGCGGATAAAGCTGCTCGTAACGAGGGCCATGAGCATGCACGGCACGCTGGTCAACATAGTTCGGAGCAGGGTGGCCGCCGCGCTCAAAGAGAACAACGTCACTATACCGGACGACATGGTGGACGTGATGATAATCGGGCACGGCAGCGTGGATCCCAACGCGCAGCGCTCCATGGACTACATCGTAAGCGGCCTCAAGGGGAGGTACCGCAACGTAAGCAGGTGCTGGCTTGAGATAGAGCAGCCGGACATACCGCAGGGCATCAAGAGGTGCGAGGCGGACAGCCCCGAGGCGCTGGTCATCGTGTATTATTTCCTACACGAGGGCGCGCACGTCAAAACCGACATCAACAACGACCTGATGCCCGCCCTAGAGTCGTCATCGATAAGAAACGCATACATCACAAGACACATCGGGGCGGACGAGAGGATGATAGATTTGATACTGCAGAGGGCGGCAGAGGTGGAGGCGGCAGATCATATCGCAGGTTAGGGCGGGCCAGTCAATAGAGGATGCCAGCATGCGCATCATCGACGAGGAGATTGGCGGCAAACATACGTACGACGACATGGAATGGCCCATTGTAAGGCGGGCCATACACGCCACGGCGGACTTTGACTTTGCGGGGACAAACCGGATACTGTTTCATGAAAACGCCATCGAAAACGGGATGGGCGCGCTCAAAGGCGGGTGCGCGATCATAACGGACGTCAACGGCGTGATCGGGGGCCTCAACAAGCAGAACCCGAAAGACTTTGGAAACGAGATCATATGCAGGATATCCGATCCCGGGGTGGCCGCGGCCGCAAAGGAAGAGTCGCTTACCAGATCGCAGGCGGCGATGCGCTCGGTTTCATCTGAAATGAACGGTGGCATAGTTGTAATCGGCAACGCGCCGACTGCCCTGCGCGAGGTACTGAGGATGGCAAGAGAGGGCGTGGCAAGGCCTGCCCTCATAGTGGGAATGCCGGTCGGCTTTGTGGACGCTGCAGAGTCAAAGGCGGAGCTGTCCCAGCAGAGTGGCACGCCGTACATCACCAATATAGGCAGAAAAGGCGGCAGCCCCACCGCGTCTGCCATCGTCAACGCGCTGTACAAGCTGCTCAGAGCGCGCAAGGCCACATCATAACCACCTGAACCACTGATGGATGTTACAATACTGGTGTGGGCCCCTCCAAATTGAGACCACCCGAATGGAAACAAATTTTGCCCAGCAGGGGGGTCACGACACAATGAGAGGCAAGAGACTCACTGCAAAGGACAATCCTGATCGTGCTAGAGTTCCTGGAGACCGACATCAAGATGACCGACCTGTGCCGCAAGCACAACGTCAATCCCAGCGCCTTCTCCAAGTGGAAATCCCGGTTCATCGAGGGCGGGAAGCGGCCAATCGAATCCAAGGGGGCATCGGACCTGATCCAGTACGGGCGCGAGGTGGACAAGCTCAAGCAGATCATCGCAGAGCAGACCATCGTCATCGAGGAATTTAAAAAAGTCTGGAGGGCCGGACAAGATGATGCTGCGCAGCCTGGCAGAGAGGATGTCGTCAAGAAAGGCGTTGTCGTACGTCGGCGCGTCCAAGAACATGCTGTACTATGAGAACGTACCCAGAAAGAAGCAGACGGCGCTTGACGGCCGTGTCGCGCGCATGGTAAAAGAGATCGGCGCGGAACGGCCTGCATACGGGACGCGCAGGCTGGCGGCCGCCGTATCCAGAAAGATCAAAAAACCCGTCAACCGCAAGCAGGTGCAGCGGATATGCCGAAAAACAGGCCTGATTGCACTATTACGACCAAAAAAGAGGCCGCAAGACACGGATCCCGCAGGGTGAAGGCATCACGGCCCTACGAGGTCTGGGAGGTGGACATTACGTACATCCCGGCAGGAGAATCGTGGGCCTGCTGCTATACTGTACTCGATGTCTTTACGCGCGAATGGGCGGGCTACACGCTCAGCACGACTGCTACTGCAACCGCGGCCGTCGAGGCGCTGCTTGACGCGATGCACAGGCATCCTGGCGCGGATCCGGCCAAGCTGGCCATACGCAGCGACCATGGAAGCCAGTACACCAGCAGGGAGTTCAACTCGGCCATCAGTACCCTGGGGCTCAAGCATGAGTACATATGGTACAAGACGCCGCAGCAGAACGGACACCTTGAATCATTTCATGGAAAGCTCAAGTTTGAGTATGTGTGGCCAGCTGACCCGGAGTCGTTCCAAGAGGCCGAGGAGATCATCCAGGGCGCGTTTGTCGACTACAACGAGAGGCGCGTCCACTCGGCGATCGGATACGTGCCTGGAGGAGGGAAGTCTCATGACCGGCGGCGTGTCCATTTTTGCTACAAAAGTGGTCTCAATTCATGAGGTCCAGCTCAAATCTTCCCAACCGGCTCCGCTAAATGCAGTTTTTCTGAAAGGCCTCGCCCGGCTATCTGCAGATCTTCTTGCGCTGCTCGTCGATCAGCTCCTCGACGAATATGAAGAAGGGTGCAGAGTGACCAGATCTTTTCGTGCCGTCGGTCGAGGCAACCGCCGATATGGCGTACATTCCGTTCGGCAGATTGACTGTGACGGACCATGCGCCGCCGTCGCCCGCCATGGCAGTGGCGATCATGCTACCATAGTTGAATACCTCGATCGTGGAGCCCGCCACGGCCGTTCCGGAGATCTCGACGAATCGGCTGTCGTGTACGGTGTACGCGTCAGGAGACGTTATAGCAGGCCTGTTCGACAACGTTGCACCGTCGTCCACATATATGGCTATTAGTGGGGAGTGGCCAGATGTCGAGTCGCCGACGGTAGAGGTCACCGTTAGCACGTGCAGTCCGTTCTCCAGCCGGATCACTGTGGACCACTCGCCCGCGTCGTCTGCATCGACTATGCCCAGCACCACCCCATTCAGACCAAACATAGTGATTGTAGCGTTTGGTGTCGAGGTGCCGGATATCGTGACATTGTTGTTGGTGATAAGGGCGCCGTCGGTTGGAGACGTGACTGTGGGTGTGAGAAGTTGGCCCGGATTGGGCACGCCGTCTGCGTTTGTATGGACCAGCAGCGGATCTGAGTGCCTCGGTACCGAGTCGTCGCCTTCGGCAATAGCGATAATGAAGTGTGAGCCGTCGCTTTCAGTAACCTGAGCAGCCCACGTTCCCGCACCATCGGCGATTGCGGTGGCTAGCGCGGAACCAAGTAAGTTACTAAGTGTAATCATGACGCCCGGCTCCGACGTCCCGGTTATCGTAAAGGTGTTGCCCTGCACAGAGGCGCCGTTGGCCGGAGACGTCACGATGGGTCTTTTGGTATCTATGACATCGTTTGCAACGAACAAGGTGACGGGATCGGATCTGGCTAGTGAGGGCAATCCTTCATTGGAGGAGGAGAGAACCGCAAAGGAGTGCATGCCTCTAGGCAGCTTAATCCCAATCGACCATTGGCCGTCGCTGTTGGAGTAGGTGCTGGCCCTAGGGGTTCGAGTTAACTCATAAAGGTCGATCTTGGAATCTGCTTGGGCCGTTCCATGTAGGGTAACTGTATGGCCAGTCACGATCTCGCCAGTAGCAGGAGACACGATCACTGGTCTTATCGGGCCGTTCGCACCGGCGGGATCACCACCGTCCCCCCCC
>JAGWAX010000100.1 GCA_021296175.1 Nitrosopumilaceae archaeon | reverse complement strand
CCACTATGATTATCTTTTAATTTGAGTGTGTCCATAATGATGCATGGAGCACGCGGTCGGACTGTGCCACTTCTGCCTGCGCTCAAACGTGAGGCTGACCGTATCGCGCGGACGCATACTGTGCGCGGACTGCCTGGCAAAGGCCGATGCAAAAAACTAAATCGGCACCGGGAGCCGGAAGCCTGTGGCAAAGAAAAGCCTTGCCGTGTACGGGCACTGCACCATCGACAGCATTACGGTGGGGGGCTGGACGCACGAGCAGATCGGGGGCTCGGCGTGCTACTGCGCGCTTCTGGCGCGCCAGTTCGGGTTCGAGGCCCGCATGGTTACACGGTTCGGTCCCGACTTTCCAAGGCAGTACCTTGACGACAACGGCATATCGTACAGCGGCGCCTCCGTGTCGGACTCCGGAACCACCAGGTTCTCGATTATAGTGGAGGGCGCCGAGCGGACGCTGCGCCTGGCGCATGCGTGTGACGACATACCGTACGAGCGCGCAGACGGCGCGGACTGCACCATTGCAAGCCCCCTGTGCGGGGAGATCTCCGCCGACGTCTTCTCGGAGATAAGAAGGGACTCGAGGTTCCTGCTTGTGGACCCGCAGGGATTCCTGAGGGTGCGGGAGGGCCCCGGCGGCGACGTGGCGCTCCGGGACGCCGACTTGGACCTGGCCGGCGCGGGGGCCATAAAGGTGAACGCCGACGAGGCGCGCCACCTGACCGGCAAATCCGGACAGGACGCCATGGCTGCGCTTCAAAAAAAGGGTGTGGAGAACGTGCTGTACACCGACAAGGCTGACATTTCGCTTCTCAACGGGGACAAGGTATACTCTATCAGGCTGCCAAACAAGAGAATCCATGACACGACCGGGGTGGGGGACATGTTCTGCGCGGCGTTCTGCTGCACCATGGTAAGGGAGCGCGACTTTTTGTGGGCCCTGTGCTTTGCGGGCGGCGCCGCGCAGGCAGCGCTGGAATCCAAAAAAGTCGGGGTGCAAAAGGTGCCGCGGAAGGGCGCCGTGCAGACTAACGCCTCCTACTTTTACAACATGGTAAAGTTCAGGACCCTCTGAGCGCGGCCGCGACACGTGCCGCCGCCGAGCTGCCGCGCGTGGCCCGCCGATTGGCCGCCGGGCGGCGCGCGCACTGCCACTCTTTTTATTGCACGCGCGCCCTGCCACGTCATGCACGTCTGCATCTGCAGGCCCGCCGTGTCGGCCTCGGCTGCGCGCTCGATACAGAGGATACTGGAGCGCGCCGGAATATCCTCGGTGTCCGCCGCGTCCCCTAGGTCCGCCGGAGACGCGGACTGCATCATCGTGCTCGGGGGCGACAAGGGCGTGCGCACATACTTTCACCGCGCGCAGGACGCGTCGATCCCGGTTCTGGGGATCAGCGAGGGCGAGAGCAGTGGGTTTCTCGCACAGATAGACCTCAGGGAGCTGCCGTCGCACGTGGACGTGCTAAAGCGGCAGAACTACACGATAGAGGAGTTTCCGCGGCTCGGGGTCCGGATCGACGGCAGGAACGCCTACCCCGTGCTCAACGACGCGGCGGTATTCCCCTCAAAGAGCGCCATGCTCATGGAGCACACGCTGCGGGTTAACGGCGACGAGGTCTGGCACGACAGCAGCGACGGCGTCATCGTGTCCACCCCGATAGGCTCCTCGGCGTACTCCATGTCGGCAGGCGGGCCCGTGCTGTTCCAGGACGCGGATGTCTTTGAGATAATGTCGGTCAACTCGCTTGACGTGACGCGGAGGCCGGTCATAGCGTCAAACGACAGCGTGATAGAGGTGGAGGACATCTCCTCCAAGCTCCACTGCGAGGTGGTGCTCGACGGGCTTGACCGCCTCAGGGTGGACAAGTCGATGGAGTGCACGCAGTTCCATCCGCCGGCGAGGATAGTGCGGCTCAGAAAGTCGCCCACCGCCATTGCGGCCCTTGCAAAGAAGGTGCACCTGGCCGAGGACCTCCTCCGCATGCCCCCGAGCTCCAAGCTCATACTCAAGACCCTCGAGTACGAGGGCGAGCTCACGCACAGGGAGCTTGAGAGAAAGACTCTCCTTCCAGGCCGGACCGTCCGGCTGGCCCTCCGCAAGCTGGTGGAGAAGGGATACGTTAAGAAAAAGATCTCGGCCCGGGACGCCCGCCAGAAGATATACGAGATGTCGCACGGGATCAAGTGAGTGTGGGGCCTGGCGCCGTCAGGCGGCGGGGCCGCCTGCCGCGGAGCCGGCGCGCCCGTCCGCGCCCCCGGCCGCCGCCCTGACAAAGGCCGCAAACGACTCCTCCGGAAAGCCGGGCCTGCTGTTGAACTCTGGGTGGAACTGCACCCCCATGTAGAACCTGTGGGACGGAATCTCCAGAATCTCCATCCTCCTGCCCGCGTCGCTCTCGGCTGAGAATATGGCTCCCTTGTCCCTCAGGGCCGGTATGAACTCGGCGTTTATCTCGTACCTGTGGCGGTGCCGCTTTGATATCTGCGCCGCGCCGCCGTACACCTTCCGGGCCATGGTGTCCTCCGATACTGATATCGCGTTCGACCCGAGCCTCAGCGAGCCGCCCATCTCCGAGACGTTTTTCTGCTCCGGCAGCAGATCCACCACCGGATGCGGCGTGTCTGGGTTGATCTCCGTGGAGTTGGCCCCCTCCAGCCCCAGAACGCTCCTGCCAAACGCGATTGCCGCGAGCTGGAACCCGAAGCATATTCCCAGGTACGGTATGTCGTTTTGCCGCGCGTACGTGGCCGTGTCAATTATGCCCTCCGAGCCGCGCGTGCCGAAGCCGCCGGGCACCAGTATGCCGTCGTACTTTGAGAGCATGCCGCAGTCGGTGATAGACTCCGAGTCGATCCAGTCTATGTCTACCGGCCTTGATATGGACGCGCCGGCGTGCTTTAGCGCGTGGTTGACGCTGACATAGCTGTCCGCCAGCGTGACGTACTTGCCCACCATTGCAATCCTTACGGGATCCCTTCCCGGATGCGCCATGCTCTTGACTATGGCGTTCCACCTGTCCCAGCTCGAGTAGGTGTTGAGCATCCCGAATATGCCGAACTTTGTGTATATCGAGTCCATTATGCCCTGCTCGTGCAGCATCTGCGGCACCTGTAGTATGGACTCGGCGTCGTGGCACGACAGCACGTCCTGTGGCGTCACGTTTGTAAACATTGCAATCTTCTGCTTTATCTTCTGGCCAAGCGGGCTGGCGCACCTCGCGGCTATAAAGTCCGGCTGGATTCCTATGCGGCGGAGCTCTTGGACGCTGTGCTGCGTGGGCTTTGTCTTCTGCTCGCCTACGACGTCAAGCTCGGGCGCGAGCGTCACGTGCACGAACAGCACGTTGTGCGGGCCCTCCTCTATGCGCATCTGCCTGAGGGCCTCTAGGAACGGGAGCGACTCGATGTCGCCGACGGTGCCGCCGCACTCCACGATGAGGAACCTGGGCTTGGAGTCGCCGACGGTGCCGCTGCCCCCGTCACCGCTGCCGAAGCCGTCCTCGCCGTAGGCAATCGCCCGTATGCGCTTCTTTATCTCGTCTGTTATGTGCGGTATTATCTGCACGCAGGCGCCAAGGTACTCGCCCCGGCGCTCCGCGTCAATGACTGACGAGTAAACCTGGGCCGTCGTGATGTTGTGGCTCTTTGGTATGTTCTGGTTGAGAAACCTCTCGTAGTTTCCAATGTCCATGTCGCACTCGCCACCGTCCTCCGTTACGAACACCTCGCCGTGCGCCACGGGGTTCATGGTGCCCGCGTCATAGTTCAGGTAGGGGTCTATCTTTACGCACGAGACCTTTTGATCCGCAAGCTGCAGGAGCTTTGCAATCGACGAGGTGGTGACTCCCTTGCCAAGCCCCGACATTACGCCGCCCGTCACAAAGATGAACTTGGCAACCGACTGCATGTTGATGGAACCCCGCCGCTGTTTTTGTGTGTTTGGCGCGTCGCGGCACCGTAGTCGTCGCGCCTTCTCCGAGAACCCCGCTTCTCGCCGCGGCTAATTCGAGTGCATGTAGTCAACGGGGGCCACATGGGTGAATGTTTTGCGATTAGAGCCCCCTTCTACCGGATCGTCTTGATGTACCCCTACATCTCCTCATACCCTGGCAGAGGCAGCTTGTGGTGGACTCTGAACGGCTTCCACCGGCAGGATTCGCCTCCGCCCCTTGGGCGCGTACTGCTGCCAATCAGGGACCACACGCCGTTGCTTAACGGTGAGCACACTTGCGTACATGACGGATTCATCGCTACCCTTGCGGACGCCCGCGGTTTGGCTTTCAGTGTTGTGGCAGAGGCTTAGTTTACGGGGACTGCAGCTGTAACGGGCGTAACCCAGATTGTAAAGGATTCTAACCAATGTGTGTCATACGGCAGCAAACACCCAGTCAATAAGAGCATGGAATCTGGGATACTGTGTGGATTCTGTCTTTTGTGACTGGGTTCTTCTCGGTCTTGTAGGCTCGAATCTGCAGGTTCTTGTCCTTTTCATTCATGCCGGACGTGACGCCAGGTGATCAAAAAAGGTTGTACTCGCCAGTCATATGACTACAAAGATTTTTGCTCTGCATTATAATTATTTGTAAAAATGACCTTTATGTCTCACTAGCTTGTAAACCATCTAATTAGTTGAATGTGTGTATGATAGCGGCTTTAATTTCTCAGGAGGTTTAACATTCAGATTTTGCTCGACCACATCCCAATTCAACTTGTACAAGGTAGGAGAGTAGGGCCAAACATTTGATAAATCATCTATTTGTCTTGTAGATATTATGCGTAATCTGCATATTTTTAGTGAACATAAACAATTTCGTGCCTAGGATTTGCCCGAAAAACAGTTTA
>JAGWAX010000022.1:17466-24527 GCA_021296175.1 Nitrosopumilaceae archaeon | reverse complement strand
TCTGTCAAGGACGGGGTGATTACCGTAAGCGCAGAAGAGAGCAAAGCCAAGCACCACAAATAACCGCAGCCTTGCCCCCCGGGCATCCCCCCATCCCAATCCGCGATCAGGCGCCTCGGCTTGCAGCTATATACTATCCGGACGCAGCCGAATATATGTCCAAAAAGGGAATGGCCGCGTATATGCACTGCCTTCTGATGCTTACGGAGCCTTCTGCCGGCATGCAGTGGGCCGAGCCGCACCTGATTTAAAGCGCATTGCGCCTTTTTGCCGCTATGGCAGACCTTGTGCGTAATTGGAGAAAAAACCGTACAGGCGTGCATAACGCCTGGTGTTTTTCGGCAATCTGCAGATGCGGAGTCTAGCAAAAAACAAGGCATCACTTAGAATCAACAAAATTCCAATGATTGGGACTAGTTTGGCCTTCACTTTAGAAGCTCTGTTACTGGCAAGAATTTTACGCAATCATTGGGCATATCTGGCTGGATGGCAATGTCTGATAGTGAGTACTCGTCCTGCCAGATTGTGGAGATGTAGAGTTCATTACCCCTATCTGAAATGATGTGTGAGCAGACACGGGCAGGAAGCTTTGTTTCAAAATCGTTGTTCTTCCAAACTTTATTAGACGGCTCCCAGCCAATTCCCAGCATTTCTAATTGAATCTCAAAGAAGATTGAAATGTATTCTTCACTGATTTTACCTATATTTGCAAACGTATCAGGCTACTCTGGAGGGATCTCATCATCCGGGCATGCCTCCATGCAGTCATGTTCTAGTTCATGCATGCACGGGGGAAACGGCCAGTTGATCTGGGCAATATCAATACGGCATCGTTCTGCCGTGCCGTCATCGCCGACAACGAAACAGCCTTCCCTCGTGCCCCATTCTGCGGGAAGGTAGACGCCTCCGGGACCAACCCCCGTGATTCTTGAGGTGCAAGAATCCGCAAGATAGTCGCAGTACAGGTTGCTTGTGACCATGGGGATAAACATTGTTCCCACTAGGGCAGAAAATGCAATTATCGTGATTTTGTACCTGGTTTTCATCCTGCTATCCCGTATGTACTTTCCACCCGCCGGCCTATGATCCACAACATAATGCAATTCCCGGAGACAGCCAGAATCTAAACACATGCCTGCAAAAACAGAAGCCTTTACCACCCATCATGGCGTATCCGTGTCCATCTACGAACGCTCTTTGCCGTGTGCGGCATGGACAACGTCCAGATATTGGCGCTCCTGAGTCTAGAAAACCCCGAAAATATGACAGATTGCACTTATCGTTCCCTCGGGTGAAAAATAACAGCCTTGTATGGCAGAAGCAACGCCAATAACATCAAAAACCAAGTGGTAGGTGCCATACGCTGCCAGTCCCGCAAGAATGCTGTATTTGATCTTGTTCGTGTGCCACTCCATTGACCTAATGAATCTGCAGGGGGTTCATAAAGCGTCATGAGCCGGGGTATTGCCCTTTTGACCCCTGAATCTCTTCCCCTCATACGGGGCGTGCAAAGTCGGGCATGCGTTCTATCAGGAAGCAGACCGGCCCCACAACAATTCCTCCTCCCGCGCTCACTGTATAGCCCCTGGCCAAGACCGGGGCCGCCTTCCACCAAGGCAGCATGCCGCGCCTGCACGCCACCATGGCAAAGGCCGTGCCAAGGGCGCCCAATCCTGCCCGGTTAATGCACCCGATTCAAATGACTGGCGATCCTCAAGCCTGCCTTTTCGCGGCGCGCCTGCCAGCCCTTTTGCTTGGACGCCGTGGGGCTGGAGTGGGCGCCGCCAATGGTTATGACGGCTTGATCGCGCCACGCGGGCGGCCTGGGCATTGCGGCGCAACTGAGCAATGCGCGAATCCGGCGCCCGCCGGGACTTGACGCGTCCGGGGCTCGGTTCCGCCTGCTGCGATTGCAAATGTTTTTGACACTCCGCCTGCGTGTCACGTCATGGGCGACGAGATAAAGCAGGTGGTTATAATGAGGACGGATCTCAAGATGGGCCGCGGCAAGATGGCCGCCCAGGCGGGACACGCCTTTGTAATGGGCGCCGAGCGCGTAAGGCTGACGCACCCTGACTGGCATGCGGACTGGTGGGACGGCGGGCAGAAGAAGATCGTGCTAAAGGTCTCGGGGCTTGGGAGCCTCCGCGGCCTGAAGATGGATGTCATACGCGCCGGCCTGCCGTACGCCGAGGTATCGGACGCCGGCCACACCCAGCTTGAGCCGGGAACCGTCACATGCATGTCGGTGGGGCCCGCGCCTGAGAATGCCGTCGACAGGGTCACAGGCGGGCTGCCCCTCTTGTGACGGGGGCGGACGAACCTAGGCATTTGCTGCAGCAACCGTAGCGGCAGCAGCAGCCGCACGCGCGCGACGGCGCCGACCGCCCTCCTTATAGAGATATTAATCGCGTCCTGGTAGCGACGCCGTGAAGCGCAAAACAAAGGGAATCCTGGCGTTCGCATTTCTTGGCGGGATCATGGTGACGTCCACCGTGGTGATAGCGATTCCCGGGCTTGCACCCGTCGACCAGGATCCGGGCATGTTGCCCGACGCGAACGTGAAAGACGTTGATTACTCTGCAAATTACGCGGAGGCGGACCGCGCCAGGTACTGCGGCACGGGGCTGCCGCCGCTGTCGACTGCCTACATACGGGAGTTTGCAATCCCGACCGAATGCACCAACCCGCTTGCCATTGCCGTGGACTATGACGGGAACCCATGGTTTGCCGAGTCCAACACGGGCAGGGTGGCGACGTTTGACCTGGAGACCGAGACGTTCACCGAGTATCCGAACCCCTCCTGGCCTGAGGGCGCGGTCTCCATGATGTGGGGGATGGACCATGCATCCGACGGGATGGTCTGGTTTACTGACGACGCGTCAGACTCGTTGTGGATGTTCCACCCGATAACCGGGCAGTACGGCCGGCTCCCCGTACCCGCAGCGGTGTCGGATCCGCTGCCGCAGCGGCTGGTCGTGGACGGCTCCCAGATTGTGGTGAACGATTTTTACGGAAACATGCTCGTGTTCTTGGATCCCGGCCAGCCTGACACGTTTTTGGTGGCGCCGTCACCGATAGACGGGACGGTTACGGCCGGCTTTGCCCCCGATGCGGACGGGTATATCTGGTATACCACGTGGGACGGAAGCCCGGGGGGAGACGACTATCTGGTCAGGTTTGATCACGGTAGGTACGTGGACGTCGCTGCGACGACGGGGCAGATGTTCCTGCCGCCAATCGACTTTGTGGATCTGATCGAGCTTCCTCCGACCATCCAGACTCCCAACGGAATCGCGATATCCGGCGACGGCGGCATATGGCTTGCGGACACCACGTCGTCGTCCGTATTTGAGTTTGATCCTGCAACGGGGCTCTTCATGCAGTACGTGACCGCGTCGCCAATGGAGTCGACGTACGGAAACAAGACTGGGGTAATAAAGTCCCCCCTGTCGCGCCCGTACTGGATGACCACGGATGATGTGGGGCGCCTGGTGTTCAACTCGCAGCTGTCAAACAACATCTCGGTTCTGGACCCCGTACAGCAGAGGATTATAGAGTACCACGTGCCGTCAAAGAACCCGTACTGGACTGACTGCGGGGAGGTGCCCGGCGATGATAGTAGTGACGGCCCCGACAACGGCGGTGACGCCCCCCAGTCCGCGGCAAACCCGGACGCAGCAGGGGGCATGGCATCTGGGAGGTGCGGCGTTGCACAGGTCTTTGATCTTGACGTGCACGGGGACAGGATATGGTTTACAGAGTGGGCCGAGAACAAGATAGGGGTGGTGGACACCTCGATTCCGGCGCCCTTTGACGTGGAACCGTCGACGCAGTACACCTTTGCCACTCCCGACGGAACCACAAGTGTGACGTTTGACGTTACGGGCCCCGCCACAGACAGCGGCGATATGTCCGCGCAGATCGAGCCGTTTGCGGCGTCCGGCAGCCCGTACGTTTTTGCCACCATGCTGGCGGATATGGGGGCGCAAGACGAAATCGGCGGCTTCGGCGACGACGGCCAGGCATACACTGCGAAGCTGTCGGAAATTCCTGTCATGATATCTGTCGCCGACGACGCGCCAAGCGGGATATACAAGGTTCTTTTGGGCGCCCAGGCGCCCGATGTATCGGTGGGTAGGTTCGTCACAGTGATTGTACAGTGAGCGGCACAGTTCCCGAGATTGATCGCATGATTGGAATAGGCGTGTATACCACGCCGTTTCCCGGGCTCGGCCGCGGGTATGGCATACGGGCGACGCCAGACGACTTTGTAGTGTCGGAGATATTGTCGCCGGCCGCCCTCAGGATGATACGCGACCCTGGCGCCGGCGGCAGCGACGGCAGCGACGACGACGGCGGCAGCAGCAGCAATGGCAATGGCGGTGGCAGCAACAGCAACGCGGACGCAGACGCGTCTGCGAAAGGCAGAGGGTACGCAGTGTACGCGCTTCGCAAGAGGGGCATCGACACTGCGCACGCGCTCGGCGCCATACGCAAGATGACGGGCGTCAGGCTAAAACCCCTGGGGCTCAAGGACGCGTCGGCCGTCACCACGCAGTATGTCTGCTCGACTGGGGCCGCGGGGAGGAGGCTCCGTGACATCAGCGCCTCGAGGTTTGGCCTGGCGTTTGCCGGATATGCAAAGAGGCCACTTACAAAAAAACAGATGCTTGGAAACCGGTTCCGCATACGGATATCTGGGGACTGGAGCAGCCCCGGCAGCGGCGGCAGCAACAGGGGGGACGCCACTGCAGCGGCAACCGCGCCCGATCCGTCCGACTTTGCGACGTATGCGGACTCGGTCCCAAACTTTTACGGGTATCAGAGGTTTGGCTCGGGGCGCCCCGTAACACACTTGGTCGGCGGGGCCCTCACAAGGGGTGACTATGACGAGGCCGTGCGCCTGATACTGGAGTATGAGTCGCCGTACGACACGCGGGAGCGCAGGGAGGTACGGGAGAACCTTGCAGACCCGGCGCTATACGCGCAGTCGGCGCGGCGGCTGCCGTCGGGCATGGACACGGAGAAGACCGTGCTGGAGGGACTGGCCACGCACGGCGATCCCCTCCGTGCTCTCCGCGCCGTTCCGCTCCTGCTGCGCAGGTTGTATGTAAGCGCATACCAGTCGTATGTATTCAACTGCACCCTGAGCGCGGCCATTGCCGCGGGCGAGAGCCTCCTGGATCCCGAACCCGGCGACGTCTGCTTTGACAGGAACGGTGATCTTCACAAGTATGACGGGACCTCATATGCGGCGGCGATGGCGACGGGATCCGGGGGCAAAAACGGCCGGGAGGCAGGCGCGCATGGCGGCCTTGTACGCGCGCGCAACGACGCGGTGGCGATACCAATCGTCGGCTATTCGTACTACTCAAAGACTCGATTTGCGCCATACGTGTCCGATGTACTCGTGGACGAGAGCGTAAAGCCGCGCGCCTTTTTCCTACACGAGATGCAGGAGGCAAGCGGCGAAGGCGGGTTCCGGGATGCCGTAATCCAGTGCTCCGGATACGCATGGCATGATGACGCCAAGACCGTGGAGTTCTCGCTTACCCGGGGCTCTTTTGCAACGATGCTGCTCCGGGAGCTGATAAAGCCTCCAAATCCAATATCCGCGGGATTCTAGGCTTTATACTGTTACTGCCACTTTTGCCACCATCGGACGGCGCGCACACGCTTGTTTATTTCTGCCCGACCTCTTCTTGCCGTCGCGTTCCGCGCATGAAGATTGCGGCAAGGCACAGCCCGCCGCCTCCCAGCATTATGGCCTTGCCGTTTGTATACCATTCTGGATTATTATACATAAACGACGATTCGGGCCCGATAGTTCCCTCGCCCTGCAGTAGAAATACAAATCCCGTCACAAGCATTACTAATCCCGTGTACATCATCACCTTTCTGGCAATGTTTGTTGTCTTGTTCGCCATGTCCGTCCTTGGCACGGGGGAGCGGGGGAATAAAAGGATGCCCTGAGTCCCACTTGCCGTCCGTGAGTATTGGCACTTCCTGCTAGATCACGCCTGCCGGGAGTCGCCCGGGATGGTGCGCCCCCTCACTCGTCCAAGTCGACATAGATGCCAGATATGGCGTTGTTGATCCTGTCGTGGTACTTTTCGCATCCCTCAGTCCTAAAGTCGTTGGCCTTGCATTCGTTAAAGTGTATGGTGCTGTCCCTCTGCATGTTGTCGGCGAACAGCACGTCGGAGCCTATCGCAAGCGCCAAGAGGCCGATTGCAGCGAGGCTTGCAGAGACTACGATCATGGCATGTCCGACCTTGGCGTGGTTGTGGGGATTGCTCATCTGTTGTGCGCCGCCGATCCTCGAATTTAATCCTTTCAAGGCCAATAATGCCGGCCTCGGCTTGATCCTGTTTCGGGTTCCCCCTCCCGGGCATCGGGACTGACGCGACGCGGTGGTTCCATCCGTCCTCGTGAAATTCGCACGGTGTGTGACGAGCTTGCAAGTGCGGCATGGTTCTAAAATAGATTGATGTGGTTTGCAGGGATGTGCCCCGAGCATCCGCCAACACTTCTGGCAACCTCTGCACACGTACGGCGCAAGAAACAGTGAAAAACCTGTGCCCCCTATTGATGGCATGGGCATACAGATACTGCAGTACGAATTCTTGGGACCTGTACCGCTCTCCGAGTGGGGGCCTCCAATGGGCGAGCTCCTGTATGCCGTTCTGTCGAGGGACCGTGACCGTTTTAACATGTTGCATGCGGGCGATTGTGAACATACTGACGACAAGGCTTTCTTCATACAGCACGAACAGTTCAAGTGCTGGGTTGAGAAGGCAGGCTCTGATTCGGCGTTGTATCTGGCCGTATTTCCAATGAAGGATTCCGGCGCGCAAAGGCGCCAGGCCGTACTGCAGCGTATCATACGCAGCTATAAGCCGCCGTGCAATCCCGCTGCCGACCTGCCTGAGCAAAAGCCCAGCTATAACGTGCGCCGGACCGATGCCGCTGATGGCGCCGGTGACAGTGCCAGCGGTGACAGTGCCAGCGGTGACAGTGCCAGCGGTGACAGTGCCAGCGGTGACAGTGCCAGCGGT
>JAGWAX010000022.1:0-17430 GCA_021296175.1 Nitrosopumilaceae archaeon | reverse complement strand
CAGCGGTGACAGTGCCAGCGGTGACAGTGCCAGCGGTGACAGTGCCAGCGGTGACAGTGCCAGCGGTGACAGTGCCAGCCCTGCAATGGCCGAGCCTGCCCCGTCCGACACTGCGGAACCGCCACCTCCAGCAAAAGAAGCCGCTAATTCCGCGCCATCCGAATCAAACTCCTCGCAGGGCGCGATCTTATGCCCGTGCTGCGGCTCTGGCATGGACCTAGAAAAGAGGATCGGTTCCAACTCTGCCCTGTACCGGTGCGCCGGCTGCAACATGAGCGAGACGCGCTTGGATTGACGGCAGCCCATGCGTTGGGTATAATCAGTTCTGGCCGGCGTCAGAGGCCTGCTTGCTTACTTGGTTCTGCACCTTGAATATCTGCTCCAGCGTTATGTCCATGGCCTTTTTGAGGTGGTCAAACTCCCTGACAGAGTGCATCTGTCCCTCTACTAGCATCCTCATTATCCTTATCGTATCCTTTTGAAATTCGCCTGAGGCAACTATCTCCATGGCGTTGAGCCTTGAGAGCGTGTTGTCCATCTCCTTTAGCATCTCCTCTGAGGGCTTGTGGTTCCCGTGCGGCGTCACTTCATTCCGCCCCCCGCATTTCCCATGAGCCGGCGCACCTCCGCCGTTAATATGAACTTACACCAGTTCCTCGTCTATCTCCCCTATGGGATCAACGTACTCCTTGCACCTGCATGCGGTGACGACGCAGCTGCCTGCCTTTAGAAGCGAGTCGCTGCTGTCGTCGTCCTTGTGGGCCTCGTGCGTGTGGTGGCACCCCTTACAGTTCGTAGCGCCGACATCTCCTTTTTGCCAAGAGCATGATCTCCGCCATCATCACGGCACCAGTACGGCGCGGGCGTCTATCTTTGACTCTTTGAGCAGTCGCAGCACCCGGTTTGCCTCCTCAAGCGGGTATGCCTGGGACACGACCTCCAGGTTGCTCTCGCCGCATATCCTGATTACCTCCTCCATGTCCTTTGTGGATCCTATCAGGGTGCCCCTGATCGTCTTTTCCTCAAACGCCAAAAACTTGGGGCTCTTTCCCACGGTTGCAATCACTATGGTGCCACCCTTCTTGACCAGATCGACTGCCGCGTCGGTCACCGCATCGGACGGGGCAAACACGACTGCCGCGTCAAGCAACCCGATCTCTTTTTTGACACCGTCTGTAAAGTTATCATTTTCTGAGAACGTCACGGAGCGAGCGGCGCCAAGCTTCTCTGCCACCTCCAGGTGCCTGCGCGTCCTGGAGAATGCGAACACCTTGCAGCCCTCTACCTTTCCAAACTGGACTGCCATGTGTCCCACGCCACCTATCCCAAAGATGCCAATCCTCATGCCGGGACGCGGTTCTGCCGCCTTTACGGCCTTGTATGCAGTTATCCCGGCGCAGAACAGAGGCGCCGCATACTCGGGGGCCATGGAATCCGGGACGAGCGTTACAAAGTCCTGCGGCGCCGTGATGTACTCTGCATATCCGCCGCGCGTGGACTCTCCGGTAACGGTGGATGACTCGCACAGGTACTCCTTGCCCTCCCTGCAGTATTGGCACTCTTTGCAGGCCTCCAGCAGCGGCGTTATGCCGGCCCTCTGGCCGACCCTGAATTTAGTGACGGCGCTCCCTATCTCCGTTATGATGCCGACCACCTCGTGGCCCGGAACGGTGGGCAGCACCGGCGGTATTCCGATGTCTTTCCAGTCCCCCTCTATGCCGTGCAGCTGCGAGTGGCATACGCCGCAGGCCTCTATCCTTATGAGAACCTCGTCAGGCCTGCCTATCCTGTGTCTTGGAATGCTTGCGAGCCTGAGCGGGTCTTCCTCGACGGGGCCGCACTCGTCTAGCACCATAGCCCTCATCATTGTGCCGCTGTCTGACATCATACGCACGCATCCTGTATGGAATTTTAAGATTCGCCAACCCGTGTCAGAAGGCTTTAAGACGCAAGCACGTAACGGTACAGGCATGCCGAAGATATCCGACGAGGACAGGGAGCGCGTCAGGCTGCTCAACATCATAGCGCAGTCAAGGGGCGGCTTTGGCCAGCTTTCGCTTGACGAGCTAGTCCGACTGCAAAGCATGATAGAGCGTAAGGACTATTCAAATGACAAAAAATCCGCAAAGTCCAAGGCCGCGATGCTCAAGAAGATAAACGTCCGGATATACGAGCTGACAGAGGGCAAGGGCATATGGGACAGGTAGCCGGCCCGCGCCGAGCGGGCCTTGCCGCATGCACCGTGCCTGCTGCTGCTGCTGCCGCCGCCGCCGCTGGCATACGGACTGTCTTCTCCACGCGCCATGCTCCAGTACCCGCGCAAGTGATTTTTTGCAAGCGGCATGTTGTGAAACATTGCACACAATGAAGCGCCTCGAGCCGCTCTTGTGCAGCTGCCGCTCCTGCGCAAAGATGCAAAAACACGCCGCGCTTTGCGCCGTTTTTTCTTGCGCGTACAGTGCCGCGCGGGGAGGGCGGGCAGATCCCCCCGGCGTTTTCTTCGCGCATGATCCCGCGTCTGCCGATCAGTACAAATACGCGCAGCCGCAAACGAGGGCGTGTCAAAAAACCGGCTTGCAGGGGAGACCAGCCCGTACCTTTTGCAGCATGCAGAAAATCCCGTCGACTGGTACCCGTGGGGCAGCGAGGCCCTCGACAAGGCCCGAAACGAGAACAGGCCGATATTTCTGAGCGTCGGGTACAGCTCGTGCCACTGGTGCCACGTGATGGCCCACGAGTCGTTTGAGAACGAGGATATTGCGTCGTTTATGAACTCGAACTTTGTAAATATAAAGGTGGACAGGGAGGAGCGCCCTGACATCGACGACATTTACCAAAAGGCGTGCCAGATGGCGACGGGGCAGGGCGGCTGGCCGCTGAGCGTCTTTCTGACCCCCGACCAGAAGCCGTTCCACGTCGGGACGTACTACCCGCCGCTTGACTCGCACGGAAGGCCCGGGTTTGGGAGCGTCTGCAGGCAGCTTGCGCAGTCCTGGGCTGAGAGGCAGGGCGACGTCGGCTCGCGCGCCGATGACTTTGTGCGCGCCCTCTCAAAGGCGGATGGCGCCTCCCTCTCGGAGGCCGCCCGGCGTGAGCCGGAGCCCGGCGCGCGGCGGGGCCTGGGCTTTGACAGCTCCACGATGGACGAGGCCGCCGTCAACCTGTACAACAACGGCGACTACACGCACGGGGGGTTCGGCTCGGCGCCGAAGTTTCCAAACGCCGCATGTGTCTCGTTTCTGTTCAGGTATGCCGCGTCGACCGGCCACGAGTCCTTTGCAAAGTTCGCGCTAAAGACACTTGACAAGATGGCGCGCGGGGGAATATTTGACCAGATAGGGGGCGGATTCCACCGGTACTCCACCGACGCCCGCTGGCTTGTCCCACATTTCGAGAAGATGCTGTATGACAACGCGCTCATTCCGGTCAATTACGCCGAGGCGTACCAGCTGACCAAGAAGGAGTTCTATCTGGACGTCATGAAAAAGACGCTTGACTTTGTGCTGCGGGAGATGGCCTCGCCCCTGGGAGGCTTTTACTCTGCATACGACGCGGACTCCGAAGGCGTGGAGGGCAGGTACTATACGTGGACCAAGCGCGAGATTCTGGAGGTTCTCGGGGCCGGCACGCGCGACGCGGATCTCTTCTGCCTGTATTACGACGTGACGGACGGCGGCAACTGGGAGGGCAGCACCATCCTGTGCAACAACATAGCGCTGTCGACTGCCGCGTTCAAGGCGGGCGTCCCCGAGGACGGCGCGCGGGCGTCCCTGGAGAGGTCTGCCGCGGCGCTCTTGGAGGCGCGCCGCACGGGCCGCGTGCCCCCGGGGCTTGACCAGAAGATCCTGGTGTCGTGGAACGCGCTGTTCGTGTCCGCCCTTGCAAAGGGATACCGCGCGTCCGGCGATCCGGCATACCTTGACGCGGCAAAAAAGTGCCTGTCCTTTATACAGTCCGAGATGTCCTGCAACGGCAGGCTGCTGCGCACGTACAAGGACGGCAGGGCCCGGATAGACGGATACCTGGAGGATTACGCGTATCTGGCATGCGCGCTTTTGGACGTCTTTGAGGCCGAACCCGACGCGGAATACCTGGAGTCCGCCATACGGATGGGCCGCGTGATCCTCTCAGAGTTCTGGGACGAGGAGACGTCGGGCTTTTTCATGACGGGGCGCATGCACGAAACCCTGATAATCAGGCCGCAGAGCCGGTACGACCTCTCCATGCCGTCCGGAAACTCCGTCGCGGTGCACGTCCTGCTGCGGCTGTACCACATGACGGGCGAGCGCCCGTTCCTTGACGCGTGCAGCGCGTCAGTCCGCTCCCAGGCTTCTGCATGCGCCGAGAACCCGTTTGCGTTCGGGTACATGCTCAACGTAATGTCCACTATGCTTGCAGGACCCAGCGAGATCACGCTGCTGAACACGCCTGCCAACCCGGGCATGTGCAGGATGGTGCACTCTGCATATTTGCCCGACTCGATTGTGGTCGGAATCAGGAGCCGGGAGCAGCTTGACGGCGTCTCAAAGTACCCGTTTTTTGCCGGCAAGGCGTTTGATGAGGGGCAGGCAAGCGCGTACGTGTGCAGGGATTCCGTATGCTCGCTGCCCATACGCGACACGGACCGGCTCCGGGAGGCCCTCAGGCTAGACCTTTCTGAGGTCTAGCTCCATTATGTCGCCGACCCTGGGGCGGCCCATCGAGTCGTACCTGGACGTGGGCATGGAAATGGTGATCTGGGTCTGCTGATACGACTTTATCTTTACGGTTGGCTGGCCCTGCAGTATCGCAGTCAGCAGCGGCATCACGTGCTCCTTGGTGTCGTCATCTAGGGTCTTTGAGACGTTCTCCATTATCATCTGCTTTTGGGTTATGGGTTCAGTCGAGACGTTCTCGACCAGCGCAAGTTGGATTATCTTGCCGTTGTCCACGATCTGGGTTATTCTGAACGCATTCTCTGCTGCCATGTACAGCGGCCGGTGCGTTGTGATTTATCTCTAGCGCACCAGCGAAAAGTAGAGCGCAATGGCGGCCGTGGCGACCGCCCCTCCCACACCCATGACAAATATTATCCGGCCGCCTTCCAGTTTCATGTGCAGGCTCGGGGAGGTTTGGAATTAAACTGTTGCCTGAGGGCGGCGGCATCGGCTGCGTGTGTGCGCCCCTCTTGATGCTGTTCGCATCCGCGCCGGCATGCGGCTGGATTCGGCCTGGCGCCCTGCGGTGCCTGGCTGGAGATACCCCTCGTCGCCACGTGTCTTGAGATCCAGTCATGCGGGTTTCGACGGGTGTTGTGGCGTGGGCGGACTGGCGGCGGAGCCGCCTGCATCTGCAGGCTTGCCTGTCGCCCCTGCCGTCGCCGCCGCAGCCTCTGCTGCTGCCGCCGGGTCCACGATTGCCTTTTTGATTGTCGCCGCCCTCCTCTTTAGAATCTGGTTAAACTCAGTCATGTCCTCGAGTCCCGGCTGCACCTGCTGGTTTCTGCACGCCTCCAGAAAGCTTGCATATATGCAGCCTGCAATGATCCCGAACGCGGCGTCCGGAACCGATTCTATCTCTGGCTCGAACTGCTCTGCAATCTGCCTGTAAGAACCGGCCTCGCTGGTGTAATAGTCCATCAGACTCTCGATGAACCTTTTGTTCTCGTTTGATATCGCCACGCAGTACGGCCTCTGAGCTTGATATTTAGCTGTTTGCATGGGGGCCGCGGCCGCGGCTTTCTGGCGCCGGTCCCGCATGCGGCCCGCGCATGGGCTGGCGTCATGATTTATTTTGCGCAGCTGCAAGACGCGGCATGTGCCCTTTTCCCTGTCTAGGCCTCCGCAGCCGCCGTCCCCCTCTGTCAAATGGAGGCTTGAGCTTGACGAGGACTTTTTTCGCATATATGACTCTAAAAAGATGGTCATGGGATACTTTGACCCCGACTACGGGGAGCCGCACCCCCCCGAAAGACGCGACGAGATAATCGAGTCGATGCTCAAGAACCATGACGTGGTTACAGGCGGCATCGTCATGGTGCCCATGGTAAAGTTCGGACTCTTTGACACGGACCTCGAGGTCCACATAGACGCGGTGCAGCAGAACGTGCTGCGCGTCGGCGAGCACCTGGGCAAGTGGCGCGACTTTCTTGCAAAAGTGGGCTGCCTTGACAGGCACGCGGTCCGGATATCGCACACCGACCAGGACATGCTTACCGTCACCTTTCCGATAAGGTTCCCCAGGCCGCTGCCGCTTGGGACTGACTCGCTGGCGGAGGGAATCAAGCCTACCTTGGATTTGCTGCTGCAATCAGGCCTGTCATAGGAAGGCGCGACGATGCAAGTCTCGTGGCGGCCACATACGCCGAGAACGTGCCTGCCAGCAGCAGGACCGTCCCTATCGGAAACTCCGGCACCGCCGCATACTCCTCGGACTCTGCTACCAGGTGGTATCTCGTCGCATCTGCCGCGTGCTCCTTGTCCGGCACTGACACCACAAAGAACGCACTCTCGCCGGCCCTCAGATAGTCCGGCTCCGTGTGCACCCTTGTGACGGCCGCGACGCTGCCGGTGTCGTCGTATATGGTGGCCACGATGGATATCATGTTTGCAGTGATCTCCCCCCCGTTTGCAACGGTTCCCGTTATGATCAAATTTTTGTGCCTGTCCCTTGTAATCTCGGATCCTGTCACGTCTATGACCTGCCTCTTTGGGTCTGCAAAGTCATAGTCGAGCTTGAGCGCATACGGGAGGTGGGATGCGCTATCGCCCCTCCCCACCACTTCTTTTGGTATCTGGCCGCCGTTTTCCAGCATTATGTCAAACGGGCCCCTCATGCCGGGCATTATGACGTTTACAAGCGAGTCCGCGTCACTTGTCAGCACGACGTTGCCGTCCCCGTCGTATATGGTGGCCTGCACGCTTGCGCCGCGCAGGGGCACCTTCAGGTCATTTACAATCTCGCCCACGATGTGCAGCGAGCCGTCATCCCCCGTGTAGTGGCGGTCGTTCTCGATGGTCTGGGCAAACGCGACATGCTGCAAAAGACCCTGCTGCGGGTCGTCGGAGATGGCCATGATTGCGTCCCCTCCTCCTTCTCCTCCTCCTACGCCCCCTCCTGCGAGCGCTATCGTAATGACTGCCATGGAGACTGCTGCCGCAGCCCTGGCGTTTGTGGTACCTGCATGGATTGTATTACTGTCCGTTGCGACCCTCCTCCTACACTCTCATTTCTGGTCTGGCTGGCTTGTACATTAAGTCACTGGTCGGCTGTCCCCGTATTCGGGACGCCGCGCGGCCCGCCTCCGCTGCCCTGCCGCATCGGCCGGACGCCGCGCCCTTTACAGGGCTCGGATTACGGCATGTGCGACTGGCGCCACTCTTCTGCCTCTGACACGCAGGCGATCCATTCGGGGCCGGGCGCCTTGGATGCGGTAGTGGCGTTCGGGTCCCCGTCTTGCGCAGTATCGGCGCCGCTGCCACCGCCTCCTCCACCGCCAAACTTTTCATCGCATTCGGCAATCATGTGCTTTGCAACGCTGTCCACCTTTTGGACCACGTCGCGGCGAGGCTCCTGAAACTTTTCCCCCGTATCGTCGCGGGTTATGGTGCCAGTCTTTGCCGAGTAAAATTCCACCAGCCCCAGCAGCTCGTACTCTAGCGCGTCCTGCAGGAGCGCGTCGGACCTGGCCCTTGCAGAATCGTCCCCGTCGCTTATCCACCGGACGTACTCCGAGTCGCTCTCAAGCTGGGACTGCGACGAGAGCTTTAGCAGCCTTACCGATCCCTCAAAGATCTCAGGCGGCTCCAGCTCGTCGTACCTGAGTATGGTGTCCCCAAACCTCTCTATGTGGGTATCGTAAAATTCTAGCAGTCCCTCGCGGCCCAGGTCGCCCTCCTCCCACTTTGTCTTTTCCGAATAGAACTCTGTCTGTATCGCCTTTACGTCGTCTTGTATGCCCTGTAGTTTTATGCCAAACTCGAGGCCCTTCTGCTTGGTCTGCTCTGCCGAATAGTTGTACGATATGACGGCCCCCACCGCGGCGGCCGCGACCAGCGCGATGGCTATGTTGCGCATGGTCCTGCCCTTCTTTGCCTTCCTCTCCCTCTTCTCCCTCTTCTTGTCTGCCTTGGATCTCATAGGTAATCAACATAGTTTCCATTCTCGTCCAGCCTGAGCTCGATCGTGCGCTCGGTACCGCTGATAAAAGACTCGTTGCGGGTGGTCCTCACCCTGTTCACCACGAGCTCGTAGGGCCAGATGTCCACCACAATCGAGCCGATCTTCGCAGTCGGGCTCTCTGTAATCTCCATGTCCTCCCTTTTGACGCCGTGCCTCTCGAGCATGTGCACGGCATGGTCAAGCAGGGGCTTTGGGTTGTTGTAATCGAGCACCCAGACGGGGGGCTCGTACTTTATGGCATCCAACTGACGTCTCTTGCCTGTCTGCCATGCTATATTTGATACGTACGTGTGGTGGGGCAATGGCGCCGCGCTTTGCAGCAGCCGCCGGGAGCTTCCCGTCAGCTCATGACGTTGAGCGTCATCGTACTGACCACGTTTGAGAGCGACCTGATTTCTGCCACAATGCTCTCAAGCGCCTCCCGTTCGGGGGCGCGGACCTCTACTATCAGGTCGTACGCCCCGAACGTGAGGTGGGCGCTCGTAATGTCGTCCATCTGCTGCAGCTCTTTTAGTACGTGTTCTTCTGCGCCCAGATCGCAGTTTAACAAGACAAACCCCTTGTGCATAATGTGACATGCATAACACTGCAAAGTCTTTAAATCTTCAGTGTTATTGCAGCTTTCAGCGACGGCCCCGCTGCTGTCTGGTTGTATACATTCTGAAACGTCTATCGTCTGCCGCCGCGCCGGTTTCGGCCGCCGCCACTGCCGCCGCCACCGCCACCCTTGCGGTATCCGCCGTCCCTTTTCTGGTCGCCGCCTCGGCCGCCATAGCCGCCACTGCCGCCTCCGCGGCCCCGGCCGCCTCTCCGGCCGCCGTCCCTGGGATCGTACATGTCCCTTCTCTCCCGGCCTCGGCCTCCTCCACGGTAGCCGCCGCTGCCTCCTCTGCTGCCGCTGCCGCCGCCGCCCCCGTACCTCCTTATGGGCACCTCTCTTTTGAGCGGGTCCGGTATCGAGATCTTGATCCCCATCGACTCGTTGAGGTCCTTTATCGGCACCTTGATCTGGCGCTTTATCAGATTCCATTCGTCATATGACGAGTACGAGACAAGCGTGATCGCCCTTCCGTGAGCGCCCGCCCTCGCAGTCCTGCCAATCCTGTGAAAGTACGTCATGTCCTGGTTTGGGACGTCATAGTTGACCACAAGCTCCACCATGGGCACGTCTATGCCCCTTGAGGCCACGTCGGTTGCCACCAGTATCTTTGCCTTGTTGCTGCGGAACTTTGCCATCGACTGCTCCCTTCTTACCTGTGACATGTCGCCCTCTATCACTACGGCGTCCAGCCTCTCCCTGTGCAGGTACCTTCCCACGTCCCTCGTCCTGTATTTGGTGGAGCAGAATATGATGCACTGCCCGCGCGTCTCCCCGATGAACTGCATGACGTGCTTGAACTTTTCCTTGTCCCTGATTACCAGGAACGACTGGTCGATGCCCTCGCCGCTCAAGTCGTCGGCGTCAAGCAGGAACTGTTTTGGGTTGTTCAGGTAGTCCTCAGACAGCCTCAGTATCTCCGTCGGCATGGTGGCCGAGTACAGCGACATGACCCTCTCCTCCGGCGCCAGGTCCAGTATGAACTGTATGTCGTCTATGAATCCCATGTCGAGCATGGTGTCGGCCTCGTCCAGAACTATGTGCGTCACGTCCTTGAGGTCGACTGTGCCGCGCTTTAGGTGGTCTATCAGCCTTCCCGGCGTGGCGACCAGTATCTCCACCCCGGTCTCAAGCGCGTCCATCTGCACCCCGATTCCTTGGCCGCCGTATATCGTGGCAACCCTGGTGTCCATGTGCTTTGAAAACTTTTTGATCTCGCCGGTGATCTGCATGGCAAGCTCCCTGGTGGGCGCCATGATCAGCCCCTGGATGGTGCGGTTGGGCCGTATCTCCTGCAGCATCGAGAGCGCAAAGGCCGCCGTCTTGCCGGAGCCCGTGTGGGCCTGGCCCACCACGTCCCTTCCGGTCAGCAACACGGGTATGACGGCCTCTTGTATCGGAAACGCATCCTCGAACCCCATCTCGGATATTCCCTTGAGTATGTCATCGTTGAGGCCCAGTTCGCTAAATTTTGTCATTTTTTCTTTTCTTCTCTTTTTTCTTTTCTTGCAGGCAATGACGAGAAAGCTCACCGCCCGCCGTCATTATTCTGATTCGTGGACGCGTGAAACGTCTAATAAACGCTTGCCGCTTTTTCTCTCTACTTCCACTTATCCGCGTCTCAGCGCTCGAGCTGGGAGTCTATGACCCTCTTGAAGACGTCGTACGGCTGGGCCCCTTCTATTGATACGTACCCCACGTCGTCGTTTCCGATGAAGAATCCCGGCGTGCCTGTTACGCCGTACGACCTTCCGTCCTCTAGGTCGCCCTTGATGTCCTCGATGTGCGTGCCCATGACTACGCACTCCTCAAACTCGGCCGCATCGATTCCAGTGTCTGACGCGTACCCGCTCAGCATTTCTATGATGTCCTCGGGGCCTGCCCTGTTCCATTCACTTTGCTTTTCAAACAGGATGTCGTGCATGCCCTTGAACCCCCCCTGGTCGTCTGCGCACTCGGCTGCAAGCGCCGTGACTGCCGCGTTGGGGTGTATATGCTGGAGCGGAAAGTCCCTGTAGACCAGCTTTACGAGTCCCTTGTCTATGTACTCCTCTTGTATGGAGGGCAGGGTCTGGGAGCTGAACCTGGCGCAGAACGGACACTGGAAGTCGGAGAATTCTATGATTGTGATGGGGGCATCCGCGTCTCCTATTGTGGGATCGTCGTCGGCCGATATTTGTATGGCCGGCGGTTGCTGCTGCTGTTGCTGCAATGCGGCCATCTGCTGCTGCATCATCTTTAGCTCCAGCTTGGCAAGCGCGTCATCAAGATCCTCCTGCGTCAGCTGATCCGGCTGCTCCTGGTACATGCTAATTGAATACGCGCCTGCAAAGAATGCGGCCACGCCGACTGCTATGATCAGCCCGATGACAAGCCCGCTGGATGGCTTTTTTGCAGGAGGCGCTCCGTCATCTTTGCCCTCATAATCCGCGCCGGCCGCGCCGTCGCCACCGTAATTGTTAACATTGTCATCCCCGCCGCCGTCTTCCGTATCGTCAGGGCCATGCGCTGTCTCTTCTTCTTCTTCTTCTTCTGCTGGCTGCAGGTCTCCGCTTGCTTCTCCCTCGCCGTCGGGATCATCGTCACGTGCTGGGGCATCTTCCTTCACCTCTTCTGCGCCATTGCCGTCGCCCGTCTTGTCACTGATGCTGCCGTCGCCTGCGTCGTTTTGCGCGGCATCCGCCTTTGCGGCCGCGTCATCTGACGGTTTGTCAGAACTCATGTTGTGGCTGCCCCTCCATGCCCAAATAACAGTTGTTACCGGCCGCCGTCGCCGCGCCGCACCGTACGCCGCACCGTACGCCGCACCGTACGCCGCACCGTACGCCGCACCGTACGCCGTACCCGTCGGCTGCACGGATCACATGCCCAAACATCATCCTGCGGTTCTTTTAAGCACGTGCCGGGATACTGTACGCGTGGAGATCTACATTCTCAGGCATGGCAAGGCAGAGGAGCGCCCGTCCGGCATCTCAAGCGATGCAAAGCGTAGGCTGACTGAGTCCGGCAGGAGCGAGATGGAGCAGGTTGCATCTGGGATCACGGCGCTTGGGATACGCCCCGATCGTATAATATCAAGCCCGCTTGTCAGGGCCCGTGAGACTGCCGAGATTATACGCGGACGCCTGCTGCTTGAACGGGATTCGGGCCGGAGCCCCACCCGGGTCGGCATATGGCAGGAACTAAAGCCCGAGTCGGACGTGCTGGGTGCGCACGGACGGCTGGCCGCAATGGCCCCGGATTCGGGCGTGATGCTTGTGGGACACGAGCCGCATCTGTCGTCGCTGGCATCCTCCATGATAACCCGGCGCCCCGGGCGTGCTGCGGCACGCGACAGGCGCGCGTACGCGGACGCGCCCGACGCGGCCATAAATCTCAAAAAGGGCGGGCTTGCAATCATACGGGCAAACGCGGATGCGCAAGTGATGAGGGGGTTTCTGCGAAGCCTGATGACTCCAAAGCAGCTGAGGCTGTGCCGCCGCGCAGCTCACTGACGCCTCCCGTACGGCGCAGCGCAAGTTATCGGCCGCGGGCCGCTGTATCCGCATATTACGCGTTGACGCACTGCTGGAATGAGCCGCGATCGTGACACCGGCGATCGCAAAATGCACAAAACACGGCGCCATAACCGAGCCGCCGCCGACACAGTCACGATTGAACCCAATTGTTATTATTAATGCAGTTTGGCGTTAGCGTGATGATGCCGGAGCTGCACGCCGCAATTGACTCTGCGCGGCGCACTGATACGTCGCGGATCCCCGCGGAGATGGCCCGGGGGGAGTCAAACAGGCCCGCGGCGTCCGTGCTTGATCTGGGATCAAACTCTGTGAAACTCTCGCACTATACTATGGACGCGCACAACGACTTCAAGCTCTACCACCAGAGATCCGTGCGCCTGCGCCTCTTTGAGGGGCTCAAGGGCGGGGTCATGCAGCCCGAGTACGTGGACCGCACGGTCGAGACGCTCAGGCTGTTCCGTGAGGCGATAGACTTTGAGGGAATACGGCACGTGGTTGCGGTGGCGACTAGCGCTATACGCGACGCAAAGAACCGCCGCGACATAGTAGACCGCATACGCCAAGAGACCGGCCTTGACTTTAAGATACTGTCGGACAGGGACGAGGCCCTCTACTCGTACACGGGGGCCGTGCGCATGCTGCACATCCCGTCGGTGCTCTTCTTTGACATTGGCGGGGGGAGCCTGGAGGTAGTCACTGCAAAGAGCTACAAGGTAAGGGGCGCGCACTCTTTCCCGCTCGGCTCCCTGCGGCTGACGCAAAAGTTCGCCGAAGATCCCAAGTACGAGGATGTGGACTTTGAGGCCATGAAAAAGTACATCGGCAAGGCGCTGCCGTCCCTGAAGGACTTGGAGGTAAAGGACGGCGAGCTGTACTCGGCGGGCGATTACGGCGGTGCGGGCGGCGACAACGGCGGCGGCGGCGGCAGCGACGACGACGACGGCGATGACCGAAGCGGCAATGACGTCCGCGACGGCGCCGGGCGTCCGGCAGTTGCCATGGTGGGAGTCGGTGGGGTGCTCCGCTCGCTTACCAAGTACGTGCAGGATGCCAAGGGCTACCCGCTCTCAAAGACCCACAACTACCAGCTCTCCATGACTGACCTCGAGGACATATGGAAAAAGATACGCGACATGCCCCCTGACAAGATTGCAAAGATTCCTACAATAAACTCCTCGCGGGCCGACACCTTGCGCGCCTCCGTACTCGTAATAATGTCGTTTCTCAAAAGCGTAAAGTGCGAAAGGCTGACTGTCAGCGCGCACGGGCTGCGGGAGGGCGCGCTTGCGCTGTCAATACAGCACCCGGCCGCGTTCAAGTCGCAGCGCATAGACGAACAGCACATCCGGGAGACGGTCCTCAGCGCGGTCTCCCCGTCTTCGGCCCTCGTATCCTCCAAAATCGACGCGCTTGTGGAGCTTCTCCTGTCTGCAAACCTCCTGCACCCCGTCGACCGGCCCGTAATCCGATACGCGCTGGAGCAGACGGACCGCCTGAGGTCGTTTAGGGACATCTCAAACATACTGTACACCATAATGGACGACGACTCGCACCTGAGCCATGGCGACCAGCTTGTAGCCGCCCTGGCCCTGATGCACCTGAGAAAGCGCCGCAAGGCGGACATAAACCTGCTCAACTTTGGGTCTATAGCCCGCCCGTACGACAAAAAACGGATACGCCGGATGTCGGCCATCGTGCTTGCGTACCAGATACTGGAAAAGTCCTCGGCCGACATGGCTCCGGAGTTTGGCAAAGGCGGCTCCGTCACGCTTGCCGTGCACGCGCCGTCCGGAAGCCGCTTTCCGCACCTCATGTTCCAGGAAGCGTGCTCCCAGCTGGAGGGAGCGTTTGGAATCCCGTTCCGTCCGGACCTCCGGGTCGTTGGGTGACGCGCGTACGCCTGCCCGTTAACCGCGGGCGTCGCTTGGCCCCTCCGCGCCTCCACCCGCCCCGACTTCCCGCAGCATCTGCCATCCGCGCCGTCCGCACGCGGGCCCGCCCCGCTGTTGTGCGTCACTGCGGCGCGCGGGACAACCATGCGGACCATTTGCAAGACTTATAGTCTATTTGCGGGCAAAAGCCATGCATGATGTCTGCATCCTCGCGCCCTAGCGCCGCGGACGGCGAACACGGCGCCGCGGGACAGGCGGGGGCCAAAAAGGCCGAGGCCGCGAGGCGCCGCCCGCGCAGGGGGGACGTCCCGGGCAAGCTCATCGTAGTCGAGGGGATAGACGGCTCTGGCAAGTCTACCCAATTGCTGCTGCTTGAGAAATGGCTGCGGTACAATATGTTCGAGGTCTTTCGCACGGAATGGAACTCTTCGGATATAGTCCGCTCGATAACATCCAAGGGCAAGAAAAAGGAGGCCCTGACGCCCACCACGTTCAGCCTTTTGCACGCGACGGACTTTGCCGATCGGTTTGAGCGGCACATACTGCCGCTGCTTCATGCCGGCTATTTCGTGCTGGCCGACCGGTACGTCTACACCGCGTACGCCAGGGACGTGACGCGGGGCTGCGACCCGGCGTGGATCCGCAAGGTCTACGACTTTGCCATAAAGCCCGACATTACATTCTACTTTAGGGTGCCGCTTGACACCGCGATGGACCGCATACTGTCCGGCAGGCCAAAGCTGAAATTTTACGAAGCCGGCGCCGATCTGAACCTCTCAAAGGACCTCTACGAGAGCTTTAGGATATTCCAGCACCGCATCGTAGAGCAGTATGAGGCGATGCACAAGCGCGAGAGCTTTGTGGTTATGGACGCCACGATGCCCATCCACGAGCAGCAGATGATCATGCGGTCCAAGGTGCGCAAGCTGCTTCCAAAGAAGCTCAAAAAGAAGACGGTTCTGGAGGTGCCCGGGCACGTCTGATATGGGTGACTTTGCGTCCGTACGCGACGCGTCCGGGGCGGTGGTGGCAGAAGCGCACGCCGCGTATGGCCGCGTCATGCATGACGGTGCAGGGGAGGACTATGAGGATGACGACGCGCCCGGCGACTCCGGGGCTGGCGACATTACTGAGGAGTACTCTGACAGCCACGCGTACTATGACTCTGACATATACCGACAGCTTGCGGTCGCGGAGGATGCCGGCACGGCCGGCGGCAGCCGCGGTGCCGGTGCAGGCGGCGGTGCAGATGCCGGCGGCGGCAGCAGCAGTAACGTGGGCGGCATGAAGTCCCGCAAGCCCAAATGGTACGGGACGAAAAAGTTCGGCGGGCTGCACTATCTGCGCGACATTGAGATAGCGGGGCGCCTGATCGTAATAGAGGGGCCAGACGCGTCCGGAAGAAGCACCCAGATCGAGCTGCTCACCACGCAGCTGGAGGCAGAAGGGTACGCCGTGCTAAACACGGGACTCACGCGCTCGGAGATAATCGGCCAGGGCATACTAGAGGCCAAGCGCAACATCTCGCTTGGGGTGAGGACGCTTGCAATGTTTTACGCGGCAGACTTTGCCGACCAGCTAGAGCACAAGATCATACCGGCGCTGCAGGCGGGCTACGTGGTACTGGCAGACCGGTACATCTACACGCTCATGGCGCGAAACACGGTCCGCGGCATCAGGCGCAGCTGGTCAGGCAACCTGTACAGCTTTGCGCTCGTGCCGGACATGACCTTTTACCTTGACGTGGACCCGTACGTGCTTGTACACCGCGTCTTTGCAAAGAGGCAGAGCCTGGACTATTACGAGTCGGGGGCCGACATGGGCATATCAAAGAACATGTACGACTCCTTCATAAAATACCAGCAGAGGCTCGCCCGGGAGTTTGGGATCCTGGAGCAAAAGTACGACCTCAACATCATAAACGGAAACCGCCCCACAGATGCCATAAACGCCGGGCTCAAGAAGCAGATCCTGCGGTATCTATCAAAGGCATAATGATGATAATGGTGGTGATGACGGCGCATGGCTCACACAAGGCCCGAAACCACGCACGGGGACTATGACGATCATGAGCCGGGCGTCCCCGCCGCCGCCGCCGCTACTGCTGCTGCTGACACTGCCCCCGGCGCTTCCGTGACCGCCCCGGCACACGGCCCCGCACCCGACGCTGCGGGCGCGGTGACGGATACCGCGGGCTCTGAGGAGAAGCCTCCTAAAAAGGGCAGGCCGCGCCCAGTCCGGGGCAGCGATGCTAACATCATAAAACCGCACCGCAATGCAATGCGCAGGCGCTATGATCTCTTTGCAAAGCGCCTTGAGGCATACCTGTCCAGTCCGGGCGAGGAAACACTGCACGACCTGCGCACGTCCATACGCCGGTTCGAGTCCACGTATGGAGCACTGCCAAAGTCTGAAAGGCCCGCGCGCTGCGGCAGGCTGATGTCCGCTGCAAAGGACCTGTTCCGCAGGACCGGCCCGCTGCGTGACTCTGACGTCATATCGTACATGCTGATCGAGCTGGGCGCTCCGGCCGACTCGGAGGCGGTTGTAAAACTTTGCCGCGGCAGGGAGGGCGCCCTTGAGGACGCGCTCTTCTGCGCCAGGAAGATTGCGGCGCTCAAACCGCTGCCTGGAGCGGTGGACAAGATTGACCGGCACAAGATGGCGTCCAAGCGCAGGCGCATGATCTGGTCGCTCTTTGATGACGTGCGTAGCATCTCCGTAACGGTGACCTCTGACGAGTCAAATGTTGAGGAGCTTCATGCCATGCGGAAGATGGTAAAGAGGCTCCGCTACCTGCTGGAAGACGAGACCCAGTACCGGATGTATTGTCGCGCCGCCGCCGCCCCCGCCCCCGCCGGTACGGGCGCCGCCGCGTCGCCCGGCAATGGCACCGGCAGCAGTGTCGGCGCCGCCCAAGACTCTGATGCGTCACTGTCGAGGGTCTTGGACAGCGTAAGGCAGGTCCAGGAATCGACTGGCACCATACACGACTGCGACATTGCACTGCAGTACGTCACTGCAAACTATGTCGGTCTTGGGGACGGCGCCGCAGGAATCTTTGACGCGATTCAAAAGCGCCGCCACAAAACCTACCTGGATCTTGTGGGCGCGCACGGCGATAATGCGCCCTCCGCGCTACATCCCAAGGCGGAACCGTCTTGAAACCGAAAAATAATTAGGACGTAGTTAAGGCGTTAGATAATGGCTCATTTTGGCCTTTATTATCTCGCCGCTCATTATCATTCTCCGTATCGCGTTT
>JAGWAX010000099.1 GCA_021296175.1 Nitrosopumilaceae archaeon | reverse complement strand
TTACGCCTGTATGTGCTGGGTACGATATAGATCTGATGATCTAGAAAGTTTGACCTTGTGCTCAACCTAACCGGTAACCAGTACGCGTATGGCCCCGGGCAGACTCGTTTCACGCGCAACTGCATGCGCCGCATTTGGAGCGTCCCGCGGACATCCCGATGACACTGGAGGGGAGAGGGCGGAAGACAGGCGATAGCGCGCGGACTGCCCCACGCATGCGTTCACGGCGTTCGGCGCGCAAAGATACGGCAGGAGTCCATTTTAGGGCACATGTCGCAAACCGATTGCTCGGGTAGGCTGGCCAATCAATCAAAATAAATATCAAAGTAAAGCCGGACAGCCATGGGTTTTGCAGGCAAGACCGCCCTGATCACGGGCAGCGGTACCGGGATAGGCCTTGCAATAGCAAAAAAGTTTGCCAGGCACGGGGCAAACGTGATCATACTGGGAAGGCGGAAGGAGCCGCTGGAGTCCGCGGCGGCAGAACTCAGGGACATCGCGCGGCAGCAGGGCCACGGAGATGCCAAGGTCGCCATATTTCCCGGGGTAGACGTGGCCGACGAGGCGGGTGTCAGCTCCATGTTCGACAGGCTGGCAGCAGACGGCACGACGGTAGACTACATGATAAACAACGCGGGGGTGTCGGGGCCGGTCACCTGCTTTGCGAACGCGTCGATAAGGGACTTTGAGAGTACCGTAAACATACATCTGACCGGAACGTTCTGGGGCTCAGTCCAGGCGCTCAGGGTGATGGGGCGGGGCGGCAAGATAGTCACGATATCGACCTTTTTTACAGAAGAGAGGCCACTCGAGCAGCGGCCCTACAGGTTCAGAAGCCCGTACACCGCATCCCAGGGTGCAAAGAACAGGCTTGCGGAGATGATGTCATGGGAGCTTGCCGGGACGGGCATCGCATCCATTGCAACAAACCCGGGGCCCGTCCACTCGGACAGGATATACAAGACCGTATACCCAAAGGCGGCGGCCGAGTTCATGAGAGTGAGCGGATACGAGTCCATGAGCCCCGTGGAGGTGGAAAGGTACGCGTCTGAGAGGCTGCTGCCGCTGCTAGGCGAGGACGAAGAGACAGTATCGGGGGGAGTTGCATCGGCTGCAAGGGCAATGTCGCACGAAAAGGGCATGGCAGAGGAAGAAGCCTCCAAGATCCTCACGGGCCTGCTAGAGAAGATACAGTACATTGCCGAGAAGGTGCAGAAGAACACGTCGCGGATGATTGCAAACCAAGAGTTCCTATCGCAGGACCAGGTCGCGGAGTCGGTGCTGAACCTGTGCGGCGACGAGATGTCGGCAATACTCGACGGCAAGGTCGTGCCAGGTGACAGGGTCTTTTACCCGGTAAAGCCGCACGTTGCAGGCGCGCTCCCCGCGCCAAAGGCAAGGCCGGACCTGTCGGGTGGAAAAGGCATCATCGTAATCACGGCCGATCCCACAGACGTGGCAGACGTGAGGCACATAGAGCACATGGCGTCCCACATACAGGACGACTGCGGGGGGGACGTGGTGTGCTTTGTATCAGACGCGGCACCCGCAGAAACCGCGGAGCGCATAGCCAAGAAGATGCATTCACACGTGGTAAACCTCGCCGACCCCGAAGAGGTCTCCAGGTGGCTTGGGACCGCCCAGCAGAAGAGGGGAAAGATACTGGGAGCCATACACTACACGGGCAGCGTCCCGGCAGTCGAGAGGTTGACCAAGGTTACGCGCAAGGAGTGGGACGGGCTCGTCTCAAAGTTTGTCATCAGGCCCGCCGTATCGGCGCAGAGCGTGCTGGGCATGTTCGTGCCCGGGGGCGGGGAGGACCCCAGGCGGTTCAAGGACACGGACGGCACGATCATGATTGTGGGGCCCCGGCTGCCATCCGGCAAAAAGACCACGGGCATACAGAGGGCGCAGGCAGAGGTGTTCAGGGGGGCGCTTCGGCCGTTCGTCACCACGGTCAACCAGGAACTCAGCGACGTGCTGGGATCCAGAATCAGGGTGTTTGCGGCCCTGCCAGGCTCCGTGACGGGAGCGGAGCCCGACCCGCAGAGGGTTGCGGACATGTTTGATACAGTCATCACGCCAGTCGGCGACAGCGGCGGCGGCAAGGCGGCAGAAGGAGGCTCATCGGCAGCATCCCTGTCCACGGTCATATTCTGCACAGACGAGGCGCGCTGACCGGACATGCAACTCATTGTCGTTATCACCAGCCGCGGATAGAAAATGAAGAGATTCGACGAGTTTTGCACGGGCGACAGGCTGCAGTCCGAGTTCGCCATCACCGAGAAAGAGCTTGACAGATACATGGAGTTTGCACACGTAAAGAACGTGTTCTTAGAGGAGGGCCAGAGAGCCGGCGGGCGCGTCATACCCGGCAGAGCGCTCCTCTCCAGAATCGAGGGCGAGTTCTCAAGGCTCGAGGAGGTATACGGCAACTACATCATACTGGCCGGCTTCGACGGCGATCCGGAATGGGACGGCCGCAGTACGAGGTTTCTCGCTGCGGTTCACACGGGGGACACGCTAAGGGTGACCTTTGTCATATCTGGAGTGGCGGATGTAAACGACGAGTACGGCAGGATCTCAGTGGACTACGAGGCAACAGGCGAGGGGGGAAAACTCGTGCTGCTCTCGAGGCGCAACATCTACAGGGTAAGGAAGAACCAGCCGGCAGGGGGTCATGGCATGACCGGCTCTGGGGTCTCGGCCACCGAGTCATAGAACATCTTTGCAGACGCCGCAAGTATCACGCCAAACGTCAGCAGCCGAAGGTTGCGCTCTTTTGCCTCTATTGACAGCCGCGCCCCGGTTATTCCCCCGGCAAAGGCGCCGATCGCCATAAACGAGGCCTGCAGGAGATCTGGATTGCCCAGGAACCCGTGCACCACAATGCCGGAGAGTGACGCGAACAGTAGTATCATCTGCGACGTCGGGGCGGCCCTCTTTATCGACATTCCAAGGCCCGCAACCATCAGCGGGACGAATATTATGCCCCCGCCTATGCCAAAAAAGGACGAGGTCATGCCGGCAAAAAAGCTCACTCCCGCCAGAAACACGATCATCAGCCCCGGAAACGAGTACAGCGAGTTCTTGCTGCCGGCCGTACTCTCCCCCGGGTTCCTTGTAAGCCTCGGCTTTAGCAGCAGGTACGCGGCCGATACGACGAGCACCAGCCCGAACAGAAACTGAAAGTTGTGGTGCGCCACGTCTGACGTCACCCACGCGCCCACCACTGTGCCCGGAAGCGACAACAGTCCGAGCTTGAGGCCCAGCACGTACTCGATGCGCTTTTGTCTGGAGTATGAGATGGTCGAGGCGACCGCGTTGCTGAACGTGGCAAGCAGGCTGTTGCTGGCCGCCAGCGTGTGCGGAAATCCGAGAAACACCATTACAGGTACCGTAATTATCCCGCCACCTAGCCCGGTCATAGAGCCGAGCAGTCCCGACGCAAACCCGAGCGGGATGAGCCAGAGGTGCTCTATCATGCCGTGCCAAGACGGCCAACTGTTATTAGTTTTGTCGGGGTGGTTCCATGGTTGCAGCTTCTTTTGGTATTCTCACCCATGGCCTGCTTTGGGCGCCCTGTCCCAAGGCCGAGTTTTCGTGCGTGCACGCCGGAGCCGCGTGCAGACGCGACATCGACGCCACTCGGACTGGCAGGCAAACGTTCCCGTCAGGCTCCATATAGTACCGATCCAAAGTTCATGCGTATTCTGAAGTCTTTCTGTTGAGATACTTGTGTACGTCAAGGTCGAATCGCACGCTTGCGCATGTCCTCAAAGGTCTCATAGTACTCCGAATTCAACAAGTCTCTTTTCCCCTTGTTCCAGCATTGTTCTGAGACATTGAGGTACGGTGAGGCCTTGGGCAGGTAGATGAACTCGACGTTCTTGTTTTTGCCGAATGCCTTCCTTGCCAGTTTTGAGCGGTACGTTGACGCCCTGTCCAATATCAGCGCCACCCTCTTGAAGCGGCGGAGAAGGGCCCTGACAATGGTATGAACGTCCCGTTGTTGAATCCCCGGGTGGTCGTTCTGAAGAGCTGCCTCCCGTCGTCCGTGACTGCGCCAAGTATGGTCAGTCTCTTGCATCCTCCCGCATGCGGAACCTTTACGGGGGTTCCCATGGGAGACCAGTACTTGCGCCCTGCCGAGTTATTGTGGGCGAAGAAC
>JAGWAX010000021.1 GCA_021296175.1 Nitrosopumilaceae archaeon | reverse complement strand
TCACTGCGCAGTGGGAGATGAAGAATAAATGAGGCATACCGTATGGATGATCGTGCAAAAAACGATCCCATTTTGTGGGATCCACATCAATGTCAACCCGAGGGGGCAGTCTCCTACGGACAGGGGAGACGCGTTTGGCGTACAGTATGTAGAATTCTGCGGCGGTTACTATACACCGGGGCTGGCAGAAAACATCTACTACCTGCAGGGATATAGCGCCGAAAACGCCGCGGCGAATTCCAGAGAGATTGTGGACGGATGGATGGCGAGTCCCGGGTACAGAGATAACATCATGAACGAAAATTATGACTCGATCGGAATCGGCATAAGGTTTGACAACTCTGAGATATATGCAACGCAGGTATTTTGTTGATGTGGAATTCGCGCGTGGCCCCATCAGGCAACAGGCACAAGACGGTCGGAGATGAATACCTGATCAACATCTCTAATGCTCCATAAGGATGTTCCACCTTCCAAATCCAGAACTTTCAATTTGCACATCAACTTTAACACTGTAAGTTATGTACTGAGCAGGGGCGTCATCCCAACATATGCGGGCGGCCTGGCTTTATAACCACGGAAGAATGGAAGCCGCCTCCGGAGGGCGCGGAGAAAATGCAAGAGTCCATTAAGGCATGCCGGAAGGGGAGATTCCAACTGTAAAGACATTCGACCATCCGGCCCGTTGATTGGGCGCCACCTACACAGGCTCCGAATACAACCGACTCATCAGAAGCAGGTGCTCTAAGGTGGCTCCATTTAGGATCTTTTTGTTAAAATCTACCGAGTCCGGAATGGCCTGTACGTATGACTTCCTCGTTTGTGTGGTATCGGCTATGCCGCCGCTTTCTATCTTTCTCGTCTGTTCTAATGTCTCGTGTAGTGAGTCGACCGCCCGGGTCCGAGTGATCTCTCCGTTCAGAATCCTGCTAAGGTGTTGGTTGTAGAGACTAACCAGTAGGATGTCAGAAATGTGCGCGGTCTTCCTGTACTTTGTTACCTTTGCTAGGTACGTTCCTTGAAAATCGGTATATCTTTTGTTTTGATCTTCGGTAACGGTAACAGTGGATCTGAGAGCCAAAAGATTGGAAACCGACTCGGCAATGCTGTGGTTGATATCGGAAACAGTATACTTGGGACTGTGATCAAAATGCCGGATCTTAAAACCAGTCATGTTCTCAAACGTGTCGAGAGCTACACGCAGATCCGGCTTCGTGGCCATCCTCATCAACAGTCCAAGATCATAGACCTGTTTTGCAATTTCTGTCTGCCTGTTTGGCCTCAGTCCAATCGTACCAAGCGCCATAGTCGTAATCTTGTCTCCCAACAGGGCTCCTTTTGAAAGGAGGTTCATGTCATGACGGGTATCGAATCCAAACAGCGAAAATCCAGACTCCGTCAGCTCTGAGGAAAGCCTGATGTCTACGTTACAGAAAAAATCCACCTTGATGAACGTGTCGCCTTGCAGGCGGGAATGATAGTATACATTGTATGAAATCAGATTGTCCAAGGGATGCGGGTTCTTTGGCTCATGCTTGGAGCACCTGACGTCGGATACGGCATCGTTTATGTCGTTCATGGCCTGCTCTGCCTCATCTACCGTCCAGGGGGTCAGCAGATCCACATCGATACTCAGCCTTCTTGCCTCCTGCGTGCGCAGATGAAAAGGCATGCACAGGCCTCCACGTGTAATGCAGTCAACTTGCTGGGCGATGTGGGCGTGCATCTCAAGGTCCATGATAAATTTCTCAATGTACAGCTCGTGTGGAAATCCATACTGCTTGGCAATTGATGAAATGCCCTTCTCAGTTAGCAGGTGTGAGTATCTGGCCATGCTATTCGCCCTCCTCCATGCACGTCTCAATCTCCCCCAAGATATTCCTGTGCTTAGCAAGTGATCTCAGCTTTTTTGGATCGATCAGGTTGCTCTCGAGCAGCTCGGCCAAGATTGCAGCCAGCTCGTCACGGTACATAGTGACCTTCTTTTTATTTACCTCGATGTAAAGATCCAGCCAGGCTTTCTCCGGAGTTGCCCAGGTGGTGGACAGCCTCTCCGCATACTCGCGTATTATCATGAATCTGCTGTGCTCCGCAACCTTGAGAACCGTCTCCACCTCAAACGGCTTGGGATTCAGCAGTACCGTGATCTCTTTCGAATGATCGGAGATGATCTCTAGCAGTTCCTGCCCCGCTCCCTTCATAGCCTGTACGTTGTAGATAATCTTGCTGTATGCGTTCTGCAAAAACGGAAACAGTGTGCTGAGCCCGGTAAACTGGAAGTCGTGCACAAACCTCTCCTTTAGGTGGTCGTGAAGTTCCACAAGCTCTGCCTCCAGGGAGTAGTTGGGCATGGGCACGATCCTTTCTTCCATCCTACCATTCCTCGTCTCCGGCTTTGGCAGGAATTTGTCGATAAACTCGACCCATCTCCTGTTTCTCTCGACGACAAAATCCGCGTACTTTGATGGATTGCACGCCACAAGCTCGGCCTCGATGCGTATCAGTCCCAAGAGAAACAGGGGGTTCTTGAATGTCTTGAATACGACACTGGCCTTGCTGATCGCGACTCTGGCCTTGTTGCCCGAACAGCTTATCTGGTAGATGCCTTCTTCAATGCTCTCAAACTCCACATCCAGCTCCAGCGGACCCCTCCGTATCGTCATGTTGTCCGCCCCGTCCAAGAGGGATTTTGCATTCGCGGCGCTCATCCTCGTGTCTATCGGCTTGTCTGGGACCGTGTCTGGATCGTATTCAAGCACGGATCTGATCTCAAAGGTTCCTGTCTTTTGAGATGATGAGCTTCGTAGCACTTTTGCAACAGTTGGGTCGTTCTTGAACATGGCGAATGCCTCTTTGTATTCCAATGAGTCTTCCAAGAATCCGGTCTTGTGGAAGTTGACGGGCACGTGGTCAAGGGATATCTTCCCTATGATCTTGGCGACTTCGGGATGTCTCCTGATGCCGAATTTGTCAAAAGCCCTTATGAGCCTCCCCCTCCTGTAAATGTGGATTCCATAATCGCCCTTGATTGATCTTCTCTTCAGCAGTCCGATCCACCCGACCATCTTACGGCCGCTTGAAAGCTTTATGTCGACACTCCGCCTCGTGCCCTCTTCCAGTTCCGGCTCGACGGCCTCGCAGTCTCTGGAACCTACGCTGATTCTAATCTGTCCATTTTTCAAATAGGGCCCGTATCTTATCCCGAACCGCCTTCTAAAGTTTGAGAGCTGGTTCGGATACAACGGGACCTTTAGGTTGCTGATTGTTATGCGCGTCCCGTGCTTGCTTCCCTCTTCGGCCTCTTCAATCTCAAAATTGGACCAGTCCCTTGATCCGTCACCAAGCCATTGATCCTCGTCATACCTTGCCGTAAACGTAGGTTGCCGGCCCTGTTTTGTTGTGGTTACCGTAAACGACTTGCCCAAGCTAGAACACGCGCTCTTCATCCCCAGGCCGAATTGGCCTAGCCCGTCTCCCTCCTCATCCTTTGTCTCCTTTGCAACGGTCAGTGCGTCCTTTAGCTCGCCAAGATCCATTCCGCGGCCGTCATCGGTTACTGTAATCTGCCTCCTGCCAAAGTCCAATCCGACGTGAACGTGCTCCGTTCTTCCCCCAATCCTCGCATCAATTGAGTTGTCTATCAGCTCGGCTATCGCCTGCTCGGTCCGGTATCCGACGAGACCCAGCTTCTTGATCAGGCTCTTGTCAGGCGTTATGTCTACCTCGGTCTTCCTTACCATGCTCCGATTTACATTTGCGAATATTATATATTTTCGCAAATCCTAATCGTAGTTCATAAGGTCTTACTGAATATTATAATTGCGAAATACAGGGAAATATCGCATACATGTTGTAAAACATGCCGTAATATGGACGAAACACCCATTGAAGCCGACTACGGATACTCAGAAACAGTTACACCTAACGAAAGCAGCTAATGCTCAGTACCTCTCGCACGGCTGTCCTTTCCCAGCTTGAGCAGCCGCTAAGGTGTACCGTTTGGCAAAGGCCAGCGGAGCGGCGACTATATATGATGATATTAAGCCGCACAATGGTAGGTTGGGTTGGGCACAGGTCTAGCGGCACCTCGTGTGCGTCGAGGCCGTGTCTCTTCCACGTCAGGATGCGTGTCATAGGATCAAGTATGTCCTAGTGCCAAGGGCGCTGGTATCCTGCCTGAACTTGCGCGATATGACCACCCTGAGATCGCCTAGACTCGTTGCTCGCGGCTAAATGCTTGGATGGTTCACTAACGTGACACGCCGTGCGCGGCGTTCCCCGAGGCGCGCGGCGCATCTCTTGTCGGCCTCGCGCGTCGTGTCTGGATGTGGTTGCAGGCACCCCGACGACCATGGCTTCCGTGTCGGCCGCCGCCGCGACCCCTGCCGCCCCTACAACGGCAGGCCGCGGCGGAGGTCAAATCGGTTTTAAGATAACATGGTGAGAGGGGTTGTTGCTCCCCGTGGCATTGGCCGTGCTTGACATGCTTGACGGGTTCCGGTGGGACGGCCTCCTGCAGGGGGCGTCGTGGCCCGCCTCCATATCGGAGGTCATCGGCATGCTCTCGGAGATTACAACGTCCGACGGGGCGATCGCGTCGGCCCCCGTCCTCCTGCTCGCGGCAGGCGTGGTCATGTTTCTCGGCGTGACGGGCGAGGCATTTTTCAAGAGGACGGGAATCCCGGACGTCGCGTTCCTGATGATCCTCGGCGTCGTTTTGGGCCCCGTCCTGGGGATAGTGCAGCCCGCGGCCGTCGCGCAGATCGTCCCGTACTTTGCGGCCGTCGCGCTGATCATAATCATGTTTGACGGCGGCCTGAACCTGGACCTGAAGAGCATAGCGAGGACGGCGCATTTTTCCATATTCCTCGCGGTGCTGGGATTCGTGGTGTCGGTGGCGATAGTGGCGGCGCTCGCGTATTACTGGGTCGAGTGGGGGCTGATGGACAGCGTGCTGCTCGGCACGATAGTGGGGGGGAGCAGCTCCGTCATCGTGTTCGGACTGGTCCGGAACGTGCGCGTCTCGGAAGGGGCGAGGTCCATGATGAGCTTCGAGTCGGCGATTACCGACATACTGGCCACCATAATCGCGTTTATCATGTTCGAGGCCATACTGACAGGCGAGTTCAGCCTCTCCGTGCTCAGCGAGACCATCGGGACCGCGATGATGGTCGGGCTCGTGTTGGGGCTGGGGGTGGGGATCCCGTGGATGTACGTTACGACAAAGTTTGCAAACGCGCAGCACGGCTACATGCTGACGCTCGGGATACTCTTCGTGCTGTTCTTTATGGCAAACATGTTCGGTGAGTCGGGGGCGTTGACGGCCCTGGTCTTCGGGCTGATGCTGGGAAACAAGGACCGTCTCTCAAAGGTCTTCAGGTTCAAGGTGAGGAGGATCGAGGCAAGCGACCCGACCCACAACCAGCTGACGTTTCTCGTGCGCTCCTTCTTCTTCGTGTTCGTGGGGCTGATGGCCAGCTTTGGGCAGGTCGAGTATATAGTGCTGGGCGTGGTCGCAACAGTCCTGATCTACGTGTCGCGCGTCGGTATGGTAGGGGCGGTCCTGACCAAGAGGTTCTCAAGGCTGGACAAGAAGGTGACCCAGGTGATGATGCCAAGGGGGCTTGCAGCTGCCGTCCTGGCGACGCTGCCGCTCACCATGGGGCTTCCGAACGCGGAGGCCTACCCGCAGATCGTCTTTTTCATAATACTCTCGTCCGTCATCATAACGACCATGGGCCTCGGCAGCGCAAAGAAGATCCCCCCTCCCGAGCCGCGCGAGGGCGGGTTTGTGCGCATCACGGACAACTACGACGGCGGTGGCGGTGATGGCGGCGGCAGCAGAAACGGCAGCCCGTGATCTGCCGTACAACCGGATATCAGTCCGAACCTCCAGAGGTCGCGACCGGACGGGCCGAGTCCTTTCTTCCTATTCCTGCGGCGGCGGCTGCTGCTGCCGCTGCCGCCCCACCTCCTTTACCTGACTCTTGCCTGACGGCAAAACCCTGACAAAGTCGTCAAGCGGTATCCTCTTGGCCGCGTCCTCGTCCAGCTTCAGGAACTCGGTCCTTACGCGCTTGGCGGCCTCCGACAGGTCGGGGCCGTGAGGCTCTATTATCGCGTACAGCACGGAGCGCGACACGACGGGTTCTGGCGGCCCGCACACCAGCACGGGGCTGCCGTTGTGGATCACCATGCCGACTGCCAGCCTCAGGGACTGGGGCCGGATGAAGTTGCGCTGCCCCGATATGGTAAAGGATCCCTTTGGCAGAAACTGTCCCGTGGGGGCCGACTTGCGGACCTGATCGGGGCCGACCCAGAACGCGCTCACCCCGTGCATCCCCTCGCGCCAGGCCCTGCTAAAGCAGACCGTCGCGTGGGCCACCTCGTTCATGCTGACGTCTGAGGGCGCCGCGGACGGGTCGGCCGCCTTTAGTATGAAGAACGGCGAGCCGTGCACCTCGGCGTGGAACACGCGGTCGCCCGGGGCCATCTGCTTGCGTATGACCGCGGAGTTGGACGCGGCGTCCCTTCCCCCCACCGCAAGCGAGCCGTCGGACGTGTAGAACCACCTGTACCGCTCAAACCAGCTCTTCTTGCGTATCTCAGAGGCGATGCCGCTGCCGGCCCTGGCCCTGTCCGACTGGGCCTCGCCGTACAGCTTCTCAAGCCTGCTGCGCGCGTCTGCCATCGACCTTTCAATGGCCGGGGCCGCCCTTGCCTGCCGCTTTGCCTCGTCAAACAGCACGGACGCGACTGACTGCAGCGGGGCCTGCATGCTGACCTGTATCTTTTTGTCAGATACCCTTACGAGGTGCACGCCCTTCTCCTGCAGCAGCTGTACCCCGCACCCCTCAAGCGCGGGCAGGACGCGCCCGTCGGACATGGACAGTATGCCCTCCCCCGCAAGCCCCAGTAGTGACCTTGCAAGCGCGCCGACGGACTCGGAGCGGCGCATCACGGTATCTACCGCCTTTTGCTGCTCTGCAATCTGGGTCTCCAGATCCTTAATTCGCGTGGCCGTGCCGGACGCCCCCGCGTCGCGCGCCCTGGCAAGAAACGACTCGGTAAAGACCTTGTCAAGGCCGGCCATAAAGCTGGAGGCCTTGGACTTTTTGGTGGTGGTGTCGGCCGCGTCGCCGTCGCCGTCGCCGTCGCCGCCGTCCATGCCGCCTGCCACGTCAACAGGCATCACCTCCGGGCTCTTGCCCTCGGGCGTTATTATGACGGGGGTGTGGTTTCCCGATGTTACGTCGGACACCAGGCGCACGGCCGCGTCACATATCGCGTCTGCCTGCCCTTGGTCCAGCTGCGTGCCCGCGGTGCCGGACGGCACGCCGGCCATCCGTATTATCCCCTCGGCGTACTTTCTTGGCAGCCCCAGCGTGCGCCCAAGCCACCTAGCCGCGGCCATATCGGTGTCGGGTAGGGAGGCAAAGTCCTGCCTGCCCATGTTCAGTATGTCCACCGCATTGTCCGACGGCGCGGGCGGCGGGGCGTACTTGGCCCCGACCTTGAGCGTCCGGTGCCTCACGTCCACCGAGTGCATCAGGGCCAGTATCTTCATGTCCGCATCGCACAGTATGACGTTGCCGTCCCCGAAGAGTTCCGTGACCAGGACAAACTCGCTGCCAAATCCCTCGAACTCCAGGTATGCGATGCGCTCGGCGCCGATCTGCCTTATCTGTCGAAACCTCATGCGCAGGAGGGTGCTGCGCAGGCGCCTCTGCATGCGGTTCTCCTCTATCTGGCCCAGCTTGGTGGACGTCAGCCATATGCCAAAGGTCGAGACCATCAGGAACAGGTCGTCCTTTGAGGTGTGGCGCAGCTTGAACAACAGGCTGTCCCTCGTGACCCCGTAGATGTTGCTGACGTAGTATCCGTCTATGATGCCCGATACGTGGTCGACTATAAAGCGCAGCTCGATTCCGGCAAGTGCCATGATGGTGTTGCCTCCCCCCTCTAGGATTAAACTCCTTTGCGCTTCTTGGTACTGCCGACTGCACCGGTATGCGGGTGCGTCTCCCCCTCCCCCAATTCGCAGATGTTCCAGCACGCCGGCCGCCGGACCGGCCATCGTCCACGCACTAAGCATCACAGAGAGAGAAGGGGAGTGCGGTGCATGGGGGCCGAACGGCTGCCGGGATCGTCTACCAAAGGTATTAAACGAGGCGGCCCCAAAGCAGGCTAGAAATTCCTTGGCCAAGTTCAAGAAGAGAAAGTCAAAGCCGACTTCGGGTTCTGGGAGCGGCCGGAGTGACGGGCAGGCGGAACCGCCTGCAAAGGACGACGTGGCAGGCGGCGCAGAGCCGGAGCCGCCCCCCGCGACCGCAAAGCCCGCGTCGTCGGCGCCCACCGACGGCAGCGGCGAGGGTGCAAGGGCGCCGGAGCCGCCCCCCGAGTCGGAGTCCCAGAGGAGCGAAAAGGAGCGCAAGCTCAACTTGCTGTTCTGGATGCGCGTAACGCTCGCGGTGGGGGCGGGCGCGGCCGCGACGTTCGTCTTTGCAGACATAGAGGGCGAGGATAGAAGGTGGGCGTCCATCGCGTTCATGATAATACTGTTCATCGGGACGGTATTCGTCGCAAAGGGCATGAAGATGCAGCTGCCCTCCTCGGACAGGAAGAAGATAGTGACGCAGGGGCTGGGAAGCTACGTGTTCCTGTACCTGTTCGTATGGATAGTGTCCTACACGCTGGTCAACCTGGAGAGTGTTCAGAGTGGGATCAACCTCTAGGGGAAAGAGCGGCGACGGCGCTACGAAAAAACCACTCAGCCCCTCGGAATGGCGCTCCGGCGTGCCCGGAATTCCGGACGAATACTTTGAGAGGTCGGACTCCGTGCCGATCACAAAGGAGGAGGTGCGCGCAATCATAATCAGCAAGGCCAGGCTCAAGGACGGGGGCCGTGTCCTCGACGTGGGATGCGGCTCCGGCTCCATAACGGTGGAGGCCGCGATCCATGCGGCCGGAAACGGCCTTGTAACGGCAATCGACCGCGACGGGGAGGCCGTCGCGCTGACCGAGAGGAACCTGGAGCGGTTCGGCGTGCGGGGGTACGCCGGCGTGGTACGCGGGGACGCCCTGGACGTGCTTGGCGGGACCGGCGGCGGTGCGGACGGTTCGCCGCCGCACGCGTCACCATACGACGCCATCATAATAGGCGGGACCGGCGGTGACACCGCGGAGATTGTGGAGAGGTGCTCGCGCATGCTGGAGCCCGGGGGACGCATAGTAATCAGCACCATACTGATCGAGACCCTGCACTCGGTCCTGGGGATCATGGACAGGATGCCGTTTGAGGACGTCGACATAACCCAGGTGACCATATCAAAGAGCCGGAAGACCTCCACGGGCACCATGATGCTTGCAAGAAACCCCGTGACCGTGATATCGGCGACGCGTGCAAAGTGACGGCGGCCTAGACTTATAGGATCATTGCAGGTAGCCCAGCCATGAAGGGAAGTTTGACCGGGATAGGCGTAGGCCCCGGCGACGCGGACCTGCTGACCGTGAGGGCCGTAAAAGCCATAGAGGGCGCGGACGTCATAATGTGCCCCGCGTCTGCAGAGGACAGGCCCAGCATAGCGCTGTCAGTCGTCTCCCACCTTGTGGACGAGTCAAGGCAGGAGGTAACAAAGCTGATCTTTCCCATGACAAAGGACCGCGACGTGCTGGAGGAGACCTGGAGGCGCAACGCCGGCATCATGGCCCAAAAGGTCGCCACGGGCAAAAACATAGTATACCTGACGGTGGGCGACCCGTACCTTTACAGCACGTGGATCTACATGCACAGGCACCTCAGCTCAGAGCACCCCGATATGGAGATATCCGTCATACCGGGAATAGTGTCCATGTTCACGTTCGCGTCAAAGGTGGGCGTCAGCATAGCGGAAGGCGCAGAAAAGGTCGCCATAATACCCTCGTGCTACGACCTGGCCGGCGTCAGGGAGATCGCCAGATACGCGGAGTCGATGATATTTCTCAAGGACGGCAGGTACTTTGACCAAGTCATAGACGTGTTGCGCGAGTCGGGGTTCGGCGACGACTCGCTCTTCGCGATAGGCCAGTCCCTGGGCACCGACCAAGAGGTGATACAAAAGATGACGCTCGGCGAGGTCAGCGAGGAGAGCCTGGGCTCAAAATACTTTTCAATTCTGGTGGTAAAGCGTGCCTGAGAATACTGTATACTTTGTAGGATGCGGCCCCGGCGACCCGGAGCTCGTCACCGTAAAGGCCAGGAGGCTCATACGAGACGCGGACGTCATCGTATACTCGGGATCGCTCATCCCGGAGCCCATAATTGCAATGGCGGGCAAGGATGCGGAGCTGCATGACGCGTCGGGGCTAGTCAGAGAGGAGATATCCGAGATCCTGTACAGGGGCGCCTCGGCGGACGGGAAAAAGACAGTGCTGCGCCTGCACGACGGCGACCCGGCCATATACGGCGCCATCAGAGAGCAGATCGACGAGCTTGCAAAGAGGGACATAAGGTCGGTGGTGGTGCCCGGCGTAACGTCGTTTCTAGCGTCGTCGGCCGCCCTGGGCACGCAGCTCACGCTGCCCGGAGTCACGCAGACCATCATAATCACGAGGGCAGAGTCCCGCACAAAGGTGCCGGAGGCAGAGAGCATAGCAGAGCTGGCAAGGCACGGGGCCACCATGATATTCTACCTGAGCGTGCACCTCATAAGGGAGATCGTCTCAGAGGCCAAGAAGGGCGGATACGGGGACGCCACGCCTGCGGCCGTCATATACAGGGCCAGCTGGGACGACGAGAAGGTGATCAAAGGCACCCTGGCGGACATCGAGCAGAAGGTCAGGGACGCGCGCGTCACAAAGACGGCAATCATAATGATAGGGGACGTGCTGAACCCAGAGTCGTACGAATACTCGAGGCTGTACGACAAAGAGTTCAGCCACGGGTACAGGAAGGCAAGCGTTCCGGACAAGGGGGACGACTAGCTCGAGGGCGGTCGTATCAGAGCGTCGACAATCTTGCCGCCGCGCGCGGCGCGGCCTCATCCAGTTACTGCTGCTGCAGCAGCAGGAGCGGCCTGACCTTCCTGCGCACGCGCAGCCTCTGAAGGTTGTCCTGCAGCGCGGCGTAATCGCCTGACGCGTATATCCTCAGGGAGTTCTTGCCGCGCGTCCCGTCCGGACACGCGCCAAGCACCGCCTTTGCCACGTTGTGCGCGGGGTTTACAAACTGCACGCCGGGATACTCCGACCCCATGATGTCGGCCAGAAACGGCAGGTGTGTGCTTGAGAGCGTGACCACGTCGATGCCATATCCCGATATCACGGGATCCAGTATGCGGCGCGCGGCCGCCCTGCACGCCGCGGCGTCCCTCAGGAACAGACCGGTCTCCACCATCTTGACAAGCTCCGAGCCGTCGATCCGGAAGAACCTGGGGCCCCGGCGCGCGGCCGCCCTGTATCTTCGTATCATCCGCGACAGCCCCGCCCCTCGTATTCCGGACGCCGTCCCGAGTATGCCTATCCTTCCCGTATCGGACAGCCGGGCGGCCTCGGCAAGCGGCGGCCTCACCCCGGCCACCAACATGCCGTTATCGCGTCCGTCCCGTATGTCCAGCACCAAGCAGGGCGTGTTTGAGGCAATTACGACGGCATCGGGCGCAAACCGGTCTCGCAGGCCCGATATCGTCCTGCTTACGATGCGCCCCAGCTCCGCCCTTGGCTTTGAGCCGTACGGAAAGCTGGCCGTGTCAGCATAGTATATGATCTCGGCCGTCCCGCCCCCGCTTCTGGCTGCCCTGCGGAGCTCCCTGACTATAGACAGCGAGCCCAGTCCCGAGTCGAACACCGCTATCCTAGGCACGAACCGGCGGGGGCGGCCCTACCTAAGTTTGTTAGTAAAATTTGGCACTTTGGTTGACAAAAATATACACCGTCCATTAAGTGGGAAACGCAGTATGGGACGGCATGGCAAACAACTTCGAGAACAACTGGTCTCGACCAGAGACGCGAAGTGTAACCGAGAAGATTCGTGATGCTGCAAAGCCCCAGGGGGCCCTCAAGCCCCGGATCCAGGCCGCAGTCAACGGACTGCAGGTCCAGATCTCAAAGATGGACAACATGCTGGGCAAGCTGCGCGAGAGGGATCAGAGGCTCTTTCAGCGCGTGGTAGCGGCCATGCAGCAGCACGACATCAACACCAGCAAGGTACTCGGCAACGAACTGGCCGAGATACGCAAGGTTACAAAGATGCTAAGCAACATGAGGATGGCGCTCGAGCAGAGCCAGCTCAGGCTGACTACCGTCCACGACCTCGGTGACGCAATGATTGCGCTCCAGCCTGCCATGAACACCATGAAGGGACTAAAGTCGTCACTTGGAAAGTTCATGCCGGAGGCAGACTCCGAGCTGAACGCCATGACACAGACCCTCAACGGGCTCATGATGGACTCGCTTGCCGGCGACTCCTTTGGCATGGAATCCGACGTGTCCAGCGAGGAGACGGAGAGAATCCTGCAGGAGGCCTCAGCGGTTGCAGAGCAGCAGATCGGGCAGCAGTTCCCGTCCGTACCGTCCTCGACGGGGATCTCGTCCCAGACGACAGCTGCGGCCAGCACCACAAACTTTACCCCGTAGGAATGGGACCAACCCCTTCCTTTTTCTTTATTCTTTTTCCCTACTTCATTTACCCATTCGTTCGTTCATTCGTTCCCGATGTTCCCTTGATTCGTGGCCAGTCTCAAAAGGAAGCCTTCCCATCCGACGTATTGGCCGATGACGCGTAAAGTAAGAATCCCAGGATCCGAGAATCATGCGATTCTAGCAGTTGCTGGTTAGTCATAGTACGGGGTCAAATCCCCCAGATCATTAGGCTTGCCGTACGGCCGCAGGTTGTCGTCGGCCACATATGGCGCCCACGGGGCGGCGTGACATGAAGCGAGTCCGGCCGGTAATCCGCCTGAATGATTATCATAAAGAACTTGGTAGTCCGTCCGTGCGCCGCGAGCCTGTCGAATCGCGTCGGTGGCGACCGGGCAGCGGCTTCGCGCGGTCAGTCCCACAGGCCCTCGCGAAACGTGAGCTTCTTGTTGAGCACAAAGTTGCTAAAGGCGGCTGCCGTGATGGCCGCAAACAGGGCAAGCGGGTACGACACGCCGTGCGTGTCCACCAGCCAGTACACGGCCCCGAGCTGCACCGCAGCGCCAAGCGAGCTGAACGCTGCAAACCTGCCGTACTGCGACAGCGTCCGCTTCAATCCAAAGTCGCGATCCTCAAACGTCCACACCTTGTTGAGCACAAAGTTGGTCGAGAGGGACGCAATAATCCCAAAGGCGTTTGCCTGCACGTACCAAAAGTCGGCCAGCCCGGACGCAAACATCATGGAGACAAGATAGTTGACGCCGAACCCGGACGCGCCGACCGTAAAGAACCTGGCGGCTTTTGAGAGAAACCTGACCGACCTGCGCTCTTTCGGAGCGGCCTCCTTGAGTTTCTTGCTTTTGTACAGCCTCCATACCGCGCGCAAATACTCGGTCACCGTCTCGTACAGGGAGGTGTCAAGCTTGCTCGTGCCCAGCCTGCGGTTCTCAAACGTGTACGGTATCTCGAGCACCTTTATGTTGCTGTTTGCCTGTACCAGCATCTCCAGCAGAAACTTGTAGCCCAGTGCGTCGAACGAAAGCCCGTTTATGATGTTCCGCTTGAACGCAAAGAACCCCGACATCGGATCCTTGATCTTTATGCGTAGCCCCAGCTTTGCAATTATGGCCGCGCCCTTGCTTATCATCTTGCGCTTCAGTGTCCAGTTTCTGGTACCGCCGCCCCGCACGTACCGCGACGCCACCACTAGATCGCACTGGTACTGCCTGAGCGCCTCGAGCAGCCTCGGTATGACCTGCGGCGGATGCGAAAAGTCCGAGTCCATCACCACGATGGTCTCGGCCTTGGCGCTCTGGATCCCCCTCAGTATGGCAGACGCAAGCCCGCCCTGCCTTGCCCTGCGGTGTATCACGCTTACGGTATCCTCTGCAAGACGCCTCAGCCCCTTCACATAGTCGTCGACCAGGCGGCCCGTGCCATCCGGCGAGTCGTCGTCGACCACGATGGTCTCGGCCCACACGCCCTTGGGTATGTTCTCGCGTATTGACTTTAGGATCGATATGATGTTCTGCGACTCGTTGTACGTGGGGATGATGATCGATACCTGCGGGCTGTTTGCAGGGCGTGTCGCCATTATACGCCCTTTGAAATGTGTGAATATAAGGGTAGTAACAGCGGCGGGGGCGGCGTCCCGATCGCACGTCACGCGCTCTTGCGGCGGCGGGGGCGGCTGCTGCGGACCGGCTGCGGACCGGCCGCCACAGGGGAGGCCCGTCCCCCCGATCTGCGGCGTCCCGCAGGCTTGGCGGGCGGTGGGGGCGACGGCGGATCCCCGGCAGGCACGTTATTCCTGTAAAAGAGGCACTCTGCGCGTATCTGGCACACCCCGCACATGGGCGAGATCGGCTTGCAGATGTTCTGACCGTACATCACAAACGTGTCGTTTATGCGCAACCAGTGCCTCCTCGGAACCAGCTTCATCAGGGCCTGCTCCGTCTCCTCCGGGGTCTTCGTCTCCACGAGTCCCAGCCGGTTTGATATGCGGTGCACGTGTATGTCGACCGGTATTGCAGGCTTTTCAAACGCGTACACGAGCACGCAGTTGGCAGTCTTGCGCCCCACACCGGGCATCCCAACCAGCTTGTCGATGTCCTCCGGCACGACGCCACCGTACTCGGAGTCCACTATCTTTGCGACCTCTATTATCCTCCTGGCCTTGACGCGGTAAAAGCCGATGGGCCTGATTATGCGCTCCACGTCCCTGAGCCTTGCGCCGGCAAGCTCCCTAGCGTTGCGGTATCTGGCAAAGAGGGCCCTGACCACCTTTGCGGTGTTCTCGTCCTTGGTCCTTGCAGACAGTATGGTGCCGATCAGGATGCTGAACGGCCCGCCCGTCTCGGCCTCGTGCAGCTCCCTGAGCGCGGTCATGCGGGGCGGCTTGACCGCGTTCATCGTGCTCATCATCCCGTCAAGAATCTTCTTCACGCGCACGGTGCGCTTATAGTATTATTATACCTGTCAGCGGCACATACGGCAATGCACCTTGAAGAGTCCGAGGAGGCCGCGCTTGCGGGGGAGCACGGCGAGATCATGCAGATGGCCTACCGCATACTGGTCGCAACCGGGGAGGCCTCGGACGCCGAGCGCCTCATACCGATAAGGTGGGCGCACCTGTCAGGCGTAAACTACAACACGATAGGGGGCGCCGGCGAGGAGTTCCTCAGGAGCATAAGCTCGCGGGGCGCCAAGGTAAGGATAAGGACCACGCTGAACCCCATGGGATTTGACGCGGACAGCGTGGAGAGGTACGGCCTCGGCGACGAGTTCGTCTCAGGGCAGGCCTCCATAGCAGGCTCGTACGAGGCCATGGGGGTGGCGCAGTCGTTCTCGTGCATACCGTACGAGATATTCGAGACGCCCCGGGATGAACAGGTCGCGTTCGCGGAGAGCAACGCGGCGATATATGCAAACTCGTTTGCGGGGGCAAGGACGAACAAGGAGAGCGCCTTTAGCGCACTTGCGAGCGCCATTACGGGAAAGAGCCCCTACTCGGACCTGCGCAGGGAGGAGGAAGAGGGGGGGGCGTCCAACGTGACCGTCCGGATGAGCGCCAAGGAGCCTGACGAGCTCACGTACGGAATGCTGGGCTACTTTGCGGGGAGGGAGGCGGGCAGCGCGTCCTCAGTCGACATATCCGGCGTGTCCGCGTCCGCAATGGATAGGAGGCAGTGCAAGGCGATGTGCGGCGGGATGGGAACGTCGGGCACCTGCGCCAAGTTCCGGTTCGTAAAAGAGGAGGAGGGTGACGGGGATGCCTGCGGCGGCGGTAGCGGCGGCAGGCCGGAAACCGTAGAATTTGATGATGATGCGGCGCGGAAGGTCCGCGACGAGCTTGACACGGCCGAGAACGGGGACGTCATAGCGCTCGGTAGCCCCCAGCTGGGCCTGTGGGAGATGTCCGATCTGCTGGAGCGGCTGCGGGGCCGCTCGTTCAAGAAGAGGTGCATGGTGTTCTGTCCCAGGGCGGTAAAGGAGCAGGCCCGGAAGCTGGACTACGTGCGGGGCCTTGAACGCGCCGGATGCGAGGTCCTGGCCGACTGCTGCACGTGCCTCTCGCCGCTGCTCGGTTCGGACAAGGTTGACGCCGTAACCACCAACAGCATAAAGGGCGCGTTCTACATGAACAACGCAAGCGGCGTCGGCGTTGACCTGAAGCCGCTCGCCAAGATACTGGAGGACGAGACGGAATGAAGGTGCTGGTGGAGGGCAGGGCCCAAGGCACGGTGCTAAAGTCAGAGATGCCGATCAACTTTCTCGGGGCGGTGGACAAAAAGACCGGTGTGATAACCGACCGCAACCATGATCTGTACGGGAAGAGCGTCAAAGGTGTGATACTGGTCTTTCCGTCCGGGGCGGGAAGCAGCGTCGGGGCGTACACCATATACGCACTAAAGTCGGGCGGGGCCGCGCCGGCAGGCATGATATGCAGAAAGGCCGACCTGACGGTCGCCACTGGGTGCGCCGTAGCAGGCATTCCGCTCCACATTCTGGATCCGGACAAGTTTGCGTCCATCAAGACCGGCCAGCAGCTCCTGCTTGGCGCAGACTGAGGCCGTCGCGGATCGTGAGATGCAGGAGAGGGGGACATCATAACGCCAAGGAATCTTGGAAACGACACACGCAGGGGCTTCAAGGTGAGGCACCACATGACAAACATCCAAAAGATAACACACAAACTCCCGGTCATACGGGGTGGATACGTAACTTCCAAAACAGGCGCTCATACGACAATCTTATCCATATCTAGCACGACATCGGACAGTTTGGGTGAATTGGGCACCAACCATTGGGATTGCGGCGTGTGGTTGCGCCGTGCCGCGCCGTGACCTAGTGGCCGTCACCGCACAGCCGTCACCGCTTCTTTGTCAGGTACAGCACGCCCACTACAACGCCTATCCCCGCCGCCACGTAGAACGGAAAGAGCGCAAAGGCGTTCTGCGACGGGTCGCCTGACAGGAACTCCACGAACAGGTCGCCGGAGACGGTGGCAGGCGGGTCGGTTGATCCCTCCATGCCGTGCACGGAGTACGAGTCCGGCGCAAACAGCCCGATGTCGAGGTTGGAGACCACGATCCGGGCGCCGTTGTTGACAGTCATCCCCGCCCTCTCAGTATATGACACTATGACCTTTGCCTGCGGGTACCATCCCCGCTCGCCGTCCCTGTGCACCACCACATAGCCCTCCTTGGGGGTCTGGACTGCCACCCAGAATCTGTTGTCCGGGTTTGCCCCCATTCCGACCTCTATGAACTCGTCCCTCGACTCCTGGTCGTACAGCCTGAGCACGGCGCTGCCCCCGGGGTGCGCGTACACTAGGTCGTTGTCTATCGTGGCCTGCCAGCTTACGATGTGGGACTGCTCCAGCATTGTGATCGGCGCGTCCCGCAGCACGCGGTTGAACTCTGGCGAGCCGACCGTAACGGCCTCGATTATGCTGCTGCTGCTGCGCATCCTGGTCCTGGGCCCACGCGTCCGCGCCATGCAGCATCACCACGGCCGCCATAACGGCCAAAAGCACCGACGGTGCAACGCCTGCCGCCCGCATGTCACGTGCAGGCCTCCGTCCCGAATAAATGAAACGAGCCTGTCATGGTTGCCGCTATTGTTGCCGCGTCAGCCTGCAACGTACGCGCAAGAGTCATTCCTCTACAAACGGGCTGGGGTGGTTCAGTATTATATCGGATACCTCCGGCCTCAGAACGAACTTTGGGGGCGGCATGTGCGCCTGTATCATCTCCCTGAGCTGGGTGCCGCTTATCTGCTCCCTGGCGCCCTCGTCGTGCGGACAGCACTTTACGTTGGTATACGTGAGACACTCGCCGCAGTAAAAGAACGCCGGAAAGAACACGGGCTGTATCTCCAGCTCGGGATACTCTGAGAATATCTCCTGGGCCGCAAACGGATGGTAAAAGGAGCCGACGCCGGCGTGGTCCCTCCCTATGATGATGTGCGTGCAACCGTAGTTCTGCCGCATTATGGCGTGGTGTATGGCCTCCCGCGGGCCCGCATACCTCATCTCGGTGTGGAGTGTGGCAAAGTGGCACCTGTTCTCCGGATAGTACAGCCGTATCATCTCCTTGTAGCATTTTATTATCACGTCGTTCACAAAGTCCCCCTTCTTCTTGCGGCCTACCAGTGGGTTGACAAAGACACCGTCACGGGTCGTAATCGACGTCTTTTGCAGCATCTCGTGGGCGACGTGCGGCGGGTTTCTCGTCTGAAACGCGCATATGGTCTTCCACCCCGCCTCCTTAAAGGCCTTGCGCGTCTGTACCGGCGTCATCCGGTCCGAGCGCAGCTGCGTGTCCACAGGCCTCTGCACGTAGTCTATCACGCCGGAGACAAAGTCGTCGTGCAGCGACATCGTATGGGCCACGCCGGGGTGCGACCTGTCAGTCGTCCCGTAGACGCCCTGAGCCAGCGCCTCCTTTGCGGGCCTGTACACCTCCTCCGCATGTAGTATGGCGATGCCCGTGCCCTGCGGGTCCCTTAGCATGATGTCGCCTGCATCTTTCACTGCAGGCGCGGTCTCCTCCGTCACGTCAAGTACGATGGGTATGGTCCAGGCCGTGTCGTCCGCGAGCCTGCCCGTCTTGGCGACGCTCTCGACGTCCTCCTGGCCCAGAAACCCCTCAAGGGGGCTGAAGATCCCGTCCGCGATGTTCTCAACATCGTTTGCCAGATCGGCCGATATCTGAAGCGAGAACATGTCACCGTACGCGGAGTCGTCGCTGCCGTCCTTATTGGTGATCATGCGGTTTACAAGCCTGCCGCCGTGCGCCGCGATCGCCCCGCCGCTCTTGGACATGCACATGCTCCCTTGGGGCTCTATATGAAACCACGCCCTACCGTACGTCAGACGGGATCCACGTGTATCCCGCACTCCAAGTCGCTGCCTGACTCCCACCACCACCTGCCATCGCGCAGCGACTGGCCGGGCTTTACAGGACGCGTGCACGGCTCGCATCCTATGCTCAGGTAGCCCCGGTCAAGCAGCGCGTTGTATACGACGTCGTGGGACTTGATGTAGTTCTGGACGTCCTCCCACGTCCAGTTTATGATGGGGTTTATCTTGACGATTCCGCCGTGCGCCGCGTCGAGCTGGAACATCTTGGCGGCGTGGCGCAGCTTCGTCTGGTCGTGGCGCAGGCCCGTAATCCAGCCGTCAAGTGTGGCAAGCATGCGGTTTATGGGGCGCACCTTACGCACCATACAGCAGAGCTTGCGGTTCTCCACACTCTCATAAAACAGGTTGATTCCCTTTGCATTGACCATCTCCTCGACCTCGGCCGTGTCGGGAAACAGCACCTCCACCGTCACGCCGTACTTTTTGCGGAGCCTGTCGATGACGTCGTAGGTCTCCCTTGGGAGTCTCCCCGTATCCAGGGTGAAGAACCGGAACTCCGGGTTTATCTTCAGCATAATGTCAATCAGGACGGCGTCCTCGGCCCCAAAGCTGGAGGCCTTTGCCACCCTCGGGTGCAGGTTCTCAGAGGCCCATCTGAGCGCGTCCTCGGCGGTGGTAATAGACGAGTTCAGCTCGTCCACGTCCTTCTGGATTAATCTTGGCATGCGCCAAGACCGCGCATTTGTTATATATTGATTACATCAATCCGTGGAAAGCCTGAGTATCCGGTTCACGACCGTATCAAGCGGGTCTCCCGGGGCCACTGCTGCAAACGATCTATCCGGCGCCGGCCTCAGGTATATGGTTCCCCCCCCCTCTCCCCCAAGCGCTTGGCCATAGAGAGTATGAACAAGCCTGCCGTTATGACGCGACTGCCAGTGAACCCGGGCCGGAGGGGCAGGCGCATCCTTAACGCATATAACATAATGCGCCGGCCACGTCTTGTGGCCAGGCGGCAGGCAGAAAAAGTCTCGGCATCATCATCATCACCGACGCGCTCCGCGCTGAACGTGGTGATCCTCATATCCGGCAGGGGAAGCAACATGGAGGCGATAGTACGGGCCGTGCAGGCGGGCCACATACCCAACGTCAGCGTAAGACACGTCATATCAAACGTAGCCGATGCTCCCGGCATGGAGACGGCCCGACAGCACGGGATAGAATGCAGCGCTATATCCGACATGGACAAACTGGCCGCCAGACTGCGGCAGCTAAAACCCGACATCGTCTGCATGGCCGGCTTTATGCGAATAGTGCCCCCCGAGATTGTCAGGGAGCACACCGTACTGAACATACACCCGTCCCTGTTGCCGATGTATCCGGGGCTGCACGCGCAGAGGCAGGCGCTGGAGGACGATGCAAAGTGGTCTGGGTGCACCGTCCACTATGCAGATGAGGGAGTCGACACGGGCCCGATCATAGTGCAGTATGCGGTGCCGGTAAGGCCCGACGATACCGAGGAAACCCTCTCAGGGAGGATACTCGAAAAGGAGCACGTGGCGTATCCCCACGCCGTAATGCTAGTCGCGGGGCGCATCGCGAGGGAACGGGCGCAAGTGACTGGTGGTGGTGGAAGAGGCGCCAGCACAAGGCAACGCTAGGTTAAAAACGCATACCGGCCCCAACACGGCGATGGAAGAGGCCCCCTCGTACGTGCTGGTCTTTCCAACCGTATTTGCACGGAAGAGAATCCCGCAGCTGACTGCAAACATCAAGACAATCCTGAGAATACGCGGGCAAGAGTTCAGGTCGGTTGGCCGCGACGGCGACATCATACTGGTGCACGCAAACGACCCGGTCTTTGCGTCGTCTGCCATAGGGCTGCTGTTCGGGGTCAGGAGGGTGGCCATAGCAAGAAGGGCCGGCAACGGCCTTGACGAGCTGGTCGCCAAGATTGCGTCGGTGGGCGGCAACCTCCTGCTGAGGGGGGAGCGGTTCCTGGTTACGGTGGAGGGCACCACAAAGGGGTTCATTGCAAAGGATGCCGAGGTGGCCGCCACGTCAAGAATCATAGAAAGAAAGGAGGAGCTTGGGGCGGTTCCCGGGACCGCGGGCAGGTTTGACAGGGAGATCTACGCGTATGTGACGCCAAAGAACGCGTACGTCTGCATATTCTCCGACGGGGGCGCGGGGGGCGTGCCGACCCAGCGGGACGGCCGGAAGGACGCGGCGTGCGCCGTATATGACGAGCTGTCTGCCGCGTCGTGCTTTGAGTGCATGCGGCAGGGATACGATGTCTCGATAACCGTCTTTTATAAGAGCAGGGCGGGGCTGCTGAACCTGGCAAGGCTGCTGAACCGGCTGATTCCAAGGATGCTGAGGCAGGAGGTTGAGCTGGAGTTTGTAAGGATAAAGGGCGGCGGGGCCAAGGACGGCGGAGGCCACAGCGCCGGTGGAAAGTACCAGGCTTTTGTCGGGGCCGTCACCGGGGCCATGCAGGACCTGCAGGGACCGGGCGCCAGAATGGCGCTTGCCACACCCCCCGCCGCGTTTCCGGCCGATGTCGCGGACGCCCACGTGCTGTACGTAACAGAGCACGGCATGACGCCGCTTGTGCCCCTTGCAGGAACGGACGAGGACGGCATCTACGGGATCGCGCGCGAACTGGTGCTGGGAGACGCCGGCATCAAGAGGCTGGAGAAGGAGATTGCAATGGCGGCCACGGCAGGAGGGACGGCCAGGGCAGGATGGCAGGACGGCACGGTCAGGGCAGAACCGGTCCAAAAGGTCACCGTCCGGGTGGGCGCAAACAACACGCACGACATTCTCGACTCGCTGTATCCGGAATCATCCGGGTCGTCCCGAGGCACCAAGCAGATCACAATTTAAACGGGCAGTGGTCTTGGCGCCTCATGCGCAAGATAGGACAGTTCATCTACCCGTGGGGGGGCGGCCACTACTCGAGAATGATGAGGTTTGACAGGGCACTGGCGGACCGGATGGGCGACAGCTCCGCGGAGGTGCATTACTCAAGCAAGGGCCGCATATACCAGAGGCTTCTTGAGCGCTTCGGGGCGGAGGAGGGCCAAACCGACAGAATACACGAGATCCTGATGCCGACCCCGATAGACGGCGACATGGGCCCCAGCCTCTCAAGGTCGCTTGCAAACCTGCTGCTCCCGGTGGAGGGAAACCCGGCCCTCGTATCCCAGATTGCCAACTACCTGCGCCAGGAGCGCAGGCTGTACGACGCGCAAAAGTTTGACCTGGTGGTAAACGACGGCGACGTGGGCTCAAACATACTTGCAAGCAACAGGGACATACCGTGCCTGTTCGTCACAAACCAGTTCAGTCCCAGACTGTACAGGACGCGGGCGTACCTGTACCCCGCGGCCGCATTCATAGCAAGGCAGATAGCAAAGGCCACCAAGATTCTGGTGGCCGACTCGCCGCCGCCGTACACCATATGCAAGCACAACCTCAACTTTCCAGACGAGGTCGAGAGGGAAAAGGTCGTGTACGTGGGCCACTTTACGGAGGATGGTGGCGGTAGCGGTGGCGCAGGACCGGCTACAGTAGAGAAAGGAGCCGACACGGACCTAGCCAGGTTGCTTGGGCAGAACGGCACGGGGGGCTTTGGGTACTGGATGCGCACGGGCAACAGGTCCACCAACGACGGGACCGGCAGGAGGTACAAGGAGGCCTTTGCAAGGGACGAGATGAGGGCAGAGCGCAGGATAATCTCGCATGCAAGAAACGACGGCAGCATCGACTCGGTAACGGATGCGGACGGCAGGAGGCACACCATAGCAGAGGCCGCCGACAGGGGGGTAGACTGGATCCAGATCGACGTGGGCTTTCTGGCCGAGGGTGACAAGGACAGGGTGCTTGACGCGTGCGACTATGCCGTGATCAACGGCTCGCACACGGTAATGGGCGAGATAATGGGGGGCAAGGCAAAGCCCATCATAGGGGTCCCCATATACGACGAGCACACGAACAACATAAGGTGGGCCCACGAGCGCGGGCTTGGCGCCCTGGCAAACAGCACGGGACAGATCATCGAGGCCATACGCGACATAAGGCGCAACAGATCCGAGTATGCGGACAGGCTGTCAGAGTTCTCCAAGAACTTTGACGGGAGCGGGGCCCAGAACGCGGCCAAAATCGCGTCTGACATGCTCCGGGAATAGGGATAATAAGACGCGGCGCATGGCCGACATAAGTCCGGCGCGCGGCAATGTTCGATGGGCGAACGGACCGAAAGGGATGACGAGATGAGCCGCGCGTTGGACTGTCTATTATTATTATTATTATTAGAGATGGCCACAAACGCCTAATTTGCGTACGAATCCGCACATCCCGCATCATCAGATGGACTGCGCCGTTTTTGACAAAGCTGCAAGAAGGAGGGCCTTGGGGGACAGCGGCCATGTACCAGCTGCAGGCCTTGGGGGCGTCGGGCAGATCCCAAACCGTTCAAAAAATATATGGTTATAAAATTAGGGTACGGCCAAGACCAACAGGCCACGCCAAACTTCGGTGCGACTCTTAGGGCGCGTCCAGTCCGATAGGCCTCGAAACGATACCCGCGCCCGAACCGCTATCGGTAAGGCTTTTTAAGGAAAAAATTTGGCGTCAAGATACATGCCCAACTGTCCGGAATGCGCAGCAAAGGAGAAGAGGAAGATACAGGAGCAGTACGAGGAGGAGACGCCCGAGGAGGACAGGGGCAGGGACGACCTGTACAAGCTGTTCGACCAAGTCGAGATCCCCATGAAGCTCGACACGGCCACAAAGCACTTCATATGCAAGCGGTGCGGGCTGTACGCCACGAGGGAGCAGGTGTCGGACATCAGGTACAAGCTGAATCAGCGTGAGAAGACACGCGAGGACAGGCAGGACGACTACCTGAACTGGTGGCAGAAGAGCAAAAAGGAAAAGCAGGAAGAGTAATGCCAGACGAGCTTCCTGGCTGGGTGGTCAGTGACATTGAGAGTGCCGAGTTTACGGACACCAGAAGGGTGGACGGGACGGGGGTCATACTGGAGCTGTATAGCAAGGACAACAAGGCCGACGTGCAGCTGTACGAGCCGGTGGAGGACGGAAGGCACATCATAACGATGGACGTGCCTGTCGGCAGCGATACGAAGACCCTGGAGAAGGGCACGGTGTACTGCTTTGTATTTGAGCAGCACAAGGCCCCGCTTGGCAAAAAGACAGTCGAGTACCTGCGGAATGAAAAGGGCGTAGAGATGGACGCAATCTACAGGTTCGGGCTGCAGTCGCTGGAGGCAGTCGGCGCGGGCGAGGCTGCCGATGACTAGGCGGCGCGCTGCTAGCGCATGTATTTCTTGAACGCCCTTCCAAGTATGGGGTTTATCACGAACGGAAATGTGTGCTTGAGCCACACCGCGGCGCGGACAGGCGGCGGCACTATGATCTCAAGCCTCGGCGAGCCTGCGGCCTGCAGCACGGCCTTGGCGACGGTGCCGGGGCCTAGCGAGGCGGCCGGGCTGCGCGGCACGTTCTCAAAGCACGGATGATCAAAGAACTCGGTCCGGACCATTATGGGGCTGACCACCGTTACGCCCACGCCGGTCCCCCTCAGCTCGTGCTTCAGCCCCTCGGAGAACCCCAGCATCGCGGACTTGGAGGCGCAGTACGGCGCGATGCCTGGCAGCCCAAAGCTCGCGGCAACCGATGCCACATTGACGATGTGTCCCGAGCCCCTCTCGAGCATGTGGGGCAGTAGCCCCTTTGTGCAGTATACCATCCCAAGGTAGTTGGTCTGCATCTGTGACTCGATGTCCTCGACTGACAGCGCGGACACGGCCCCGCTGATCGCAAAGCCCGCGTTGTTCACCAGAACGTCGACGTCCGAGAACTCGTCGAGCGCCAGGCAGGTCATGCGCGAGACCTGCTCCCTTTGCGACACGTCGCACTGGTACGCCTTGGCGCGGACGCCGTATCTGGATTCGAGCGAGGACGCGGCGGCATCGAGCATGTCCTTTCTCCTTGCCACCAGGGCCAGGTTGGCGCCCCCGCGTGCAAACTGTATTGCAGACTCTTTGCCTATCCCGGATGAGGCTCCAGTGACAAGGACAGTTTTGCCGGTGAAATCCACAATGTCGTAATGCGCGGCGGGGATAAAGTGGTTTTGCCGGCGGTGCGCTTCTCACGCGGCGGCCTTCATGCGGCGCTTCCTTGCACGTGTCGCCCGTCACAGGGAACGGCGGTGGTCATGCACGAAGGTGCCCTAGTATGTAGTCGGATCTGAGCAGGTACCGCATCTTCACGGCCTTCTCTATCTCTTTTTGCTGCGCGTCGGATCCCCGGAACACCACGCACATCAAATGGTCGCACTCGTATCCCGCGTCGCGGATCTCGCCTACCGCCCTGAGCGCCGAGCCGCCGCTTGTAACCACGTCCTCCACCACGACGGCAGGCGACTCTATCACGCCCTCTATCATCTTCTGCGTTCCGTGCTCCTTGCGGCCCTTCCTTACGAAAAAGGACGGCAACGACGGCGACGACGGGTCCCGCCTGTGGAGTTGCCCGCTCAGGTGCGATATGGCCGCGGCAATCGAGATGGAACCGGACTCTATGCCGCCCACCGACCGCGGCGCGCCCATCCGCACCATCATGTCATACAGGGCGGCAGACACGGCGCCTATGCCGTCCGGATCGCCGCACAGCAGCCTGAGATCAAAATAGTGGTCTGACATCTCGCCGGATGCCAGCCTGAACTCCCTCCTGTCAGAGAGCCTCAGGGCCCCCGTCTTTTGCAGCATCGTGACGAGCTCCTCCCTCCCGCCGCCGGGATCGCTTGCTGGCACATCGGACATTGCGTAACGTCGCGTCATTTTCAATTAAAGTTATTCTCCGACAGCGCCGCGGGCCCGCCGCGCGGCAGGCAGACGGGCGCAGGCGCCCTAGCTGCTGTCGCCGCCGTTGTCGCCTGCGGCCGCCTGCTGGTTGCGGGGCACGCGGCTGAGCGCCAGCTTGACTAGCAGCAGCCAGGTTATCACAATCGGCACGTAATACGTGGCGATGCGCCATCCGATGACCGCGTCCCACGCCAGAGTGTCCGTCCCGGCGCCCGCCTGCAGGTTGAACGGGTCCAAGTTGTACAGGTATGCCACTATCCCAAACTCGGCCAAGCCGGAGCCGCCTACCGTAATCGGCAGGTTTCCTATCGCGTTTGCCGCCATCACGGCCATTATCGACTCAAACACCCCGATTACATAGCCGGGCCCCAGCGATATTATCATGAAGGATATGCCGTAAAACGACCACGATGCAAGCGAGATCAGAAACGACACGACAAACACCTTCTTTGCCTCCGGCGTCCTGAGGTGCTGCCTGCTCATGCTGCAGATCTCCTCCATCCAGGTGTTAGTCTCCTTGACGTACTTGGCCGCCTTCTCCTTGCCGAGCCGGACCGAGAGCGACGCCAGGATGCGCGGCACCTGGAACGTGCGCTTGGACGAGAGCAGGAACAGCACCATCCACAGCGTGGTCACGAATATGCTGGTGCCAAGCACGACGGCCGCCACCAGATACGCCCCGCTTGCGAGCGCTATGATGCCGGCCGCGATGGAGAGCAGCCCCCCGGCCAGCACCTCCGTTACTATATCCATGATGGCAATCCAAGTCGACTTTGAGGGCTTTACGCCCTTCTTGTGCAGGTAGTATATCACGATGAACTCGGCGCCCACGAACATCGGGGTGGTGAACTTTATGAACTCGGAGCCGACCCTGACGCCGGTCAGCTTCAGTATGGAGTCGAACCCCGCAAGGTATTTACGCGTGATGTACGCGAACTTTATCCCCTGCAGCCCGAGCTTTGCCATCATGGCCGCCACCGCCCCCACAAACGGCACTATCCCTATCGCGAGGACGTCCTCCGGCTCTATGTCGAACCGGATGGCTATGATGATGATGGGTATGAGCGTAACGGGCACGACTGCCAACCTCCAGTTCATTGCAAAAAGCCCAAAAATGGAAAATATGAACTAAATTATTACACAGGCGCGGGCGGCAGCCCTGTGGTATCCAAAAAGTCGTTCCCCCCCCCTCCTAGCTGGCATCGTACTCCTCCCCCGTCTGCTCATCTATGATCCT
>JAGWAX010000098.1 GCA_021296175.1 Nitrosopumilaceae archaeon | reverse complement strand
AATGTTCCACTTGTGGGTAAAAAACAGTTCACAAAAGCGGTGGATCTCGGGATTCTAGGCAGGGTTGCGCAACTAACTAATGGGCCACCACGAACTCAGTTGGCTCTCTTGTCCCATAAGCATGTTCAACTCAGAGGCCCGGGTGTGGATGGGCATGTTCCCAATGCAGGGTGTGGACAGTATCAAAAAGAGCGTCATTGATTACGGCAAGGACGTGAAGAGGGGCAGGCCAAGGACTGCAAACGGCAGGACTGCAGTCATCATGATCTTGTGTCTAGTCTTGGCTTTCCCTCCGAATTACCCACGCGGCTGTCACAAGCGACGGAACGGTCACCGCCAAGTAGGCAAACCCGACCCTGTCGTTGAATACGTTCTCAAGGCCGCGCTCCTCAATGCCTTCTGCCGTGCCGGTCCATGAGCCTATACCGTCACCAGTGTCCCATACGTGCGAACTCTGGACAGACAAGATCAAGAGCAGGAGGGCCAGATGCGCGGCTGCAAGGGTAACGGCAGCAATCACAACGGGCCGGTTCCTTGCAGGATCTGGCCTCTTTTTTTGGAGCATAAAGGCTGAAGACCCGGCCACTGCTCCGACAAGCACCGAAGCCATAGGCCCAACGACTTGGATGAACGGAATCATCAGGGATGCCCCGGTAATCACGCTTAGCAGGACGCCTGCAGGCCTGATGCTTTTTGACACCCACGAAAGCACCGACCACGACGCCATCGAAGACAAGACAGCCAAAGTCATGGCGATAGCGGCACTAGTAGATATTCCGCCCACTTGGACTAGGCCGAACTCAAACTCCACCATGCCGATCCATGGAATCATTAATAGAAATACAGCTATTACTGCCAAAACCTCAGTCTGCAGATTCTCAAACCTCCTCTTGAAATCTGTCAGCTGAGACCTATTTGAATCCTGTATGAGATTATTTGAGGACGTAGTTAATTGTGCAGGTTTCGTAAAAAAATTCACGGCAGATACTATTTTGTATTTGTCGTCCATTGCATGAAAGACTCATGATCTGCACATGCCAAAATGCTTGAAGAAATATTTTATTATTCACATTCCATATCCTGTTATGACGTGTGGAAATGCCAAATGGTTGGATTCCGCTAAACCGCCCCTATTGCATCCTAGCATGCCCTGAACCCAGTCAGATGCTGCGCCGGTGCAGGTACAGGGCGTAAATGACGATGGCGTGCGACGCGTTCCACAGCGGCCCCGACACGTCGCCAAACTCGTATACGTCAAGCGTGTACGCATAGTTGTACGCCAGATCTCCGACCGTCCCGACCGCGATGCCGGCAAGCAGCGCCCGCCATGCAGGCGTCATGGCGGTGCCGACAAACACCGAAAACGCCACCAAGGTCAGCGCAAGGACCACCGAGGACGAGCCGACAAACACCAGGTTGTAGTAGAACGGGCCCGTCGGCGCATGGTCGACGTTGTACAGGAACATTGCAGAGTATGCCAGCACGATCAGCGCCGGCACCAATGCCAGCACCCACTTCTGCCGCACGGTGAACCCATCTGCAAAGTACCTCACGTTGATTGTGACGTGTATTGCCAACAGCACATACGCGCAGAGAAAGAGCGCCTCGCCGGCCCGTGCAAACTGCACAAGCCCGTGCGCGTCGACAAAGTGGAAGAATATGACCTCGCCGGCAAAGACCGCCGCATACGACGCGCCCAGTACGAGAAACGACCTGCCAAAGACCCTGGAGTTGCCGTAGTGCCGCGCCGTCACAAGGCAGAACGCCGCGACCGGCAGCGGGGCCAGCACAATTGACAGCCTGATCATCATGTTGTCGCCGCCGCCCGCGGCGTAGTGTACCGCCACCGCATGCAGCACAAACGATCCGCACAGTATGGCAACCGGGACGAGCGCGTCCCTTCTTCTTCCCACTGTCCTTGGAATCATCATTTTGACCGCCCGGCCCTTGTCTGCACTATGGAGTTGAACGCAAAGCTCTTGCTCAGTATGGCTCCGTCGAGCCCGGCGCGCACGCTGATCCACGAGTCGCGCACGTCAAACGTCACCTTGCGCAGCGTGGAGGAGAACTCCTTGACGCTTCTGCCGTCACTTGCCTCCGCGTGGCCCGCCGCGGCCAGCAGTCCGCCGTTCAGCAGGTCCCTTATCCTGCTATATGTGGACGCCTTTGGCAGCCCGGACGCCGATATGACGTCCGGCACGGTCATGGGACGCCTCATCATGTCAAGTATGGCCCTTTTGGCCGGATCACCGTATGACTCGAACACGTACCTTGTAACCGTATCGTGCGTGATGTTCAGCGTGGCACCGCCGCCTCCGCCCCTGCCCCTCTTCTCCAGGGACATGATCTTCCTGAACGCCTTGGACTCGACGTTGGCAGCATGCCTGCCAAAGAACTTGCGCAGTACCAAGTCAAGCTTTGCAAAGTCCCCGGCCGCCTCGCGCACGCTCAAACCGTACATGCCCCGGACCTCCCTCTCGACGTTCCTGTAGGTCACCCTGCCCAGGTCCCCCTCCAGCACGCTTCGCACGCCGTCCGCGATTATGACGTCAAGCGGATTCATGCAGTATATCCCACCCGGGCGTTATAAAACATTGCGTATGGAAATAACCTATTATTTCCAATTTTTAAGAAACAGATAAATACAGACACGCCCCCAGATACCGCGATGAGATCGAAGACAGTCCTAATGGCGGGGGTGGTCACGGTGTTCGTGGCGGGCATGGCCGCCGCGGCAGCGGCGTACTCGTTTGACGGATCGGAGTCGCCGGACGCGTCAGTCCCCAGGTATTCAGAAACGTGCGCGCACGGCCACAACGGGTTTGACTGCAAGCCGCCAAACCATACCGCAGACATCGGCTCGCTCGAGCAGAGGGTGACTCAACTAGAGCAAGACGTGCAGAGCTTGGGACGCAGGTGAGTCCCATCCATTTTTTTATCAGGCCTGCCTCTGCGGGTCGGTGAAAACCGCGCCGCAACAAGAACGATAAGCGGTGCCTGTAGGACAACGCCCACATGCCGCTATTTTTATTACCATTGTTTCTGCCTGTCTTTTTATGGGCTTTTGCACAATCTGTGGGAATAAATTGGGCGAAAGCCACAGATTCTGCGGTTCTTGTGGAAGCCCTGTCGGGCCACCCAGGGAATCCGGTTCTCCCCCACCAAACGATTTTGTACCCGGCCCCAATATTGGGCAATCTAACACCGAACCACCGCTTGACCCGAAACATCAAACCAGGATGCTTTACGACTCCGATGTCGTCGATAGGAAGACCCTCTTTGATGACGGCATGCTGGTGCTGTCCCCCAGGGATCTGATTTTATACACAAGTGATGAAAAGGACGAATTAAAGCGAATACCCATTCGATCCATCCAATCATGCGGATATAGTACAATCCGACGGTGCCTGTTGATAAAACGCCGCGTAAACGAAGAGGGCAACTTTCAGACGCTGTTAACACAGAAACGCGCCGAGCTAGAAGATCTCAAGCACAAGAAAACGCACTATGAGGATCTTTTACGGCAAACTATAGTGTCGATCAAAAGTTTTGGAACTTGATGGATTTTCGTTCTATGTAATTCATGACATCGAGATCTGATTTGT
>JAGWAX010000097.1 GCA_021296175.1 Nitrosopumilaceae archaeon | reverse complement strand
CATACGATATGATTATTGCGGCAACGAGGGCAATCATGAACGGCCCCGTCGACTGCAGTCCCTTTATGATCCCCATCAGGGTCAGCGACGCATAGCCCCAGCGCGCCGACTCGGCGATCTCTATGACGGGCCCGTACTTGTAGTTGGTGTACCGGTCAGTTATCTTCTGTATGACCGGGACCAGCAGCACCCCGATCACGGTGGCGCCAAACAGGGCGTACGACGCGGCGGTGTCGCCCACAAACCACATCGTAAAGGCAAAGTTCAGTACAATGGCAATCCCGGCCGAGACGTAAAACGACCGGTCGAGGGGCTTCATCACGTCCGTGATGTTCTTTGAGCCGACTATGACCACGCCGATTATGGAGGCAATCATGCCGGAGGTGCCAATCAGTATCGGGTACAGGAACAGTTCTGGGGCCCCGATTAGGGCGGCTATCAGGATTGCCGCCAGTATGGTCACTATATAGGACTCGTACACGTCAGAACCCATTCCCGCCGCGTCGCCCACGTTGTCGCCCACGTTGTCGGCAATCGTGGCGGGGTTGCGGGGATCGTCCTCGGGTATGTTGGCCTCCACCTTGCCGACCAAGTCGGCCCCCATGTCGGCGGCCTTTGTGAATATGCCGCCGCCTATCCTGATGAACAGTGCAATCAGGCTGGCGCCTATCCCGACGCCGGCAATGGTGATCGGATCCTCATATATGAGGTACAGCCCGGTTATCGCAAGCAGCGCCATTGCGGGTACCGCAAGCCCCACGGTCGCTCCCCCCCGGAACGCCATTGCAAAGGTCTTGCCAAGCCCGCTCCCGCTCAGGTTCGCTGCCCGCACGGCGGCCTTTACGGTAATCTTCAGGGATATGAGCCCCGCGACGGCCGACAGCGTCGCCCCCACCGCAAACGCAATGCCGTTTGAGGGCTGTAGAAACGCGCCGATTATAACGGACAGCGCGATTGCCACGGGCACTATAACCTTCATCTCCCTCTTGAGAAATGCGGCGGCTCCCACGCGCACCGCGTCGGATATCTCCATCATCTGCTTTGTCCCGGCAGGCTGCCTTGAGATCCAGAGGACCAGTATGCCTGCCACTATAAACGAGGCAGCTCCCGCCGCAAAGGGCAGGATCTCAGCGAACTCCATGTATGCGGACTGCCCGGGCATGTAAATATAAATCAAAAAACGGGCAAACGCAGTCCGTGCCTGCACCAGGCTGGCAGACCCGCTAATTCGCGGAACGCATCACGCGCTACTGCTGCCGCGTCTGCTGCTGTTGTTGCTACTGCTTCCCGCGTCGTGATGCGCGCCTGCGGTACGGTGCAAACCTCGCGCCTGCCAGACCGCGCCTGACGAGCCTGTTGAACCGCCTGCCGTGTGACATGTATCGGAACCTCATATGGATGAGCTCGTGTACGATGGTGTTCTCAAGTATCCTCTCGTTTGGAATCTTCCGCACGTTGATGAATATGGTGTTGTGCTGCAGATACGAGACGCCATAGTACTTGTATGCAGACGTGCGCCTGCCCGCAGTCATGTCCCTCGGGGCGTCAAGCACCTCCCTCGTGGTCAGGAGCACGCGGGGCTCCGATATCGAAAAGCGGGCAGAGTATATCCCGACCTTTTCAAGTATGGCGAGACGCAGCTCCGGTCCCAGCTTCATGATGTCGGGTCGTCCGACCCGCATATATGGCTCAATGTCAACCCCAGCGACTCATTTGGTTTATTTTTTGAGATGGCGCAACGCAGTGTGCCGCTACGGGCGAAGGCGCTGATATGCCCCCCTCACATCCCAGGGGCCGTTAATGCAGCGGCCCGCGCCGGCGCGTACCCGGGATCACGTGTCGTGGCCCGCCTTGGAGTGGATAAGAGGATCAGACAATGGTGGATAATCACCGCTCATACAGCCACCGTCTCATCACGTCCCGTCATCCCATGTGGGACATGATGCCACGGGTCTTATTTCTAATTTCGTCGGTGACCGGCGCGACGACCAGCCCCTCGTCCGGCTGCCCGTACAGCACCACCGTGTCGTCAGGCGCGTAAACGCATACGGGAATGACGAGCAGGTCCTCCTCGCCGTTTACGCGTATCCGGACGGGCGGCCTCGTCTCAAAGGCCTTGCGTATGGCCGAGACACTCTCCCGCGTGATCTGGGCGGGCGGGTTTGACACCTCCATCACCGTGGTCTTTATACCGACGCGGCGGCCCGTATGCCGCGCGTCGGCGCCGCGGCCTTCACCCTCCTTGCCGTCGTCAGCGCCGCCCGTCTCTGCAAGCCGCGGATGGGGACGTACACGCCTCTTCTCGAGCCCGTCCGTTATCTGGAGGGACGGGACTATTCCAAACTGTATCATCCTCTCGGTGGTGCGATCGCCTACGGTCACCACGTACGAGCCGGGACGTATCATGCCTACGACCTGCTCCCTTGTAATGCCGGCATCGGGCAGTAGGACGCCCAGCGGCGTCTTTAGGTCTTCACGGTACGACTCTGGCAGCCTCACGTGGAATCAGCCTTGCCGCCGTATGACGCAGTGGATAAGGATGGCGAATCGGCTGCCGCCGTCTGCGCCGCCAGTGTGGCATCAGGGGGCGGCGGGGCATCCGCGGCTGAGGCGGTGGTGGCGGCGGCGGCAGCGACAGGTTCCGCGGCCTCTGCACTCTCCGCCTCCTCCTGCAGCTTTGCCGCAAGAATGCTGCACTGCGCCGCTATGTTACGGGCCGCGCTCCTGAACGCGGCCCCGCCGGGAGAGTCCGGACCTGTAATCATTATGGGCTTGCCCAGGTCGGAGCCGGACATTATGCCAGAATTGAGCGGAATCTCCCCGAGGAACGGGATGTCGAACTGTTCGCTTATCTTTTTGGCGCCGCCGTCGCCGAATATGCGGTGTTTTTCATTGCAGTTGGTGCATACAAAGTGGCTCATGTTCTCCACCACCCCGAGTATCGGGACGTTGAGTTTTTCAAACATGCCGATCGCCTTTACGGCCACGTTGCTTGCCACTTCCTGCGGGGTGGTTATCACCAGTATTCCGGTAATCGGTATGGTCTGCGCCAGCGTCAGCGGTATGTCGCCGGTTCCAGGCGGCAGGTCCACTATCAGATAGTCCAGGTCCGACCAGTCGGTGTCCACCAGAAACTGCTTGAGTATTCCAGATATTATGGGGCCCCTGTATATTGCGGCCTGGTGCGCCTGGTCAGCAAAGAATCCAAACGAGACCACCTTCAGTCCGTTGGACTCGGCCGGTTGGAGCTTGTTGTTGTCCACCTCCATGCCGCCTTCCTTTATCCCAAGCATCAGCGGAATGCTGGGGCCGTATATGTCGGCGTCAAGCAGCCCCACCTTGGCCCCGGCCTGCTGCAGTGCGAGGGCCAAGTTCAGTGACACGGTGGACTTGCCGACGCCGCCCTTGCCGCTTGCGACTCCGATGACGTTCTTGACGGTCGCCAGGCCGACGTCGTCGGCAAGGGAGCGTCCCTCCATGACCTTTGCAGTTACGTTCATGTCAAAGCTCTTCAGGTCTCCAAGCTCGCCTATCACGCGCCGCACGTCCTCCTCTATCTCCACGTTGAACGGGCAGGCGGGAGTGGTAAGCTCAAGTGTAAACTTTAGGTTGCCGTCCACCAGCTCCATGTCCTTTACCATCCCCATCGAGACGATGTCCTTTTTGAGGTCCGGGTCAATCACGGTCTCAAGCTTGCCGATTACCTCTCCAATCTCAACCATACACGGGAAAATTTGCATTCTATATTTATAGATAAACGGCGCGGGTGCGTATGCACTCAAGTCCCTTGAAAATTCGTGCCTGCCGGCCTGCATTTTCAGATTTCACAGGCAGGCGACCTGAGTCC
>JAGWAX010000096.1:6988-9542 GCA_021296175.1 Nitrosopumilaceae archaeon | reverse complement strand
ATGCCGATACCGGCGGCGCGGAGTGCCCCGGGGCGGCCGGCCGACGTGCGAGTCGTGCATGGGGGACTGCGCGGGGTGCCCAGGCGACGGTGTGGACGGGCACAACAAACCCGACGCCGACGACACGGCATTGTGGGCGCGCCGGTGGCTGGGCAGGTCTGAGATGAAGATGCGCGAAAGCTTGGAATGCACGAAGGAGCGCGGCGTCGCGGGACGCGACGAGGCGGGGTTAGTATGCTATATGATGTACGACTCGATCATGTGCGCCGTAAAGGCGTGCCTGCTGCATCACGGCATGAGGTTCCCGTTCACCCGAGATGACCGCGCATTGCATGGAATGCTGCCGCCCGGAGGTCGCATGCCTCTGGACTTTGGAGTGTTGGCTGACTGGGGCGCGTATTTTCACAGGCGCGTTGAAGGCATATTGAAAAAGGACGCCCGCCCCTATGACTATACGGTGGATGACGTGGGCGCCGCGACAGCCGCGGCCAAGGGGACGTACGGATTCGTATCGGGGTTGGTTGATTCAGCGGCGCAGAGTCCGGACTAGTGCCCCGCGCCCTGGTCATACCCGCACTTGTGGCACATTATTGCAATGTGCGTGTCCGGTCCGCCGTCCTCGAGTTTCGTGCCGTCGTCGCATACGGGGCATTCGTCTGGCATACATGCAGGAAGGCGGGTTGTTTTTAACCGCCGCATGCTTTCATGCCGTCATTATGGCGGCTGTGTTCCGACGCTGAGGATCGCGTCACCCAATTCGATCACGCCATACGTGCTGTCAGCTGACCCGCTAAGGGTGGAGGGAGAACTGTACGTCAATTCGACGTCGCCGCTCAATGTTATGGAGTCTCCGGCGCTTACCTGTATTTCAACCAGGCCGCTCAGCATCTCGCCGTACGCGAACTCGCCCTGTATGGGGCCGTTCATGTTGGTGGTGCAGGTGCCCCAGTAGGGGCAGGCTCCCTGCCAGCAGACTGTGGGGTTTGTACTGGTAATGGACATGCGGTTATCGACGGAACTGATGGGCGTGCCCTCCAGTACTATGGTCCCCGCCGGCACGCCGTTCTTCTTGATTCCTATCGTGGCCTCGAGGTCCGACGGCCTTGACGCCGCGTCATTCAGCGGGCGCAGTGCCGCCTCCATGTGGGATGCAAAGCCCTCGATACAGGTGCATGACGTCATCCTGCTGTCGGAATTCCACAGGTGCTTGCATTGAAACGACTCGGTGGCCGTATAACGCGCATCTACTTCGGCGTTTACCGGTATGTCGACGCGCAGCAGCATGTCCCCGTCCAACGGAGCGACTAGGTTACCGCTCAATGGCAGGGAAATACTGATCGGGAAGCCGGTTACCGAGAGGACGTTGGTGTATACGTTGTTGTAGCCGACTAGTGGGGTTATGTTGGTGGGGATGGGAGTCAATCCAGGAGTAATAGTATTACAAAGAAGCGCGTTCATAGGAGGGTGATGCCAATTCACGGTTTTATGATACCATGTCGAGCTTCCAACCGGGAACGGCGTCCCCGGATTGCCGTCAGATGACACGCGGTACGGCGTGTCCCACACTATCGTGATCATGCGGCCGCCCCACACATCAAGATTGTCCCAGCATCTAAACGGGTAGCTCGCATAATGATAGGCGACATTATATGGCTGGCCGCTGACGTGGGTCGCCGTGCCACCGCCACCGCCCAGCGGCATGGTGGCCATGGGCCCGTACGCGTGGTCGGGGGTGCTAGTGCCGCTTGAGGGGGCTAGCACTATGTCGAATATGGCGCCCGCCGACGTCACGCCGCGGTAGTAATTGTCGTTGTCCAGCGAGTTTTCCAGCGCGGAGCCCGTGAGGTCGGAGGGGGGCGCCGGCATGGTCGCGGAAGACATGTTGAACTCCTGGAGCGGCGGCAGTACATAGGACATGTCCCACGTGTCGATAAGCGCGGACGTGTCGTCGTACGCGCGCACCTGTATGAGTTCGGCCGGCTGCGGGCCGTTGTTTGATATGATGACGTGCTGCTTTTCCTCTATTGTACCGCTGACGTACGTGGTGTGCGCCAGCATGTCGGCGTGCAGGGCGGCGAGCGCGGCCTGCTTTTCCAGGCCGTCGTACGTGGCGTACATGCCGGCCGTAACGACCGACACGAGCCCTATTACAATTATGGGATTCATCTCCTTGTACCTCCTACATCATGCGCGGTGTGTTTTTCCGCGCTTATCTGTCTTGTTTTTTGCGTGAAATGTGCGTGAAATGCATGGCAGGGGCGCGATGGGGCTTGTAATGCGGCTGCGGTCAGGGACGTCGCTTACTCCCTCCCGAGCATTACATATTCATGCATGATGCGCGGTGTGGAGGGAAGGGCGTCGTTGGGCTCGTACCACTTGCCGTATGTCGGAAAGGGCTGGTCCGCCAGTATGATTGTGCGCGACTCGTGTTCGCCGACGTCGTATCCGAGCGTGGCCGTGCGGTCGCCGTCCCAGGATATGATAGATAGGGGCACGCTCGTGAAATGCGTCTTGATGTCGCCCCACTGGGAGCCGACAGACAGGTTCTGCTCGC
>JAGWAX010000096.1:588-6680 GCA_021296175.1 Nitrosopumilaceae archaeon | reverse complement strand
GTTGACTCGGCGGCTGCATGCTGGTTTCTGTCTGATTCGGACTGCATGCGGTTGAGCTGATCATCTATGGTCTCGGCGGCTGCTTCGCCGGGGAAAAAATTACTATGTATGGAGAGGGCGGCGCCCGCAAAGACCAGTATTACGGACGCGCATATGAAAAACTGCAATGCGGGAGTCCCCACGCGGTGGTCGGCCGCATCGTAATCTGGCACGCGTGCAGTGATGTGCGTTGGTTAAAAGGGCTCAAAAGTACGGGGGACGGGGCGCGAAGGGCGTAAGGGAAGAGTGTGAGGGGCGGCCGCACGAATATTGAGAATTCGCGCGAATTTTTCTTTAAAATCGGTTTTTGGCAATTAGAATAGTCTAAAATATTGTAAAATGGTATAGAATAATATTCTATCATGTGGCGGTCGGGAACCGCGTACCCCCCCCCTTACATGACGGCGCACGGAGGGTGTCTTACCGCGCGGCAACCGGCTGAGCGCGCGCGGGAAAGGAGAGGGGGAGGGAGTGATTAGAGAAGACGGCCAGGTAGATGTCCCGGGGGGTGTCCCGAGGTGTACGTGTTTGGTGTTCTGTCAGGAGTCTGGTGTATCGCGGGCATGACGTGGATGTGACGTGGTCGTTCACACCCACTCGGCGGTTCCAGATTGATTATCGGCGCCCTGATCGTCGTCGGTGTCATCGACACCATCGGTATCATTGGTGTCCGGGGCGCCAGAGTCCTGGGCATCATCATCATTGTCGGCATCATTGTCATGAACGTCCTGTTCCAGGGCGCCGTCATGGACACCGTTTTGGACAGAGTCCCGGGAGCCGCTAGCGCCCGGCGCGCCGGGCGCGTCCCGTAAGTTGGCAGCCGAATACGCATCCGGTCCCCCGGCTCCGGCCGATTCGCGCGAAATCTCGGAGCTGTCAGGTTTGGTGGCGGGGGCGCCGATGTTGTTGTCCGGAGATGTACCGGCCGGTGGCGCGCGGGAGAATCTTGTCCTACCGTCTTGTGTATGTTCGACGGGGGCGGCATACCCGGCGGCATACCCGGCATACCCGGCATCCCCCACCTGTTGGGCGGCAGGCTCCACGGGCTCCACGGGCTCCACGGGCTCCACGGGCTCCACGGGCTCCACGGGCTCCACGGGCGCCGGAGGCGCCCCCACAGCAGCAGGCGCCCCCGATTCCGGAGGCGCCGGTCCAGCCTGGGCATCCTGATTATCGTGATTATGTGGAGGGGGAGGGTCGGGGCGCTCATCCGGTTCCTGGGCCTCGTGAGGCACCCCAGACATGCGCAATGACACTCCATCAGGCATCAGGTCAAACGCCACGCACGTATCGTTCCTGTCCCACCCGAGGCGGCGGACCAGCCCGACGGGCACCGTAATGATATACGTATTCTTACCGGTAGGTCGTATCTTCCTGACGTGCTCCACGCATGCAGCAGCAGCGCGCCGCATAAAAGCCCCCGCATCTGCGGGAAAAATACAGGTAACATAATATATCACATGTATCGTAAAGACCCATAATGGCTTGTAGGTCAAATATGAAGGACGAGGCATGCGCCCATCTGTTTTATGGCGATCGCATGCTGGTTATAGTTACAACGGCGGCGGCGGCGGCGACGTAGGATGAAGACAGGACGGAAACAGGGGACAATCCTGGTGGGCTGTACGCATGATGTGAAATACGAGGTGGAGGCCCCGCAGGTGGGCGGCGGTCTTGGCGTGGAGAGGGTATGTGGCGTATGTGGCATTGTCAAGGATGATGTTGGCGCCGGTGGGGGCGTGGGCGCGCCTACCCCCATGAGTACCCCGCAGATGGGCGGCTTGGGGGTAGGCGGGGGCGCCACAGCGGGGGCAGGCAGCCGTCCCAACCTGTATCTTGAGATGGAGGTCGGGGGCAAGCCGGACCGCACGCTGCGCGGAGACAGGTACGTGCACAGGCAGGCGGACCTGGCGGCCGTGTCAAATATCGCGCAAAAGCTGGGGGTTCCCAACAACGTGAGCATGACCGTATGGCAGTGGTACAGGCGGCTGCGCAAAAAGTTGAAGATGACAAAGGCCAAGTGCCTGGTACTGGCGTTCTTCGCGGTGTGCAGGCGCATGGGCTGTCCCATACTGGAGAACAGGCTGGACGAGTGCATCCGCATGGAGCTGGGCGTGAGGCACGCGCATGCATACCTGCGCGTCGTCATGGAGGCGTCGCGGCGCATGGAGGACGGCGAGATGGTACTGAGGAAGTGCGGGTGGGACGGGGGCGGCGGCGGAGGCCGCCGCGATGTGTGGTGGGGGGGCGCAGGGCCGTACCGCTACTGGTGGCGGGGGCGCCGGTGGGGGCGCCGATGTCCTGAGATTCGCCCTCGGCACGGAGGTGCAGTCGCTGGCAGAACAGTACGGGGACGAAATCACCAACAGGATAACGGGGGTGGCCAAGCGCCTGCTCCCCAAGTTGTCAGTCAGTGAAAAGAACCCGCGCAGGGCCGCGCACGTCGCCGTACGCATGGCAAGGCGGCGCGTGTGCGGTGCTGCATCGGTTACGGGGGGCGACCGTAGGTGAGCGGCGTTGTGGACAGTGAGGCCCGGCACATGATAAAGCTCTCTGACATACGCGTGCACCCAATGGACGTGAGCCTGCCAAACGAAAAGCAGGCGCGCGTGTACGGCAACATGGCATCAGGTCCGGGGCGGCGCGCGCTGCCGCCCGTGAGGGTGGGGTACTGGGTCGGCTCCGCAGAGGAGAACGCGTGCAGTCGCGGCGGCGCGGGTGCTGCCGGGCGGTCACGCATGTCCAGAAAGAACGGGAAAGACGGAGCGCGCGCCAGGGGGGCCGGTGCTGCAGGCAGCGTCAGGGAGATCACGGAATACGTGCCGCCATACTACTACCTGATGGCCGACGTGGATGTGTACCGCGGGTGCCTCAGGGCCGGCGGCGTCGGGGAGATCGAATGCATCGTAACGGTGTGTGGTTCGGAGGCCGACTTTCTCACGAAACACGCGCTGGTGACCCAGAGGTATACGGGGTATGACCCGCTCAAGCTGGGGCGCGTCGTAAGGTGGTTGCAGGTGGTATCCCGTGGGGGCGTGGCGCCAGACGGGTCTGGACGTACCATATCGCGCGCCGAGGCCGAGTCCGCGCGCAGGGCCGTGGAGGACGTGATGCGGGCCTGCAGGGACACCATCGATCAAAAATTCATCAACCTGTATTTGGCAGACGATGCCTCAGACATCCTATCGCAGATGTGTGAGTGGCTAAGCAGCAGGCTCTCAAGGTTCGAGATGCCGTACTACATCCCGTACCGCATATCAAAGGCGCCGCCCGGTGTTCAGGCCGAACTCGCGGAGCAGATCTCGCTTATCGTGCGGGGCGGGTCCATAACGGACGCAAGGTTCGCGTGGCCGGCTCCGGAGGAGATCGACGTGCTTGCCAACACACCGGCGTTCAGGGGGGAGTCGGAGACGGCCGGGGCGCTCAGTGACAGGTCAGATGGAAACGGCGGCGTGACCGTGGCAGTGCCGGATGGTAAGAAAGGGTATGACGGTGATTATGGGGAACACGGAGACGGCGCGCCGGAGGACTCCGGACTGGACAGGCGCGGGCGCCGGCGCGCCGGCGTAGCTGCAGAAGCAGGCGCCGCGGCGGTATGGAAGCCTGGAGGCAAGTCCGCACCGGCCAAGATGCCGTCTGCGGTAGGAGGAAAGCAGGGCAACGGCAGCCTCGTACTGCAGAACACGCGGGATGCCGTAGTCATACCGGGCACCAAGGAGCATCCGCCGTACGTGGTGGACGTGAAGACCAGGCGCGTGTCGGTCGTCGACGAGCACCAGAAGGTTACGGTGCTGCGCGAGGTCGGCGATGCCTCGAGCCGCAGGGGGGCGTACCTCCTGCCGGTCCAGGCGTCTGAGTGGCTGAGACTGCCCGGAACGGCGGCGGCCATTGCCACTCAATCATCATCACGCGGCGGCAGCGGCAGGGGTGGAGACGGGCAGGATGTCCCGTCAGACGGCTCCGTGCGACTGTATACGTTCAGCTCGCCGGCCGGACTGGCAAAGTTCGTCAAGCAGCAGGAGCGCGAGGCGGGCCGCCGGAACGGCCGTGGAAGCCGCGGGGTGATAATTTACATTTGACCGCGCCGGGCGGTGCGGTGGGCACGCATGCCGCCGCAACAGACGCGGGCGCCGACTCAATGAGGAGGCGCATAGTGGGACTATGCAGGTACAAGATGCAGGCCAGCCCAAAATTCATCAACCTCGTCGGTCTGGCCGAGCGCGGGGAGGCCAACGCCAAAATAGTACAGAGGATGGTGGACCGGGGGCTCATGACGTGGTGGGACGGGGGCGGCAGGCCCAAGCCGACCATACTGGGCCGGAGCCTCATAATGGGAGCCCAATTGGGCATAACGTTCCTGGATGCATGCATACTTTCAGTCATATACAGGTACGCGCGCATGATGTCCGGCGCCAAGCCCGGCGACGCAGCGCCGGCATCAAACATGCGCGCCATTACAGTGCCGCTAAAGACCATACAGAACTACCTCATCGACTGGCCGTGCGGCGAGCCCATGATAGGCAAGTCGATCTCGCGCCTGCGCGCAGCCGGGCTGCTGCCTAGGGCATCAAACCGGCGCGTGATATGCGACCTGAAACATTTGGCGGGGGTGCACGACAGTCTGGTCGAACTCAACGCGTGGGTTGAGCGGACATCAGAGGAGATGAGGATGATGCTGATTACCCCGAGAGCCCAGGGCGCCGCGCCATGATCCCACCGGACGCGCTGCCATACATGGAGGACGGCAGGATGCTGGCCGTCGCATGCATGCTGGCAATCAACGCCTACACAGACCTGAAACACCGCGAGGTGGCCGGACGCGACCGCCACTACGCTGCTGCCGGGGCGGTCGGGGGGTTTGTGTTCCTGGTATTTGGTGGTGGGTGGCAGGATCTGCCGGCCTTGTTCAGCATGGTGGCGGGCATCACCGCGTCGCTGGCGCTTTGGCGGTGTCGTGTTTTATCGACTGGGGACTGCATTGTGCTGGCCGTCGTGTCCGTCATGCTGCCGTCATACGGCGTCATCTACTTTGTGCCTGTGGTGATCGCCATGTTGTCAATCATGATGCTGGCGCTCCTCCTGCCGATGTACAACTTTGTGCTGAACGTACTGCAGCCCATATCCGCCAGCGGCCGGCCGCTATTTGACGCATACCCCAGGGCGGGCGCGTGGAAGCGGGCGGCCTGTATGTTCACTGCACACCACAAGCGCCCGTGGGAAAAGTACGTGGTGCCCGTATGGGAGGACGGGGACGGCTCGTTCTCCGTGCGGCATACGGTGCCGTTTGACCGGCGCGACTGGGACGCCGTGGGGGTGGGGAGGCTCGTGGTGGTGGTCGCCCCCGTGGTGCCCTTCTTCCTCACGGCATTCGTGTTGGTCGTAGCGGTGGCCGCGTGGTCCGCAGCACCGTGATCTTCACCTGCGGGCGGCCCCCGGCGGCTGCGGCACATACGTGCCCGAAAACCGCCTTCAAAAACGAAACGCGTGTCTGGTCTTAATTCGCGCACATTCCATAAAGATATGTGTACAGCTTGATTTGCTTTTTTTCATGCAGCTGCTGGCGCAGCTGCTGATTTTATAGTTCTTACAACATCTGGAGGTAGTTTCTTCCAATTATCACAAGTTCCACCATCCAGAAGTTGTAAGAAGTAGAGAAAACCGCCAGCAGCTGCACAGCTGCACGCGAAAAACTCCTTTTCTAATTACACCGGTTCCCACACACTAATAATACCCGTCCAGCTGTGCAGCTGCTACAACATATTACATGATATACTGAATAAACTACGATAATTACAAACATTTTTACATATATTGAAATATATTGAATTTTTACAAAAAAACATGAAATTCTGCAGCTGGATAGCAGCTGCATGAGATCGACCTAATCCAGCTTTTATATTAACTTCTGACCAATTCTTATTAAAATCACTCAAAAAACCGTACTGTACAGCCCCATACCGTAGAAAAAAAAATACCCTTAAATGCGTTGCGCATATAAAGAGACCCCTTTGTGACCACATGTTTGGGCAAAAATGAAAAACCCGGTGATCAAA
>JAGWAX010000096.1:0-574 GCA_021296175.1 Nitrosopumilaceae archaeon | reverse complement strand
ACGGCGCGGGGAGCCCAGGGCCGCATATGGCACACCGGCCGCCTGCAGACGGCAGTCTGGCTTGACCATCCACGGGCATGGGTTCTTCTGAATGACTCCGTTCTGGAGAGCCTCCAGATGTGGCGCCCCCACGAGGACTTTTTATGACACATATACGCGTGGTTATGGGTTGGGCGGCCGTGATGGTGATGATGATGATGTCTGCGACACCCACAACGTGGAGCGGGTCTGGGATGCAGAATACGAGTCCGGCAGGTACGAGGGCGAGCCCCCCATACCGTTCGTCGACACAATCACAGACACGTTGCGCGAGCGCGACTGGACGGGCGCGAGCGGCCTCTACGTCGGGTGCGGGAGTGAGCGCAACTTCATACCCCTGACTGCAGTATGCCCCGGCCTCCGCGGCATCGACGTGTCAAAGGTGGGCATACGACTCCTACTCGAGAAGCACCCGGAATACAAGGGGCGTGTGTCGTGTGAAAACTTTCTTGACATACATCATGATAAAGCGGTAGGAAAGAAGGCAGAACCGCTAGACTACGTGGTGTCCATACAGGTGTTCCAGCACGGCGAC
>JAGWAX010000020.1:32673-35250 GCA_021296175.1 Nitrosopumilaceae archaeon | reverse complement strand
AAATCAGATCTCGACGTCATGAATTACATAGAGCAAAGATCCATCAAGTTCCAAAACTTTTGATCGACACTATATATATCGAATGTCCTATCAGGAACTAGCGGAGAGGCACGATTCGGAAAAGTCGTATATCAACAGCGAAAACAGAGCGATTGCAGAGTTTAGGATCTCAACCTGTGACATCATAAAAGACTGGGAGCTGCATAAAAAGCAACCATGATACAAAAGACGTGTATCTATGGCAGTTCGTAAATGAGATTATTTTGAGAAACATATGTCAGGCCAATTCCCGAGCTGGGTGTTTCATCATGTTGCCACAACAGTCCTAATGTATTCTGCCAAATCAGGCGGAGATGCGCAAACCAAGCGATCATACGCGTTTGGCCTGCTTTTTGAGGGACGCGAATGCCTCGTCAACCCCTTTTTTGCGTTCCTCAAGCGCGTTCCGGAGCCTTGTGACGGTCCTCTTACGGGCAGATATCATGCGCCTCTGCTCCGCGTACCCCGACGAGCCCCTCGAGACCCGGTTTCGCAGGGACGAGACGGGCCCAAGGGACGACGTGATGGCGTGCAGTATCTTTGGATCAGATGCGGCCGGGGGCTGTTTTGCATCAGCGGCACCCCCCTTCCTGAGCGCGCCTCTGATGTCGCCCATAGTCATCTTGCGGACTGATTTTCTTATCGCACGGGCGTGCTGCACAAGCAGGGCCGCCGTGCCGTGCGCCGTCCGGAACGGCACGTCACACTCAAGCACGAGCCGCTCGGCTACGTCCAGCGCCACAAGGTCGCTTGCCTCGGCCACGCGGCGCATCCGCACCTTGTTTACGCGCATGCCGCCGAGCACCGACTGCACCGCAAGTAAAGCCGATACGCCGGCATCCGACACCATCCACAAAAGAGGCTTTGTCCGCTGCAGGTCGCGCCCGTACCCGGAGGCAAGTCCCCCCACTATCCCTAGTATGGCGCCCGTGTACCCGGCCGCCTCGGCCGCCCTGGCGCGTGTAATTTCAAGCACGTCCGGGTTCTTCTTCTGTGGCATCGCGCTCGACGGCGACGATATATCATCCTCCAGCTCTACAAACGAGAACTCCGACGTGGACCACACCACCACGTCCTCGGCCAGCCTGCTGAGGTTGGACATCATTATGGAGACTGCAGCCGCATACTCGGCCGCAAAGTCTCGGGTACCGGTCGCATCAAGCGAGTTTTCCAGTATCCCGTCAAAGCCCAGCAGTTCCGCGGTATACGCGCGGTCAATCGGCAGGCTTGTCCCGCCCACGGGCCCCGCCCCGAGCGGGCTCTTGTTTACGCGTGTGTAGGCGCCCGACAGCCTCTCATAGTCCCTGAGCAGCGCGTCGGCGTGGGCCAGCAGCCAGTGCGAGAACAGCCCCGCCTGGGCCTGCTGCAGGTGCGTGTACAGCGGCATGACGGTGCGCCTGTGGTTTGACGCGAATAGTATCATGGACTCGGCCGCGTCCAGGATGTGGCCGCACATCGCATTGATGTTGTCTCTCACCTTCATGCGTATATCGAGCGCCACCTGATCGTTCCTCGAGCGGGCCGCGTGCATCCTACCGCCGTGCGCGGCCCCCGCCCTTTCGACTACGAGCGACTCGATAAACTCGTGGATGTCCTCTGCAGAGGCGGCGCCCCCCGCGTTCTTCCCGTCATACGTAGAGCCGCTCCGCGCAAACAAGCTCCGCCTCCTCCTCATAATCTCGGACAGCGCCCCCAGTATGCGGCGGGCCGATGTCTTCGACACGAGCCCCGTTTTTAGCAGCATCAGCACGTGGGCCTGGCTGCCCAGTATGTCATATCGTATGATCTCCGCATCCTCCCGTGCCGAGGACAGGTAACCGAGGATCCGGGGGTCTGGCCTGCTGTCCCCCATGCGCGCACGGTACATGGCGTTACTTCTCTAATGGTTATATATAGCATAAATGGGAGTGATTCCATATGAGCCAGCAGGAGATTAAGCAGAAGAGGGTCAAGATATTCGACGAGCTCTCAAAGATCGTGGATCCGGAGATAGACATGTCCATAGTGGAGCTGGAGCTCATAGACGAGGTCGACATAAGCGACAGCGACGTAAAGGTGGACCTGCACCTCACAAGCCCGTTCTGCCCCGCGATATACGGGTTCAAGATATGCCAGGACATACACGACAACCTGCTGATGGTAGACGGCGTCGACGACGTAAAGGTGAACGTCTCAAACCACTTTATGGCAGAGCAGATAAACCAGCAGGTCAACAACTCGCCGAATCCCAAAAAGGCGGCAGGCGGGAGTCAGGGCGCGTCGCAGGCCGGCGAGCCGGCAAAGGGTACGGAAGGCTCCGATTCGGCATCAGCGACAACATCATCAACAACAACAGTGTCATCGACAACAGCATCAGCATCACAACTAGGGGAATCCCCGCCACCATCGTCGTCCACGGACGCGCCGCAATAGTTTGGCGTCGGTCGCAACATCAATTACAACCACCAAATCCTAGCCTTACCGCGTGACGGCTGCGGGGCACGCGAATTCCCTTTGCACCGCGTGACGGCTGCGGGGCACGCGAATTCCCTTTGCACC
>JAGWAX010000020.1:554-32612 GCA_021296175.1 Nitrosopumilaceae archaeon | reverse complement strand
GGCACGCGAATTCCCTTTGCACCGCGTGACGGCTGCGGGGCACGCGAATTCCCTTTGCACCGCGCCCGGCACGCAATGGTCGCCGTCACTTCTTTTGGTTGCCGCCGCCGAATCCCAGCATGTACCCGCGCAGCATCTGTATGCCCATCGCGGGATCCACCCCCTTCGGGCAGACCTGGCTGCAGGAGCCTGCAAAGTGGCACCGCCATATGCCATGTGAGTCGTCTATCATCTTCAGCCTCGAGTCCTTGCCCCGGTCCCTGCTGTCGCCCACATAGCGGTACGCCTGGGCCAGGGCCTGCGGCCCCAGAAACGAGGAGTCCGTCGCCATCGTGGGGCAGGCCGCGTTACACAGTCCGCACTTTATACAGTTTGCAAACTGTATGTACTGCTCCAGCTCCTCCGGCGACTGCGCGTACTCTTTGAGCTCACCGTCCGGTGTATTATCAAGCTCCGTGTCGTCCCGGTCCAAATATGGCCTGACCTCGCGGTGGTTCTCAAAGAGCGAGTCGAACCCGACTGCAAGGTCCCGTATTACCGGAAAGTTCTGCAGCGGCTCCACCGTAACCACGGAGGAGTTCAGCTCGTCGATCTTTGTAAAGCAGGCAAGCCTGGGCCTGCCGTTTATCATCATACCGCACGAGCCGCACGTGGCCTGCCTGCACGAGTACCTGACGCCGACTGAGTGATCGAACATCTTCTTGACCTCCAGTATGGCGTCCAAAACGGTGGTCCACTTCTCATACGGGACGTCAAAGTCGTCAAACCCTACAGTGGTGCTGTCGTGCGCGGGGTTGCTGCGCGCTATGCGGAGCGTGATTGTACGCTGCGTGCCCGGCCGCTGCGCTGACGGCTGCGAAGAGGCCGAACCCGCTGCCTGCAACGCCATAGTCAGACCATCCCCATGTTGGTCATAATAATGGTTCGAGACCCGTACGCTATCAATGCGAACATGGCCGCCACGCAGCCGTACGAGACGGCCTTCTCATAGCGGGGCCCTTGGCGCAGCTCCAGCAGTATGACGCGCAGACCGTTGAACCCGTGTATGGACAAAAGCACCAGTATGATCTCAAGCATCAGCGCGTACGGCAGAAATCGATAGTTTGCAAGGACCGTCTCGTACTCCAGCGAGGCCGCAAACCCGCCGGACGTGAGCCTCATCAGCACGTGCACCGCGACCAAGGCCACGGCGGCGAGCGCCGTGCCGTAGTGGATCTTCATTATGGTCGATTCCCGGAGTATCGCTGACGCCATGGTTACACCCCAAACATTACGGCGAGGCCGTACATCATGGCTATCGCGGCAAGCACGATTGCAGTGTATATCCCTATCTTGTGCCTGTAGTTCTGCGACGCCGGCACATACGGATAGTCCGGACGCGCCGCCCGGCCCACGCCCACGCCGCCGTGCCCGAGCATGACGCGTATGCCGTTTACGGTATGGAACACGCACATCCCGATTACAATGGCAAGCAGGATGTGCCCCTCGGTAGTCTGCGTAATGGCCAGAAAATCGTCCCACCCCATCTTGCCCTGCAGGATGCTGCTCGTCTCGTAGATGTGTCCAATGAAATATGCAAGAAGCCCGAGGCCCGTCAGGCGCATCAGCCAGTACGCGACGCGCTCTATCCCGTACTTGCCGGGGTGTATCATGCCGCCGATGCCGGCCCTGTTGCCGTCGGCCGCGGCCCTAGCGCCACTGCTGCTGTTGTTGCTGCTACTGCCGCCTCCGGCCGCATCCCCCCCTTCTTGGTCTACGGAAGCCATCAGTACCTCCTCTCCACCGGCTTGTATTTGGTGATTGTGACCGGGTACGTCTTCATTATGGGCCCCTCTGGGTCATAGTACGCAAGCGTGTGGTGCAGAAAGTTCTCGTCGTCGCGCTTTGGATAGTCGGTGCGGGCGTGCGCGCCGCGCGACTCCTTGCGGTTTATGGCGCCCACCAGCACTATCTCGGCGACCCTGAACATCGAGTCCAGCTCCATGACGTTTATAAAGTTGGTATTGTACTCGGCCGCCTTGTCGTCGACGTGCTTCCACGATTCCTTGCGCAAGGCCCGCACGGTACGCAACCCTTCTGTGAGCTCGTCGCCGTTCCGGTACACGTACGCATTAGAGTTCATGGCATCAGTCAGCCTCTGCCGGACCTCGTACGGGTTTGCACCCCCTCCGCCCCGGAATATGCCGTCGTAGATGCGCTTCTCCTCCGCGTTCACCATGTGGTGCGGCCACGGGGGCCTGGACGCGGCAGACTCCCGCGCCGCATACATGGCCGCCTGCTCCCCGGTTATCTTCCCCCACACGATACACTCAGACGTGGAGTTTGCGCCGAGGCGGTTTGAGCCGTGCACGCTGTTGCAGGCGGCCTCGCCGGCAGCCCACACGCCCTGTATCTCTGTCGCCCCGTCGATATTGGTGTGCAGTCCGCCCATCATATAGTGGCACACGGGCCTGACGTCAAGCAGGTCCTCTGCCGGGTCGATCCCAGAGAACTTTATCGATATCTCGCGTATGCCCCCAAGCTTCTCCTTTATCCGCTCGTCCCCTATGTGGCGCAGGTCCAGCTTCATGCAGTCCACGCCGGTCTCGTGCTTGAACCCGCGTCCCTCTTGTATCTCAGACATGATAGACCGAGACACTATATCCCGGGGCGCCAGCTCCATCTTGGAGGGCGCGTACCGCTTCATGAACCGCTCGCCTGCGCTGTTCAAAAGGTACCCGCCCTCGCCGCGGGCCCCCTCCGTAATCAGAATGCCGGAGGGCATTATCCCGGTGGGGTGGAACTGGACGAACTCCATGTCCTTTAGCGCCATGCCGGCCCTCAGCCCCATGTCCAGCCCGTCGGGGGTCGAGGAGAGCGCGTACGTAGAAAAGCTGTACAGCCTGCCGGCCCCTCCAGTCGCGATGATCAGCGCCCTTGCCCTTATCGAGTAAAAGGCGCCCGACCCCAGCTCTATGGCAGTAAGCCCCAGGAACTTGCGGCCGTCATGTACGATACACGTGGCAAACCACTCGTTAAGATATGATATGTTGTCAAACTTTTGGCACGTGTCATACAGCGTCTGCATCTCAAAGAACCCCACCTTGTCCGACGCGTACGTGGCGCGCGGAAAACTGTACCCCCCAAAGTTGCGCTGGTCTATGCGGCCGTCCTTGCGCCTAGACCACGGCATGCCCCAGTGGTCGAGCTGGTGTATCTCGCGGGGCATCTCGACGCAGAGCCGCTCGGCCACGTCCTGGTCTGCCAGAAAGTCGCTGCCCTTTACCGTATCGTACACGTGCGACTCTATCGTGTCGCCCTCGTCCTCGCAGATCACGGCAGCGGTGCCGCCCTCAGCAGATACGGAGTGCGAGCGCATCACCTGCAACTTTGAGATGACGGCTATCTTCAGGTTAGGGGCGGTCTTGGCCGCGGATATGGCTGCCCTGAGCCCCGCAAGCCCGGAGCCGCATATGAGCAGGTCATACTCGTCTATGGTATCGACCATAATCGTTCATGGACGCTCCGCGCAGAGATATTAAAAATGTAATAACAACGGCGGCGGCGCGGCAAGACTAAAATATATCGCTAGCGATACAAGGCTATGAGCTCGGCCTGGTTTGAGAGGGTGAAGAGCGCGATCCCGAGGGGCTTTTCGAGGTATTACATCATAAGCATACTGCAGGAGGGGCCCCACACGGGCAAGGAGATCATGGACAGGGCGGCCGGGGAGAGCGGCGGGGAGTGGAAGCCCTCGCCGGGCCTGATATATCCGCTGCTCGGCAGGCTGCTTGACGAGAGGCTGATCGCGGATTCCGACGAGGACGGGGGTGTAGGCGGCAGGTACGTGCTCACGCAGAAGGGGGCCGACACGGCAGAGGACATGAAAAAAATCAAGGACGGCATCGACAAACAGATCGACGTGCTCTCCAGGCTGGGCAATGCCGGCAGGTTTGTCGCGGCAGACGTGATAGAGCGCATAGCCTCGATTGCGGCCATACTGGGCCAGAACGCGGCGAGGATGACGGCAGAGGACGCCGAGCGGTACAGGCAGTTTCTGAGGGACGAGCTTGCCAGGATGGGGGAGCGTGCAGGGGACGACACTGACGGCAGCGGTCCGAAGGATGGTTCCGAAGACGGGGACAAAAACGTGGACGAAGACGAGACAAGCATCCCCGTAAAGTAGCGCAGTGACGTCAAGCATAAATAACAACCGGGCTGCCACTGCGCTGTGTCAGGTTTGGCCAACAAAACCAGAAAGAAGAGCATCCGCAGGATGATAAAGAGGGGCAGCGCACCCCTGGTCATACCCGGCGTGTACGACGCACTGGGCGCAAGAATCGCGGAGAACGCGGGGTTCGACGCCATGTTCCAGACCGGGTACGGCACGTCCGCGTCGCTCCTGGGCATGCCGGACTATGGGTTTGTCGGGGCCGCGGAGACAGTCGAGAACGCGAGGCGCATATGCGCGGCGACCAGTTCGCCGGTAATAGTGGACTCGGACACCGGGTATGGCAACGCCCTGAGCGTCTGGAAATTAGTGGGGGACCTGCAGGCGGCCGGCGCGTCGGGGATGTTCCTTGAGGATCAGAGGTGGCCCAAGCGGTGCGGCCACATGCAGGGCAAGGACGTCATACCGCAAGAGGAGTATATCGAAAAGCTCGGGGCCGCAGTTGACGCCAAAGGCGACTCGGACTTTGTCATAGTGGCGCGCACCGACGCCCGCGCGACGCTGGGGCTTGACGAGGCGATAGAGCGCGGCAGGCAGAACAAAAAGACGGGAGCAGACGCCGTATTCATAGAGGCTCCCAGAGATGTTAACGAGATGAAGAGGATAGGGCGCGAGATAAGGGCCCCCCTCGTTGCAAACATGATAGAGGGCGGCGTCACGCCCATAAGCCCGGCGCAAAAGCTGCACGGGATGGGGTTCAACATCGTACTGTACCCGCTGTCGGTGCTCTTTGCAAGCGCGCACGCGGCGTCAAATATACTTGCAGAGCTGCGGCGGACCGGCGCCACCAGAAGGTCAAAGAGGAGTGCGCTGAGCTTTGACCAGTTCAACGAGATCGTAAACCTCTCAAAGTTCAGGGACATGGAGAACAGGTACGGCAGTGGCGGAGGCGGAAGCGGAAGCGGCAACGCCAAAGGTCACTGACCGCCCACGGCAGTCGGCGGAGGCGGCAATACAGAAGCGCGGCACGCACGCCACCAAAAATAGTATAAAAAATGCCAAAAAAGAGAGACCCGCTAGGAGTTTCTCTTTACTTCGATCTCGATCGTCGATACGTTTCGCGTTCGTCCGTCCTCAGACTTGAGAGCCTCGGAGCCTATGCGGATCTCTCCGATAGTGCAGCCAGCAATCTCGGTCTTTCTCAAGACGAGCTGGGCTACGTCTACGGCGTGCCCAATACTGAGCCCCCGAGCCTTGATGTTCACTTTTGGCAGGTTGACCAGCTGAATCGCCGTGGCAGTCACGTACGTCATCAGCGGCTTTTTGCCAATGAATATGGTGTCCCTTGCTTCGTTAGACATTGTACTCCAACTGGCTGTGTATTATTTATAGTTAAGACGCGGTGCGGGAAAGGCGCGGCGGCAGTAACGGCGCCGCCGCCGTGCACCGCCCACGCGCCCGCGCGTCAGGGGAGGTTTACCGTGCCAAAGCCGTACTCGAGGCACGTCTGGTAGTGGGCGTGGATCTCGGCCTCCCACCCCCTGCCCCGGTCAAGCATGTCAAGGGACGCCCCAAGCGGGGGGATCTCGCCGCGGTGCCTGCGGTTTCTCTCCACGAGCCCGTCGCGGAACTCGTCCCCAGGAAGCGAGTTGCTCTTCCTGCAGTTGCACGACTGGCAGGCCAGCACCAGGTTCCACGCGTTGTCGTCGTATATGTACGTCCACGGGATCAGGTGGTCCACCTGCACGTAGCCGGGCTCGAGCATGCTGCGGCAGTAAAAGCAGCAGTCCGTGAACGGGGCGAGCATGCTGCGGTATTTGGTCAGCGCCTGCTTCTTTGCGCTCATCCTCTCGATTTTAGTCAGAAGCCTCGGCAGGGTCGGGTTTATCGGCTCGAGGAACTTTGTCCATTCGACAAGGACCGCCTTTGAGAGCAGCGCATAGTTCTTTGAGAAGAACTCGAATGCCTCCGGCTTCAGTTTGATGGCCTGCTCGTCGTCGTCATAGTCGTAAAACGACCGCACCTCCACCGTCCGGTTTCCGACCGGAATTTTCTGAAAGCGTGGCACCACTATCGAGGTCTTGGATCTGGCGTGCCCGAACACGCTTTTCAGTATGAGCCTCCTGGCCCTGTCCGTGTCTTTTTTGTCAAGAAGCGAATAGTCGCCGGGCGTGCCATCCCCGAATACGCCCCTGAGCTTTGTTATGGCGTGCGGCGTATGCTTTGCATCATAGTACTGGCGCATGTGCAGTATGTACTCTTGGTGCCAGTAGTATTTGAGGAACTTGTCGGCCAAATACTCGTATGGTATGCGCAGGGCCGACTGCTCCTCCCTGTCCCGGCCCGCGCCGCGGCACTCACCTTGGCAGTACTCCAAGATGGCGCGCGCAAGCGCAAACTTGTACGTGTTGGCCTTTGAGCCGTGACCCAGTATGGACAGAAAGCTCTTGGTCAGCCCGGCATGCGACGTGTCGGGGGATACCTCGGCGTACGACGGGGGGCGCAGTTCACCCGGGTCGATGACCGGCAGCCTTGAGGGATCCGCCAAGCGGAAGACCCCGAGGCGCCCGCCGGCCCTCCAGTCCGCGATGCATCCCTTGGCGCGGAGCGCCGAGATCTGGGCCATGACGGACTGGTAAAAGTCGACTGCCAGTATGCTGCCGCCTCCGAGCACCGTACCGCGGTCAAGGTTCAGGAGCCCGGCCACCCGCTCGACGACCTTGCCGGCGCCGTGCCACACGGCGGCATCCTCGTGGATGCGCTGCGTCCGGTCCCCCCTGCCGCACGTCCTGCCCCGGGCGGCCTCCACCCCGGCGATGGTGCTGCCGGGCCCGCGCACGACCTGCGCGAGCGCCCACATGACCATCTTTCCGGAGGGCAGTACCGGGGGGCTGCCTGCAGCAGGGCCGTGCATGTCTTGTCACAGGACGGGCCGCAGCACCTTAAGGATTCCGATCCTGCGCGTCCCCGCCTGCCGCGGGCCTGTCCGCGTCATCGGCAGGCGTCTCCGCTATGGCGCCCCGCAAGCGGTTCTCCCTGTCCGCTGCGAGGTGCTGCTCGTACACATTCTTCGGATCCACGTCGGGGCCGCAGTACGTGGCATAGTATTCGCGCCGCGTCAGGGGCGAGCCCGCGCCGCTGTTGTCGGACCTGGCCGGATCCGAGTTTATCATGATGAACTCGTCGAGCCACTCCTCGTAGGACGACGTGATGCCGAGACTCCCGTCCATTGCAGTCACCTGCTGCCGCCGCGCGCCGCGCCGCGGCAAACGGGCTCCGCGCCAAAACCACGGCGCCCACACGTATAGTCAGCCATCATAATTACCAGCCACCATCACAACAACAACAGCAACAGCGCAACGGCAGTCACGCGCCCCTCTCCTTGAGCCTGCCAAGCAGCACCCCGAGGTCCGGATCGCCCTCCACGTCCCCGGCCCACAGATCAGACACCCTCTCGATCACGTCCGGCGCGATGTCGATGCCGGCGGTGATTACGGCGTGGGCCGCGCTCTTCCGGACCTCCGAGCTGTCATCAAGCAGCGACTCGGCCAGCACGCTCCGCACGTCGGGGCCGCCTGCGCGCATGTGCCCTAAAGCCCCCACGGCGCACGACCTTACCATGGACCACTTGTCGTGCGCAAGCTTGACCAGCTCCGGAATCGAGTCGGTCTCGTTTCGGTTTGCAAGTATCAGCGACGCAAAGCCGCGCACGTTCTTACTCGCAGAGCCCAGGCCCTTTATCAGGTGCTCGTATATGCGGTTCTCGTTGAGTATCAGCGAGCTGAACGCCTCGCCCCTCACACGTATGTCGTCGTCGTCAAGTCTCGCAATCATCTTTTCTATTATGTCGGGGCGGTCCGTGGCGGCAAGTCCCTCAAGCACGCTTATCTTTTGCGCGCTGTCACCCGTCTCCAATATCCGCGCAACGTCGTTCAATTCAAGGCAGATTGGCGACGCAGGTTAATAATGGTAACAGTCAGTATCGCGCCGTTCGGCACGGCAGGCGGCGCAGGTGACGGCGGCAGTGGCGGCAGTGGCAGCAGCGACGGCGTGCCTGCATATCCGGCGGGGAGGAACGAACAGTCGCGCGGCAAGAAAGGCTCTCAACACTTTTAAAACCAGAACCTAGAGCCCAGTCTGAGAATGATCCAAAAGGTGACCACAGGTAATGGCAAAGGCATATTATGTTAAGTTCGAGACGCCCGAAGACTTGGTAAGCCCGATTCTGGAGGCAGTCCGCGTGGCCGCGACAAGCGGCAAGGTGAGAAAGGGCACCAACGAGGCCACAAAGGCCATAGAGCGCGGCACATCAAAGCTGGTGGTAATCGCAGAAGACGTGGAGCCCCCCGAGGTGGTGGCCCACCTGCCCATACTGTGCGAGGAGCAGGGCGCGGCGTACGCGTTCGTCCCGTCCAAGGACGACCTGGGCAAGTCCATCGGCATAGACATAACGTCCGCGGCGGCCGCCATACTCGACCCCGGCGACGCCCAGCACATAGTCGACCAGGTGGTCGAATCCATAGCCAAGATAAAGGACGGCGCTGACGGCAAATGAGCGCGGCGGACTCGGCCAGCAATTCAAAGCAGTCCATGGCCTCGACTGACGACGTGGTCCAGTCAGAGGTGATACAGATAGTGGGCAGGACCGGCATAGCAGGCGAGGTGATACAGGTCAGGGTGCGCATACTGACTGGCAAGGACAGGGGGCGCATACTGACCAGAAACGTAAAGGGCTCCATCAGGACCGGCGAGATACTCATGCTGAGGGAGACTGAGCGCGAGGCCAAGAAGATAAAGTAGCCTAGTGAAGGGGGTAATGACGAGATGAGCCTACTTGTAAAGCCGTGCAGCTTTTGCGACAGGTCGGTCCCAAAGGGCTCCGGCACGATGCTTGCAAAGAACGACGGCACCGTCCTGTGGTTCTGCTCCTCCAAGTGCAAAAAGAACGCGCTCGAGCTGAAGAGGGACCCGCGCAAGCTAAAGTGGACGAAAAAGTACGTAAAGGGCGGAATCAAAAGAAAGTAATAGCCATGCATGGCGGCACCACACGAGGGATGATACAAGATGACCACTGCTGCTGCTGAGAGGACGCTGTTCATAGTAAAGCCGGACGCTGTATCCAGGAACCTTACGGGCTCCATCATATCCAGGTTCGAGCAGAAAGGCTTCAAGATCACGCACCTGAAAATGTTCCAGTTTACAAAACAGCAGGCCGAGCAGTTCTACAAGGTGCACAGCGAAAAGCCGTTCTTCGGCGAGCTCGTCTCGTTCATATGCTCGGGGCCTGTAGTGGCGGCCGTCATGGAGGGCGGCCACGCGGTCCCAGCCGTGCGCACCATGATAGGGGCCACAAAGTCCTTTGAGGCCCAGCCGGGCTCCATACGCGGCGACTACGGTTTAGGATTCACTGACAACATCATACACGCGTCGGACTCGGAGGAGAGTTTCGAGCACGAATCAAGGGTGGTCTTTGGTGGGTGATGCGGCACGTTGTCAGCATCGCAGAAAGGACAGCAGGCCCCGGAGAAAGGGGCCGTACGCCAGCCCATAGTGGCCGTTCTGGGCCACGTCGACAGCGGCAAGACCTCGCTGCTTGACCGCATACGCGGCACCGGCGTGCAGGGCAGGGAGGCCGGCGGCATCACGCAGCACATCGGCGCAAGCTTCCTGCCAATCGAGGTCATACGCAAGATGTGCGGGCCCGCCCTGTACGGCAGGCTCGAGTCGCAGGCCGGCAGCCCGATACCTGGCATACTGGTCATCGACACGCCCGGGCACGAGGTGTTTACAAACCTGAGGTCCAGGGGCGGCTCGGCGGCCGACATAGCCGTGCTTGTAGTCGACGTAAACAGGGGCTTCCAGCCGCAGACCACAGAAAGCCTCAAGATACTCGGCGAGCGCAAGGTGCCCTTTGTAATAGCCCTCAACAAGTGCGACCAGATATCCGGGTGGCGGCAGACCGAGTCGCCGTACATATCGCAGGCCCTAAAGGAGCAGGACCCGTCGGTGCAGGCCGACCTGGACCAGAAGGTATACGATGTCGTCGGCACGCTCTCAGTCAGGGGGTACAAGGCAGAGGCGTTCAGCCGCGTGCGGGACTTTAAGAGTGAGGTTGCAATCGTGCCGATATCTGCCAAGAGCGGGGTCGGGATACCCGAGCTGCTCGGCGTGCTCGTGGGGCTGACCCAGCAGTACCTGCACAAAAAGCTGGGCGTGTCGGGCAAGGAGCCGCGCGGGATGATCCTTGAGGTCAACGACGAGGTGGGGCTGGGGCCCTCGGCCAACGTCATACTCATCGACGGGTCCATGGGAAAGGACGACATTGTAGTGGCCGCCAGGCGCGACTCTGTCGCGGTGGCAAGGCCCAAGGCGATCCTGCTGCCAAAGGCGCTCGACGAGATGCGCGACCCGCGCGACAAGTTTACGCCCGTCAGCCGAGTTGATGCGGCGGCGGGCCTGAAGATAACCTCGCCGGAGCTCGACGGTGTGCTGCCTGGCAGCACCCTGTACGTGGCGTCCGGGGACTCCGCGGAGTCCGACGCCGAGAGGTACGCGGAAATGATCAGGGCCGAGATGGAGTCCGTGTTCGTGGACGACACGCAGACTGCAAGCGGCGTCATACTGAGGTGCGACACCATAGGGTCACTGGAGGCCACGTCATCCATGCTCCGGGACGCGGGCGTCACCGTCTCAAAGGCCGACATCGGGCCCGTCAACAGGCGCGACGTCGTGCAGGCAAGGGCGATAAAGGAGAAAAACAGGCACTTGGGCGTCATACTCGCGTTCAACGTGAGGGTGCTTCCGGACGCGAGGGAGGAGGCCGACACTGCGCACATACGGATCTTCGAGGATAAAGTGATCTACAGCATGATAGACTCCTATGGCGCGTGGGTGTCGAAGGACACGGCAGACCAGGATAACGCCGTATTCTCCGAGACGACGCCGGTCGCAAAGTTTACCTTTCTGAAGGACATGGCGTTCCGCAACAGCAACCCCGCCGTGTTCGGCATACGGGTCGACGTGGGGACGCTCCGCCAGAAGGCGCCGTTCATGAACGGGTCGGCAAGGAGGATAGGCACGATACACCAAATGCAGCTTGACAAGAAGACCGTGCCGGCCGCCTCCGCGGGCCAGGAAGTGGCGTGCTCCGTCAACGACGTGGCCATAGGCAGGCAGGTGACGGAGGGCTCCACGTACTATACTGCCCCCTCCTCAAGGGAGGCAAAGGAGCTGCAGAACAGGTTCTGGAGCAGGCTGAGCGCAGAAGAGCAGCAGGTGCTCGAGGACATAGTGCGGATACAGCGCGAAAAGGATCCCGCGTACGCGTACTGACGTGTGGCCCTCCAAAAGAGAAAGGCATTGCAGTCACGGTGGGGGCAGCCGTGCGCAGGATGCACCGGTCAGCCTGCATCGTCGGGGCGGTCCGCGGTGGTGTTGGTGGTGTTGGTGGTGGTGGCCGCGGCGGCGGCGCGGCACATCGAGTCGAGCGCATCGCGTCCCACCGCGCCGGCCACGCGGGACACCGGGGCGCCCGACCTGAACATGACAAAGGTCGGAATCGAGCTTATGGAAAGGCGGGCCGCCACGTCCGGGCACTCGTCCACGTTGACCCGCGCAAACGCGATGCCGGGGTACGAGTCAGACAGATCCTCGAATATGGGATGCATCGCCCTGCAGGGCCCGCACCACTGGGCCCAAAAGTCGACGAGTGTCGGACGGGGGGAGGACACCGTTCTTGCAAAAGTGGCAGACGACAGGCTTGTAACGCCGCGGCGGGTTTCCGGGTGTTGGTGGTGCTGTTGCTGTTGCTGTTGCTGTTGTCCCTGCTCCCTGCCGCGCTGCGCGCTTATCATGTCCTGCAGCTTTTTGCGCTTTAGCCTCTCAAGCTCTGGATCGTCCGCACCGCCGTCGCCGCCCGAACTAGCACCGCTCACCATGGCAACCACGCACCGTCCTAGTCGTTGCCCTGATCCTTTACTGGGATCGGCTCGTACCGCCGCGACTGGCATATGGGGCACTGGTCGATATACCTGGTAAAGCTCACAGAAGAGTACGCGATTCCGCAGTTGCCGCAGATGCGCAGGTTCCTTGAGAGCTTGCCCATGACGCGGCGGGCACACATTGTGATTAAAATCTACTGATTGGTGGCTGGGCTGCTGTTGCTGTTGCCGTTATGGCGCATACGCCTACTCATCCTCTATGATCGTGCAGACGCCCTCGATCAGCTTCGTACCGGGCCCGCATATGCCGTACTGCTTTGCAGGCGGTTCGGGTTCCTCCGTGTCGTCCGCGCCGGGCTCTGGCAGTCCCACGGCGTGGTATATCGAGAAGTATTCCGAATAGTTCTCATCAAACCATTCCTTGTACGCGGGCTCCGAGTTGTACCGGTCCACGTAGGTCTGGGGGTCTACTGACTCGTCAACGAACGGCGCGGGGATCTCAAACAGTCCTAATTCGTCCGCATAGTTCTCGTCAAACCACTCCTTGTACGAGGGCTCCGCGCTGTACCTGTCCACGTAGGTCTGGGGGTCTACTGACTCGTCGACGAACGGCGCGAGTGGGACGTCAAGCCCGAGGTCAGGGCGCGCGGGTTTGTCCACTGGCTCTTCTGAACCGGTTTCATTCTGAGTCGGCTCGGTGGTGGTGGTGGCGCCATCACCACCATCACCGCCAACGGCGCCGTCGCCGTCGGTAGCGGCGTCCGCTGCGGCAGGATCGTCGAGTCCCACGGCATGGTATATGGAATCATACTCCGAGTAGTGAGCGTCAAACCACTCCTTGTACGAGGGCTCCGCGTTGTACCTGTCCACGTAGGTCTGGGGGTCGACTGACTCGTCTACGAAACTAGCGGGCACCTGCAGCACGCCCACCGCGTCGTATATCGAGCCGTACTCTGCGTCAAACCACTCCTTGTACGAGGGCTCCGCGCTGTACCTGTCCACGTAGGTCTGGGGGTCGACTGACTCGTCGACGAACGGCGCCAGGCCGGTGCCGGCATCAGGCTGCTGCACGTCCTTTGGAGCTTCGGATCTTGTTTGCTGCTGCTGCTCCATACCGGCATCCGGCACGTCGTTGACCCTTATGCGGATGGTCTTTTTGTCGCTGTGCTCGCCCCGGGCCGCCACAATGTCAAACCGGTACGTCTCGCCGCCCTGGTCGTACGAGGGCGTCCACGAAAAGGCCCCCGTCCGTGGCACGATGCTGGCCCCCTCTGGCTCGTTGGCAAGCGAGAAAGAGGCGCCGGAGGAGGCGTCGCCGGACACCGTCACTATAAACGTCGCTGGTTTGCCCTCGTCGACTGTCAGCGAGCCGACAGAGTTTATCACTAGCCCGACTATGCGGGCCGTAGCGGTACTCTCGTTTGAGGCCCCGCTTGTCCCCTCTGCGTTTGTCGCGTATACGCGGTAGGTGTACTCGGAGCCGGACTCGATCCCCCTGTGCGCGTACTTTGCCCCCGTCACGCCGCTGGCAATCTCCGAAAACGAGGACGAGCCCTTCTTTTTGGCCTCTACCGTGTATCCGGTGACGGCCAGGTTGCCGTCGTCGGCGGGCGGGCTCCAGGTTACGTCTATGTGCCTGTCATTTACCGGCTCTGCACTCACCTTGATCGGCGGGCTGGGCGCCGCCACCGTCACAAATCCCACGGTATCGGGCTCGATTACGCCGGTATGGAACGACGAGTCGATCGCCCTGATAGTGACGGGATCCGAGGGCGGCGTGCTTGCAAACCCAATCTGGGCGTACACGCGGAACTTGTTCTCCTTGTTCGTATCCACCCTGTACAGGAACGAGAGCTCGCTCCTGCCCACCTCGCCGTCCTTTATTGGGTCATATTTATCTCCGCCGAGCCACTCTTCCACGACATAGCCGTTGAGCGGCTGCCTGAACGTGTCTGAGGGCGGCAGCCATGTCATCTTTATCTGGGTGGGGGACACCGCCACGATGTCAACCATGGTGGGCTTGTCAGTATCCGCAGGTTTTGCCGATGCAGTCAGCGACGGGCTGCTGACGGCGTCCGCGCCTTGCGCGATGGCAGAGACCCTGTAGGTGTAGGTGGTGCCAGGGTCAAGGTTGGTGTGGTAGAGCGCAGTCGCATTCGTGCTGGTCTTTGACGTGACCACCGTAAAGTCAGTCACGGAGGATCCCGTGGCGGTCCTGGACGTGTACTCTACTGCATATCCGATTATGGGCCGGACGGCATCTCCCCTTTGCCTCGGCTCATCCCAGTCGACGAGTATGGACGTCGGGGAGATCGGGACCGCCCGGACGTTGCGCGGGGGGTCAGGCTTTAGGACGGTGGTGGTGGTGGTGGAAGAAGAAGAGGAAGAGGAAGTAGTGGACTTCGATGATGAGGATGAGGATGAGGATGAGGATGAAGTGGACTGCCCATCAAGATTTATCACCTGTACGCGGTCGTTGCCGGCGTCTGCCACGTACAGCAGCCGGTTCGTTGTATCAATCGCAATCCCGTGCGGTGACCTGAACTTGCCGTCGTCGTCGCCGAAAGAGCCGTACTCGCCCACATAGCATACCACGTCAGTCAGGTTCTGCGTCCCGTCGGGGCACGACCCGTCTCCCCCCTTCTCAAGAAAGCTGAAGATCTGTATGCGGGCGTTGTTGGTGTCCGACACGTACAGATCCCCCCTGTTGGGCGTGGTCTTCTTCTTGTCTATTGCAAGCCCGGTCGGACTGGCAAATGTGCCGTTCCCGCTGCCCGCGCCGCCGAACTCCCCCACGTAGCAGATCCCCGGGGCCGCCTCCACCGTACCGTCGTGGCACTCTCGGCTCTCAGTCAGTATGCTGAATATGCCTATGCGGTGCTTTTCGGTATCCGACACGTACAGGTACCTGCCTATCTCATCGACTACGAGCCCCGAGGGATTCGACATCTCGGTCTTGTTGAACTTTGTAATGTCGTACTTGTACGTGCCGTCCGTGGAGAACACATGTATCCTGTCACCGCTTTCATCCGATATGAACACCCTCTGGGTCGCCGTGTCCACTGCGATGTCCGTTGGATCACTCAGCCTGTCCGAGCCGAACTCGCGCTGGAATTCGCCGTCATCGTCCACCACCTGGACCCGATCGTTCCCCGCGTCAAGCACAAAAAAGTCGAGGTCATACCTCGCGATCGATACCGGGTCGGAGAACTGCAGGTCGCGGCTGCCGGAAGAGCCAAACCGCTCGTCAAACCTGTCGTGCTCCCGAAATATGCTGACCCGGTCCTTGCCCTTTTCCACAACGTAGATGTCCCCTCCGTCCCTTCTCAGCTCGACGTCGTAGGGGCCGTCGATTGCCCCGCCGTCTATGTCGTCATCATCAAATATGTGGGCAAACTCCGGCGCGGCATAAACGCCGGATGCCAGCGATGCGGCCGCGAGCGCGACTGCAGCGACTACGACTACAACTATGAGCATGCGACTCCCGGGGGTCGGCAGGGCTCGTCTTGTACCATTGCGGCCGGTTTTCATCAGCATGACTCCCTCCTACTCTGGCCCCCGTGCGTGATCGCGCCGTCTCCCACATATCGCGCATAATACCGATGCATGTATGACGCCGCCAGCACGGGCACCCCCACGTACATCATCAAGATTGCAAGCAATGCAGCAATGCCGTACGCCAGTACTTCTGACTCGGAGCCGGCGTGCTCCATGATGCCCAGCGTGTAGAGCATCGGGGTCAGGAGCGTCCTGACCATCTCCCTGAATGCGGGATTCTCGCGCTCATAGTCTGCCACGTGCGGCGAGAACGAATAGTATACGGCGTTGAACCCCTCCACAAACGACGAGCCGGCATGCGTCTGCGCGAGCCGGCCGTCCCGTATCTCCCGGAGCAGCTGCACCTGGGGCGCCATCTCAGAGCCGTACGCGGCAGTCGCAATGAGGCACCCTCCGCCCCTCTGGTCGTCACTGCCGGCCGCGCCAGTCCCCGTCGTGGAGACTGTCGGAGGCTCGGGCGGCTCGGTCCCGATTATGATACAGTATCCGTTGACAAGCTCGGTCCCCTCGCCGCACTCGCCGTACTCTTGGCCCGGCTTTAGATCAAGCCCGGGCGGAAGCTCGACTCCCGGGGCCACCACGGGAGGGGGCAGCTCCGGCTCGGCAGGGGCGTCGCCGCCGTTATCGTCAGTGGAAGGCCCGCCGGCGGGATCAGGCAGCCCGACTGCGTGGTATATGGAATCATACTTCGGGTAGTTCGCGTCAAACCACTCCTTGTACGAGGGTTCCGTGTTGTACCTGTCCACGTAGGTCTGTGGATCCACCGACAGGTCTACAAAACTGGCAGGTATCAGCAGCGTGCCCACCGCGTCGTATATGGAACCGTACTCTGCAAGATAGTTCGCGTCAAACCACTCCTTGTACGAGGGTTCCGTGTTGTACCGGTCCACGTAGGTCTGGGGGTCTACTGATGGGTCGACGAACGGCGCCAGCGCCGCGACATCCCTTGCGGACTGGGGTGGCTCCGGCTCGCTTGGAGGCGCGTCGGGGTCGGGAAGTCCCACCGCGTGGTATATCGAGTCATATTGTGAATAGTTATCATCAAACCACTCCTTGTACGAGGGTTCCGTGTTGTACCGGTCCACGTAGGTCTGGGGGTCGGTGCCGGGATCTACGAATCCGGCGGGAACCGGCAGGGATCCGGCGGCCTGCGCGTGGGCGGGTATGGCGGACGGTACGAGGCAGGCGGCGGCGATCGCCGTCACTGCCACCACGGTGATCATAGGCAGGATGCTCGCATGCAACATTCGATACTCGCGCTAACCGTTTAAAAGCGTGAGCAAGCCGCCGCGCGCGGGGTGTGCGCCCGCCTGCAGGTCACAGATCAAGCAGAAAGCGCACCGATGCGCCCGTCTCCGACCTTGTGATACTCATCTCATGAAAGGTCGGCGCCTTTATCTCCACCCTGAACCCGTGCCGTCCAAGATCAAGCGGCTCGCCGTAGGCCCTTGCATGTATGACAAGAGGCTCCGCGTTGTTGCCACTGCTGCTGCCACTGCCGCCATCATATGCGGCAGCGGCGTCCAGGTCAGACGACGCCCCCTCGTCAATCTCGACCCGCCTTATCGCAAACCCGCGCGTTATCAGCGCGAATACTATCTCCTCAAGCCAGCTGTACAAAAGGTACGACAGATCCTCGCCCTCTGCCCTTATCTCCACGTGGCCGTCCTCGGCCACCAAATCCCGGTCAAGCGTCAGGTCGACTGCCGCGTCGGCGGCCGCGGCAAAGGCCTCCCATATGCTTTTCCCCTCCGCCTCGACGACCGCGTCAGTGGCGTGTTCCAAAAACCGGTAGCCCTTCTCCACGCGACTGCCTGAACGGCGCCACTATTAACGTCTCACGCGCGGCGGGAATCTGGGCGTCACCGGGCGGAGAGCTCCGCGCTCCCGAACAGGACGTTGAACGGTTCGCACCATATCAGCACGTGGTCGTACTTTTCAAGGTCGAGCCCCTCGGGAATCTCATAGTTCTGGTTTCCGCGGTTTGCCTTCAAGTCTCCCAGGGACCTGTACTCCGTGGCCTTTGTGTCGGTGGCAAGATAGACGCGCAGTCCGGGGCCGTTTGTAGAGTAAAAGTCCTCCAGGCGCAGGACGCTGCTGCCGTCCCCGACGGGTATCGTGTAGGCGCTCCCGCCGGCGTCGTGTATCCCGTCACCCACCCCGACAAAGGTTCCGGCGTACGATACGGGAGTCACCGCGCCCTGCGGATCGGATGGGCCGGCATTACTGTCGTCGCCGCTGCCACCACCAACAACAGGAACAGAAGGCTCCGCGGGCGGCGTCACTATCACGCCCTGCGGCATCGGCTCGTCGATTGTCGATTCCGTGAAATACGGAGACACGGCATAGCCGACCCCCGCCCCTATAATGACGATCGCGGCAATCACGGCGAGCTTTTTTGTGCCCATGCGGTCACAACGCCCTCTCCATATATAGCCGATTGTCCCATTCTGGGCATCGGAAAGGTAGTTAGTGAGGCAGGAAGGGCCGCATAGCATGGAGCCGTTTGAGGCGTTTCTTGCATGGATTGCAGACATTCTCGGCGGGCACCTGTACGAGGGCATATTTCTGGCCGCCTTGATAGAGACCATCGTGCCGCCCGTCCCGACGCTTGCAGTGTTCCCGACGGCCGGATTCATCGCGTCGCAAAACGGCATTCCGCCGGAAGGCCTCATCCCGCTCGTCATGCTGGGAGCCGCGGGCGCCACGATAGGTGCCACTGCCATATACGCGGTGGCGCTAAAGCTCGGCAGGGCCGTGATGCTCAGGTATCTCGGGCGCTTCCGCATCCCAGAGGAGAAGATTGAGCGCGTCGAGGAGTGGTTTGAGAGGCACGGCGACAAGACTGTGTTCATATGCAGGATGATGCCCGTCATGAGGGAGATGATCTCCATACCGGCGGGGCTGCTGAAGATGAGGGCGCTCAAATTCGTCATATACACGTACGCGGGCTCGGTGGTCTGGACGTGCGCAACCATACTGGCAGGGTATTACTTTGGCGAGGCCATCGGGCTTGTTGGCACCGCTGCTGGTGGTGGCGGTAGCGGCGACAGCGGCGCAACGGCCCACGGGCCATAGCCGGAGTGCACGCCGCCGGCGCGCAGTCCCGCGTCACGAACTGGGCAGGGAGGCCCGGTCACGGGCAGCCGGCCACATTGCGCGCGCCCGCACTGCGCGTAATGAGCAACCCGCCGTGCGCCAGCGACGGCGGGGCGGCAAGGGCAAGGACAAGGGCCGCGACGACGGCAACTGCGGCCGCGGCCATCACAAGCACCGCGCTCGGATACTCTGGTACCACGTGCGTCCCAATTATTGAAACACGCCCGCTCTCCAGTCCCGTGCCAATCGTTATGATATAGTGGTCCGGCCCGTGCCGTACCGCATAGGCGGCCGCGGGATCTGCCGCGTTGCCGTCGTCACCGCCGTCCAAATAGCCGGCGTGGCCGGAGGCCTCCGAGACGGGCACCATGCCTCCGGACTTGTCATACACCACGACCTCAAAGGGGGCTGAGACCAGCGGCCTCTGCACGTACAGGGAGAGGGACGAGTCCGCATACCCGTGGCCGCCGCCCGTGCCGGACCTAGCAAACCCAAAGTCCAGGCTCTTCTGTCCGATGTCAAACGCAAGGGATGAGACCTCATACCCCGGATGCCTCAGCGCGGCCACCAGAGGTCCCGTATCTGTAGTCTCAGGGCCGTCATATATGAGCACGCGAAGCTGCTGTTCTGGGGCCACGGCGCCGCTGTCGTCGCCGCGCGCTGCCTCGTACAGCGGCGCGATTCGCAGTATGCGGTCATCCTCCGGGGCCGGGGCCCCCCGGCCGTCCCTGTTGCTTGTGAGCACGTACAGGTGCCCGTCGGGGCCCGTCTGGACGTCGCGCAGCCTGCCAAACTCGCCCCCAAACAGCGGCGTGTGCGGCACTACCGTACCGTCGGGGCTCACCTGTACCATCTGGAGTGTGCGCCCAAGCAGCGTCGCCACGAAGTATCGGCCCTGCCACTCGGGGATCACGTCGGACTCGTAGAACTCGGCGCCCGACGGGGCCCACGTGCTGCCGCCCGTGTGAAACGCGGGGTTCTCGTACGGCGTCCCACCACCACCACCACCACCAACGCCGCCGTTGTTGATGCTGTCACCGATTACGACGGGCCAGCCATAGTTCCCGCCCTTTACAATCACGTTTATCTCGTCGTGCCCCACCCCCAAGCGCCCGGACGGCCCGTGCTCCGTTATGATCATGCGCCCGTCGCGATCCCAGTCCATGCCCTGCGGGTTCCTGTGCCCCATCGAGTACACGAGCGAGCCCTCCCACGGGTTGTCGGTGGGCACCCCGCCGTCGCGGTCCATGCGCAGTATCTTTCCGGCAAGCGACGATGCGTCCTGCGACAGCTCCGGCACTATGGCGTCACCCGTGGCCGCGTACAGCATGCCGTCGGGCCCGAACTGTATCCTGCCCCCGTCATGCCAGGAGCTTGCCGGTATCCTGTCAAGTATGACGTGCGCGTCGCCCAGCCGCGGCAAGCCGGTGGCGGTATTCCCGCCACTGCCGTCATGACCGTCGTAATACGTATAGCGCTCTATCCTGTTGTATGGGGGCGAGAGGAGATCAGTGTAGGTGTAGTACAGGTAGACGTATCCGTTGTCCTCAAAGTCCGGATCGACTGCAACCCCCAGCAAACCAGCCTCCGCCCCTCCCCCCACGGCGACGGACAGCACGGCCTCGGGTTCCGGCAAACCGTCCCTGATGACGCTGACGGTGCCGCCCCTCTCGGTGAATATGGCAGTGCCGTCCGGAAGCCAGTCGATGCTCCAGGGCACCGCCAGCCCGTCCGCGATGGTCTGGACGCTGACGCCCAGCCCCGGATAGTCTGTCTGCGCGTACGGCTCGGCGGCGTGGGCCGGCTCGGCGGCGACGGCCACGGCGGCTGCCACGGCGGCAAAAAGAAGAACCGCGGAAGCCACGGCGGCTGCCACCCCAGGGGCTGTCTTCGTGTCGCATCCCGCGCCCATGCAGACACAAGCGTGCCGCACGCTAAAAAGAGTCCCGTCACGAAGCCATGCGCCATACAAGGTATTGGCATTTACAATATTATGGATACTATGCATAGTATAGTAATGATACTTAATAGTTCCAGACGGGTCCGGGCTGTATGCAGAGACAGATCACGCTATTGCACAGTCATCGGGGGGGCGAGAAGCCCCCGCCCATCTTCTTTCCGAGGATAGTGCGAGAGTTCGCAGACGAATAGCGGGCAGCCGCTCGACTGCCCCGCAAGCCGGACAGGAAGCACCGCCGCGCGTCATACGGCGCAACATGCGATTATGATGCTTGGTATGGCGCGCCGTACCACGTATTGGGGCAGGACAACGTGACGTATGGGCACCACCTATCTGCAGATCGGGGGTGGCGGCACATATCGAGTCCACGCGGGACTCGATGACTCTGAGAACAGTTGCAGCTGTCCGGGGTCAGATAGCGGTGGTGGTGGTGGTGGTGGCGCATCTGCTACAAACTGGTATGTGGCATAATGCGTGTCTGCAAGATCCCCGTTCCCATTGAGTTCAGTCGAGCCTATCGTCCCCACATACCTCATCGCGGTGGGATGCATCTGCTCCCTGACATCGGCCGACTCTGCGCTCCTGGCCTCGAGCATGGAGAGTCCCAGCACCCAGATTGCAGAGTATTCATAGCTTGAGTACGGACTGGGTGTTATCCCAAGCGACCCCAGGTGTTCTTGTATCTCAGAGTTTGCATACCTGCTGGCAATCGTGGCAGGTATCGTAGGCTGCACCACCGTAAATCCCACGGCGTCTGCAAAGGCGGCTGCTACAGCATCATCTCCGATGTTCGGCCTGGCCGTGTTCTGGTCCGCCCCAAACCACCGCACCTTGTGCAGCACGTCATGCTGGGCAGCCGCCTTTAGGAATTCTGGACCCTCGCCGAATCCGACATACAGCACTGCCACGTCAGACGCCCTGCCCTGCGCAACTGCCTGCATGACCTGCGATGCAAGGCGGGATGCGGCGCCGCTCATGTCCTCGCCCGCGTCAGTCTCATAAAATATCGCGTCGTCAGACACCCCGCCCCTGCGCTCAAAGTGTGACTTTGTGGCATCTAGCAGCTCTTCGGCCCAAGGGGCCTTTATTCCCACCGGGACAATGCGGTCTATGGACTCGGATGGGTGCAGCATCACGTCTGCAATCTCACGTGCATGCGTATTCTGGTCGGGCAGCATCCTAAACAGGGCATCGCCGGGCTTTGCATTTGACGGCACGGACGAGCAGCAGCTCACAAGCGTCATGTCATTGTCGTCTGCATATGCAAGCATCTCGGGAGTGATTATGTCCACGGCCGGCCCGTCGACAATCTTGATTCCCGAGTCGCTCAGGGTCTTGAGATGACCAAGGGCGACGCCGGGACTGGTCTCAGTGTCAAGGGGATGCAGGCCAAGCGACCATGCCTCCCCGCGCACCTCCAGGTACTCGTTAAAGTGCAAGACGGCAAGATCAGATGCCGCCCTTATCTCCTCCCCATACCGGTCTGCGCCTCCCGTCTCTGAGACGAGGGATCCAACGACAACCACGTCAGACAGCGGTTCCCTTGTGGCTGCAAACGAGCCCCACGTGCCTGCCTCAAACGGATATGTAGAGTCATCAAACTGCTTTAACGTCATGCGGGTGATTGAGCCCGAATCGTCCCGCTCCATTGAGTCAAGATAGAACGGCCCGTTGCTCACCGCCATGTGGTTCATCTCGTCTATCCAGGATATGGCGGCGTCATATCTGGCATTTACATACTCGGTGTTCCTGTTCTGGTACAGGAATTCAGGTATGTGCCGCTCGTGGTTCGCGTCCTTGTGACCATGTAGGTGATCCCGCGCCATTATAGAGTCCTCCTCGCTGAGCATGTCAATCCAGCTCTGCCCGTGGTGGCGCGCGTCGGCCGAGTACCAGTGGGACACGCCCTCGTGTACTGCCTCGTCCATGGCATGGTAGACCTCCCATGGAATGGCGGGCCAGAGCCCGGCGACGGCTGCAATTACGGCGTCATCCTCGTTCCAATAATCCAGATACACCTCGATGGTATCGTCATCAAGCACGTTGACTGCAGTCACGTCGATGTATGGGGATACCACCGCGTAAGGGTCGGATGCGAATATGTCCTCGTCCCCGTCGTGCCTCATCGTATGCTCTCTGTTGAACGTAAGCGGGTACAACACGTCGTTGATGTCGACGGGAGCGCCATGGTGCCAGTTTGAGAACTTGAGATCAAACGTCACCCTGCTTGTGGCATGCGAGTCACCCGGCGCGGCCCACTCGTGTGCATCCACGCTCCAAGCGACCGCACCGTCGGGTATCTCGATCCGGCCCTCGGGCCCGTTGGTATCGACTGAGACCAGCATGTTCCTGCTGTCAATTATCGTCCCGTCGTGGGGGTCATGAACATGGGCTCTGTCACGGAGCAGTGACCATGCGTAAAAGCTGTACGTGTCAAGGAATCCGCCCACTGGGTTCCACGAGCTCTGCGCAACGTGGCGCGTTCCAATGTCCAGGTTTGTGTCGCCGCCAGAGAGCTGCGCGTTGATCGGCGTGTACCTGTTTGCAATGCCTGCGCCCATCGGGTTTACAACGCCGGTGACATCGCCACGCACCGGATAGAGCTCGTCGCCGATCGCAATGAACACCCGGACGGATTCCAGTACCCCGTAATGGTTTGCGGCATAAACCAACTCCGCCCTCACCTCGTTTGAGCTGTATCGGCCAGCGGCCAGCGTGTATGTCAGCCGATCAAGAAGGTCGTGTTCATAGTTCCACACGTGATCCTCGCCGCCCCCGGGAAGGGATCCGGTCCACGGTGCGTAGTACAACGCAAGTGAAATATCGTCATACTTACTCTCCCGAGAATTACCCCAAGCGCCCGTATACACGTGCCATTCCTGGTCGGCCGGATCGGTGGAGTATACGGTGGCAAATGCCTCCCGGAGGTCGCCGTACGTCCTGCTTACCTTAAAGCCCAGCTTGCCAAGGTCGTCTGAAAGGCGCTCGCCAATTGCGAGTCGAACATGGTCATCATCGCGTATAAAGACCGTAACCTCTACTGGCGCTCCACCGTGGCGCCACATGCCATCGGACTTTGCGGCCCCGTGCGGCTCAAGGGCGTCTCTGAACAAGGAGTCGGCACGGGCCAGATCATGATCAAATTCAAACGATTCCATATACCTGTATACAAGCGGATAGTCGTAACTGTACGGGGTCAATGCAGAATACATTTCTGAGCCGGAACTCAGCACGTTTTCTACCACGTGGGTTCTGTCAAGCACATAGTTGAGCGCAAAGCGGGCTTTCTGCTCTGAGAACGGGTTGAACCCCCGGGTATGGTCATCTGCCGGGTTCACGTACAGGCCATATATGGTTCCGCCCACGGACCTGTAGACGTCATGCCCGCCGTCGCGTATGTCCCGGGCGTTTTCACGCGATATGTCAAGATAAGACATGTCAAGCTCGCCATCAATTATTGACCGTGTTATGGCATCACGGTCGCCTTGCTTGTGGAACGTGACGCTGTCTACATACGTGCCGGCTGCCGCCTCGGCATAATCGAGTCCGCCCATGTATACGGCCGCGGTTATGGCCGCGGCTGCGATCATAATTACGGCAGGGCGGGATCCGATATCAGGCCTGCGCATGCCCACCACAGGTATGACGCGTATGCGCATCTTAAAAAATGTTTGAGCGGCGGTGGTGTATGAAATCGCCATCCTCCCAGATCTAAAAAGACGGGCATGTGATCTTTATGCGAGCAGCATGAGCCCGTTCATGAGGGGAGCGAAGAGCACAAGCGGGGAGCGGCTGGAGCAAACGCTGCGCGCGTCAGAGCGGAATGCTGCGCGCCGCAGTTCGGGGATTGAGGGGCTGCGCGCCGCGTCACGGCGCGCGCCTCCTGCCGTATCCCGCCGACTTGCCTGACACCGCGCGCATTATCGACCCTGCGACTGTGGGCCCTATCTGCCGTATGGTGGCAAGCCTGGCGGGTGACGCGGCCCTGACGTCGGAGATGCTCCGCAGCCCGGCGTCATATATGGCGCGCGCCCTGACCCTGCCCACCCCCCTGATTGACGCCAGCTCCACGAGCTCCTCCTTGATCCCGGATCTCAGCCGGGTGCGCAGGGTGGCAAGCTCCGCCAGCAGGTCGTCGCGGCCCGCGTCCCTTGCCATCTCGCGCATGACGTACGCAAGCCACGCCGCGCCCTCGGTCATGCGGTGCAGGTCGCCGGACTGCGTCTTGTATGCGGTCTCTATCTCCCTGTCCGTGCGCTCGTTGATCCAGTCGTGCAGCACCAGCAGGCTCCGGGAGCACTCCTCGGCGTACACTGGAGACAGCAGCTCCGAGCGGTGCGGGCCCGACAGCAGGCTCTCTGCAAAATGATAGTGGTTCTTCAGGAGGTCCTGCCTCGGGTTGAACTCGTCGCAGGATATGACCGCGTGCAGGAACCCTAGCGTGTGCCTCTGCGCGCGCCGGCCGCCTCGCGGGGCGCCCGCGGCCACGTTGCGCAGGTATGATGCCGTAACGGGGTCCACGTAGAGTCCGGAGGTCCTCCTCCCCAGAGAGGTTGCCGCGTACCTTTCGCCCTTTGATATGATCATGCCATGCTCGAGCAGGAATCCCACCGCCGTGCCGACCGCGTCCTCCACCTCGCTTTCGGGATACTGGAGCCCCCCGAGTGTCCCGGAGAAGAACGACTGCAGGTCGTCCTGGCGGATCCCGGGGTTCAGCACGACCACGGTCAGGAGGTGCGTGCGCATGGCCTTCTCGGCCATGATGCCGGACTCCAGCGGCTCGGGCTCGCCTTCCACGTATCTCTCCAGGAGCTCATACGGGGGGAGGCCCGTCGCGGATATGACGGCCTCGCCGTACTTGTCGTACTGGGGCCTGCCGGCCCTCCCGCAGAGCTGCTTGTACTCGAGCACGCTGATGGGCCTGTTGAACCCGTACCTTGCGTCGTAGCGGCTGACGGATGCTATGACGACCCGCCTTGCAGGAAGGTTGACCCCCGCCGCGAGGGTGGGGGTAGATGCAAGCAGCCTTATCGAGCCGCGGCGAAACTCGGACTCGACTATATCCCGGAGCCGCTCTGAGAGGCCCGCATGGTGGAACGCCACGCCCGCTGAGACCAGGGTGGCCAAGTCCTTTTCGAGCTCCGTGGGGGGGGATGCGGGGGTGGGGGTAGTGGCGGCAGGAGGAGGAGCGGTAGCTGCAGGCGCTGCTGTGGCGGCGGCGCCGGCAGCACTGTCCCACCTGCGCCCTCCCCCGGGGGTTCCTGCGGGGACGGCCCTCAGCCTTGCGGGCAGTATCCTTGAGGATATCCTCCCGAGCGTCTTTCTCTCGTCGTCGGACAGCAGCTTGCCAATCCGCTTTGACGCCTTTACCGCCGTCGCCCTGGCGCTCGCCCGCGTGGCCGCGAACACCAGGCTCTGGCCGCCCTCCGACACCGCGTGTATGCCCAGCCGCGCTGGCATCCCCTCTGTGCCGATCCCGACCTCGAACCTGCGGCCGTCGCTCATCGTGACGCTGCCGGCCTCGTCGCAGACGCCCTCCGCAAGCGGGACGGGCCTCCACGTGCTGCGGACCAGCGTGCAGCCAAGCCATTTGGCGATCTCCTCGTCGTTGCTGATAGTGGCGCTCAAACCGACGATCTGCATCTTGGGCGGCGGCGCGTCCGGACTGCTTCTTTTTGAGGGCAGACTTCCCTTTTGCCGCTGCTGCTCTTGCTGCTGCTTTTGCTGCGTCAGTATCATCTCCAGCGTCGGGCCGCGCGACTCGTCTCCGATGAGGTGTATCTCGTCGATTATCATCAGGCCTATCTCCTGCGTCCATCCCCGTCCGCGGCGCATGGCCGCGTCCATGGCCTCGTTTGTGGCCACCACGATGTCCGCGTCGTCGATCTTCACGGGGCCCCGGGAGGCGGCCGCGGCCCCCCGCTCGCCGGTCAGGCGGGCAGTCGTAATTGCAGCATCGGCCCGCGCGTCCCCGTCCTGCTGCTGCTGCTGCTGCTGCCGCAGCGCCCGGAGCCTCCCCTGCCACCCCGTCCCCGACACGGTTATCTCGGAGAGGGCCGCGAACTCGGCGTACTTTTCTGCCGCAAGCGCCCGGAGCGGGCTCAGGTATACCACGCGCCCTCCCCCGCGCGCCAGATGCGACAGGATGGCAAGCGTCGCGACCAGCGTCTTGCCGCTTGCAGTAGGCGCCGAGACGAGCAGGCTCTGCCCGTCAAGCAGCCCGGCCCCGACGGCCGCGGCCTGCGGTGGGTACAGGTCCGCAAACCCGCGCGATTCGAGAAACCTTTTGGCGCTGGCGGGAATCGCGCCGAGCCCTGATATACGGGAGCTTTCTCCAGGCTCCCTTCCCTTCTTCCTCTTTGTCATGCCTTGCTGTAAAAGCCGGAACGCGCCTCATAAATAATTCCATCACGCTTTAGCTTTTCGATAAAGTTGCGCGCATTGTCGGCCGTGAACTTTTCGGTGTTCTCCAGTTCTGTGACCAGCGTCTTCTCCTCCACCGGCTCCTTCTGCTCGCCGGACAGGCGCCCCAGTATATCCATGAAGAGCTGCATCTTTGTGACCTCGCTGCGGGGCCTGCCCCTCAGCACCCCGACGTCGATCTCCCCCGTGTTGACGTCCACGCCGGCGTCCTGGAGCATCTGCTCGAGCAGGTATATGGCCCTCTCCGCGTCCTCCTTCTCTATCATGTCCCTCATCAGGAGCCTGGCGCGCGCAGTCGATATGCGTATGAGCCCCTCAAGCTGCCTGGCGGTGACAGGCGTCATGTTCTCCGACTGGGCCATCTTGCGCATCTTGATGTAATAGTCGACTATCAACTGCTCGGCCTCCTTTGTCATCTTGGGGGCAAAGCGCTTTGCGTACGCCAGGTATTTCGTCAGCATGTCCGCGTCGATCAGGTTGGCCGTGTCGGCCCCCTGCAGGGAGTGCAGCTTTATGACGTGCAGCGCGATCTCCGTGTCCAGCTCCACTGACGGCTGGTCCCTGACCACGAATATCAGGTCAAACCTTGAGAGCAGCGGGATCGGCAGGTTGATGTTCTCCGTTATGTTGCGGAACGGGTCGTACTTGCCGTACAGCGGGTTTGCGGCCGCCAGTATTGACGTCCTCGCGTTCAGGGTGGCCACTATACCCCCCTTTGCGATGCTTGCCGACTGCTGCTCCATCACCTCGTGGAGCGCGCTCCTGTCCTCCGCGCTCATCTTGTCAAACTCGTCGATTGCGACCATCCCCTGGTCGCCCAGCACGACTGCGCCCGCCTCGAGCATCATGATGCCGGTCTTGTCCCTGACGACAGAGGCGGTGAGCCCCGCCGCCGTCGAGCCGCGGCCCGACGTGTACAGCCCCCGCGGGGCTATCCTGGAGCAGAACTTTAGCATCTCGGACTTTGCCGTCCCGGGGTCGCCTACCAGAAATACGTTGATGTCGCCCCGTATCTTGCTGCCGTCTGCGCGCTCCCGCTGCACCGATCCGACCATCAGCAGAAGTATGGCCTCCTTGATCAGGTGCTGCCCCTTGATGTGGGGGGCAAACGACTCGATCAGCCTGCTGTATACGTCTGGGCCCTGCTTTAGCGCCAGTATGGCCCTCTCGTCCTCCGGCGATATCGACTCGCGCTCTATCTTGCGCGACGACTTTGAGCGGCCGCCAAGGAACTCTATGTTGTTCCCCTCCAGGCGCAGCCTGTACAGGCTGCTGCGCGTCCTTGCGATGCCGGCGACTGACTCCTGCTCGACGCGCACGAGTCCCGTGAGCGCGACGCGGTCGCCGGGCCTGGCGTTGTCGACCAGGTCCTGCTTTACCATGATGTCGATGTAATCGGGCAGCTGTCCGGGCGGCAGGTCCTCGTGCAGCTCCTGCAGCCTCAGGATCTGAAAGTCGATGAACTTTGAGGACTCGGGCTTTAGCTCAAAGTCGCGCAGCTTGCAGTCCGGGTTGTCGCATATGGCCGGCGGCTTTGTGTCCATGCCCTTTATCTGCACTATCTTGGTGTAGTGGCCGTCCCCGCACGCGTACACCAGCTCCTTTGCAAGCGGGTTGACCTCCGACGCCCTCACCACCATGCCCGACACGCTGGTCATCGTGCCGATGGTGTCCGCGTTTATCTTGCGGAGGCTGCGCATCATCGGATAGTTGCTTATGCGCGCCCTGATCTCCTCGTCCACCTGCTCTGCATAGTCGTAAAAGCGAACCTTGAGTATCTCCCCGATGGCCCTCGAGAACGCGTCAAGTATGAGGTCGGGGCTGTGCACGAACATGTCGGCAATCTCGCGCTCGTCGATGAGGTCGTTGTAGTCCACCACGATGTGTCGCGTCTCCCGAGGCATCATCTCGTCTATCATCTTTACATACTTGCGCTCGCCGTCCGGATCCTGGAAGCCGATTAAGAACTGCTTTACCTTGTCTGACAACGCCGAGCTCGTATATTTGGGGCCCTCACCGTCGTCAACATCCTCCGCGGGATCTATCTGGGCCGAGTCCTGGCCGCTCACTTCCGCTTCCCACCTCCCGCGCCGCTGCCGCCAGATGGCCGGCCTGGCCGCCGCGGCTCCTCGTGTACGACCTCCATGTCGCCCATGCCGTCAGACGATATGGCCGTTATCTGCGCCTCAAACTCGGCGCACGTGCGGTGTACCACGTTGTAAAATGCCTGTTCCTCCACCGTCAATTTAGACTTCATGTCCGCGCCCAGCTTCATGGAGCTGGCCTTTGAGACGATCTTTGCGTTGCGCATGCGGAACAGCTCCAGGAGCCTGTCGTACACCCTGTCATAGTCGCGTCCCTCAAGGTGCCTCATGACCGCCTTTAGCTTTACATAAAACAGCGGCTCTAGTGCCTGAAACGCTCTGGAGCCTGCATGCCTCTCCTTTAAGAGAACCTGCTTGAGTTCGGTTATCATGTCAGGCAGCCTCATGCTTCCCAGCTTGTTCTTCTCAAGCACCAGTCCGGCCCAGTAGGGCACCCTAGTCGTCTCGCCGCGGCGCGCAGCGACGTCCATCCCACCGACCCTCACCTTGAAGTCGCTGCCGGCCTCAAACTCTACCTCCTCGAGCCCGTACTCTACTGCATGTATCTGGCCGACCTTATCCACGCTCATTTGGCCCATCATTACAAAGTCTGTATTTATCCACATGTGCGGTGACGGCCGTGCGGCCCCATATAAATACCGTACTTTAACTGTTATATACCGTATCTTGCCCCATATACAGATGACCCCAGCGACATGAACCGATCCTGAATTTATTAATGGGATCGCCGCATGCGCGGCATGTCACTGGGCGAGGCTGCCGCGGGCATGTGGGTCGAAAAGTACAGGCCCGCAAAGCTTGCAGACGTAGTGAACCAGTCGGAGATAATCAAGAGTTTGGAGGCCCTGCTCAAGAACCCAGAAGAGATGCCGCACCTGCTCTTCTCCGGCTCGGCCGGCGTGGGCAAGACGACCACCGCTATGTGCATAGCAAGGCAGGTGCTAGGTAAGCACTACAGGGACAACACGCTGGAGCTGAACGCATCAGACGAGCGCGGCATCGGGATGGTCAGGGACAAGATAAAGCGCTACTCCAAGTTTGCGGGCATAAGCGAGGTGCCCTTCAAGATAGTGATACTGGACGAGGCCGACGAGATGACGTCAGACGCGCAGACAGCGCTGCGCCGCATCATAGAGGATGCGTCGCGCACGTGCAGGTTCATCATGATTGCAAACAACATATCGAAGATAATCGAGCCCATACAGAGCAGGTTTGCGACCTTCAAGTTTACGGCAGTCTCGAGGGAGGACGTCGTCGCAAGGCTGGCGCAGATCGCCAAAAAGGAGGGCGTGAGCGCCAAAAAGGACGGGCTGGAGGCCATATACGGCTACGCGGGGGGCGACATGAGGCACGCCATCAACATCATGCAGGCCGCAGCAGGCAAGGACCGGGCGGTCACGCCAGAGGGCGTGGAGGCCGCGGCCGGGCTCTCAAAGGTCTCAGACGTGGACAAGGTGCTAGCATCTGCCATGGTGGGGGACGTCGCAGGGGCGCGCGAGAAGATGATAGAGCTGATCCGCGTGTACGGCATGTCGGAGTCGGACTTTGTAAAGTACGCAAGCGCCGCCGTGGTAAGGTCGGCCGGCGCCGAGAACCTCGGCGCCATGCTGAGGGTGGTGGCCGAGTACGACTACCGCATACTGTCGGGCGCAAACCCGGAGGTGCAGCTTGCCGCCATGCTCGCAGAGCTCGCAGCGCTCGGGGCCGGCAAGTAGGCGGCCACGCGGCGCCGGGATCACGCGATGTACAGACCATTTGTGGGCATGCTATCACTATGAACATATTGTGAGCACGGGCGTGTCAAGGCCACGACAACAGCAACAAGTAGCGCAGAGAGAGGGATTTGAACCCCCGCGCGCTTTCGCACACAGGCTCTCAAGGCCCGCGCCCTACCGAGCTAGGCGACCTCTGCAAGGAGCCGCGCCCCCTTGCGGTTAAAATTTGTTACACTGCGGCCGATGGTTACCGGTTAGAATACCTGATAACCCCTTCAACGTACCAGCCGTGATGAAGCGACCCCTGGCGAACTGGGACAATGCACCCTTGGGTTAGAATGGGCAATCCGAGCTGCTGTATGACTGGGCCGCGAGCCCTGATAGGAGTGTGCAGCTTCCGTTTCGTCAAAAATACATCCGACCAGGAGGTGATAGCAAAGGATGAAGATAAGCATAGGAATCGACATCGGCAAGAAAAAGTGTGACTATTGCATAATCAACGGGAGGGGGAAGGTCCTCGAACGTGGGCAGTATCTTAACACGCCAAAGGATGCAAGGCGGTGCGCGCGGACCATACTTGCCAAGTACGGCGGGATGGGAAGCTGCACGGCTGCATGTGAGAGCACCGCCAACATGTGGATTACGACGGTTGACGCATTTGAGCGCGCCGGCATTGCAATCAAGCTTGCCAACCCATACGAGATGGCGCTGATCAGCAAGACCGGAAAAAAGACCGGCAAGGTGGACGCAGAGAAGATAGCGCAGATACTCAGGATGGGCTCAATTCCAGTGTTACGTACCGTCTTCGCACACACGCGGCACTCAAAACACGGTAAGGCAGCACGCCCGTCTGGCACAGGCCAGAACCAGGGTGACAAACCAGGTACACAGCCTGCTTGACGCGCACGGCAAGGCCGTGCAGGCGGCCAATGTGCACTCTCAAAAGTCACTGTTCTACCTGGACTCGCTCTGTCTTGGCAGCGCGCAGGATGGCTCTGTGCTGAGGCAGTGCGTCAGAAGAATAAGACGCTACACAAGCGAGATTGCGGAGATCGACAAGCAGTTGGAGGCAGAGGCGGCGCAAAACGAGGATGCAAAGCTGCTTGCC
>JAGWAX010000020.1:0-420 GCA_021296175.1 Nitrosopumilaceae archaeon | reverse complement strand
CGGCCTGGTCAACTGGGCGGTGTGCGAGGCCGCCAACGTGGCAGTCAAGTACGACACGAGGATGAAAGCCGCATACGAGCCTGCACGCAGGCGACATGCAGACAGGCACATGCTTGGAATTGTTGTGGTGGCCCACAAGATGGCCACCATAATGTGGCACATGCTAAAAAACAGAACTCCCTATGAATCTTGCAACGAAGATCCGTACAGGCGCAAGCTGGCCAGACTAGGGAAGAGACGGCAGGGCAGGGCATAGCCACTGCGCATGCGCGTGTACAGATTACCCTCCAGCATTAGCCATAAACAACACGCCTCCCTTACTAGGCGTGAGACGGATGAAATATCGGAAAGATCCGGCTCGGACGCTCAGGGGTTAACCATATGTGGCAATCACATCGCGCAAAAGTCGACGTTCAGATG
>JAGWAX010000095.1 GCA_021296175.1 Nitrosopumilaceae archaeon | reverse complement strand
CCTTCCAAGGGCCCTGCCCTAGCGGACGCCATGCACAAACCTTTGTCCAGGGTGAAGAATCCCGGATTCTCCGGCGCCAAAGCGCCTGATCACGCGTTTTCGTACCACCGCCCCGCCTCAAAACCCGTCAAGATGAACACAAATTTGGGGCGAAAAACTCCGGATTGGACAGTGCCCGTCCGCGTTAAACGGTTTTTAATGCGCGCGTCATTCAAGACACATGCCTGAGACTGCAAAGGACGACCTCGTTGTGAGGGGCGACTCGCTCATGCAGGCGGGCAGATTTGGGGAGGCGCTGGCCCTGTTTGAGGATGCCCTAAAACTGGACGGCGGGGACCCGGACCTGTGGAACCGCGCCGGTGTGGCCCTCCGGAGCCTCGGCAGATACGCCGAGTCGGTAGAATACTTTGAGCGGTCGCTCCGGATAGATCCGCGTGACCGCAACTCTTCTTGATTGGTGCGCGCGCTGGCCCCTCGCTCCCGTCGCCGGAACGCGCGATCAAAGCTCGTATATTCAATGCGCTGTAACGTATGGCATGGATTCAGCCGCGGAGAAACTGATCCGTGACGCCTCGTATATGATAGAGGATGAGAATCTTTATGGTGCAATGCAGCTGCTTGACGCGTTGCTAAAGCGGGATCCTCGCAACGTCAGCGCGCTGCTAAACAAGGGAGCAGTCCTTCAGAATCTGGGCCACACGAGGCGGGCAGTCGCATGCTATGACAGGGCGCTGCGCGCCGAGCCCGGGAACCATGACGCCCTCCTCAACAAGGGCTCTGCCCTGCATGCCGAAGGGGACTACAAGGACGCGATCGCATGCTATGACCTCCTGCTGCGCGGCGGCAAAGCGTCCCCGCTTGCTCTTCTCTACAAGGGACTGTCGCTTGCCGAGCTGGGCGCGCTGGAGGATGCAATACGGCACTTTGATGAGGCCCTGGGCGGAGACCCGGAACTGGAGCTTGCCCGGATATCCCGCGACATGGCCCAGAAGACGCTTGATGAAAATACAGATCCGCGCGGCGTGCCGTGACGGATGGCACGTGTCTGCCACTGCACTGGCCGCGGCGTGTCATCCCCTCCCTTCGCGCGTCCTGCATCTTGGAGACGCCATTGCGCCTTTCTAGAACACTGAAACGTCACCCGGCGCGGGGCCTCTCTTGCTTGAAGCCTGATCATTCGCCTCGTACTCTTTTTTGTGTGCCAGGAGCTGGTGTTTTCTGAGGCCGTCTATGTCGTCGAATCCCGCGTGGCACGTGTAGCACTTTGGCTTGACCTCGTCTACGATTGGAAGCACCATGTGTGAAGACCGCCGTGATCTCCAATTATTTCTTTTGCAGGACGCGGGCTGTTGCCGTCGTCCTCACCGCAGGACCACGGACGCGGCCCGTACCGGACTCCTGCGCGTCCGCGCGCCTATGATTATGCTGCAGGCGCGGGTGATGCCGCGCTTGGGTGCCGCAACCGCGACTAGAGCATCGTGCCGGCCCCCGGTACGTGACTATTCGCGAGAATCCGCGCCTATCAAGGCATATATTCAGCACGGGGCTTGGGCGCGCATGCCTGAGCAGCTTGTGGACTATCCTGACGCTCTCGGGCGCGCAATGTCCGGCGAGGAACTCTCGGCCAAGGACGGCATGGACTTGCTGAACATGGAAAACATACACGCGCTCGGGGCGGCGGCGAACTCTGCAAGGAGGCAGCTTGCCGGAGACGACGTCTCGTTCGTCGCATCGTACTACATGAACTACACCAACGTGTGCGCCGCCAGCTGCCAGATGTGCGCGTTTTACCGCAAGGACGGCGCCGACGACGCGTACACGCTTGCCCCCGGGGAGATTGAAAAGCGCGTCGGCATTGCAAAGCAGATGGGCGCAACTGAGGTGCACATAGTGGGCGGGTTCCATCCCAGCCTGCCGCTTGAGTATTACGAGGACATGGTGAGGGCCATAAAGGAAAAGCATCCCGGGATGAACGTAAAGGCGCTCACCGCGGCCGAGATCTTTTACCTCTCAAAGCTTACGAAGAACTCGACTGGCGAGATACTCTCTAGGCTGAAGGATGCGGGGCTTGACTCAATGCCCGGCGGGGGGGCCGAGCTGTTTCATCCCGACGTGCGGCGCAAGATAGTACGCGGCAAGTGCACCGGGCAGGAGTGGCTCGACGTGATCGAGCAGGCGCACGGGATGGGCATCAGGAGCAACGTCACTATGCTGTACGGCCACATCGAAAAGCCGGAGCACGTGATAGACCACCTGGTAAAGATACGCGACCTCCAGAAGAGGACGGGCGGCTTCCTGACCCTCATACCCCTAAAGTTCAGCCTGGAGAACACGGAACTGGAGCAGGACGGACTGGTCCGGCACGAGTGCTCGTCTCTGTACGACATGCGGATAATCGCCATATCCCGGCTGATGCTTGCGGGGGTCCTTGACAACATATCGGTATACTGGGTCGCATACGGCAAAAAGCTCGCCCAGGTCGCTTTGTGCAACGGCGGAAACGACCTCGTGGGCACCGCGTTCTCCGAGGAGATATACAGGGCGGCAGGCCGGCCTACGTCCTCGTCGCTTGACGAGCTGGCCGAGATGGCGCGGGAGATAGGGCGGAGCCCCGTGCAGCGAAACACTCACTTCGGGGCGATACGCAGGCTCTGAGATCTCATCGGGGGTGCTTTTGCAGCTGCCGCCGCCACCGCCGTGGTTGGCGGCAACGGCCTTTTGCGGGCTTGCACGCCCTGCCGGTTCTACCCGAGGGGCGCCGACATGTGTCTCTTGACCGACTCGATCTTCTGGCGCATTGTAGTGTCGCGGTCGCGCCTCGAGTCCACCTTTATCACGACGCCGACCCTGCCAACGCCCAGGTTGTGGACCGTCTCTGTCATGCGCACGACTGCCTCGTATATTGCATTCATATCTGCAGACTCTAGCACGGTGCCCATCGGGTTGAGCTGGTACTTGATGCCCTCCATGTCCTGTATGGACTCTATGGCCCTTGCAATGTAAAAGCTGGCGCTGGTGGTCTTGGTGGCCATCGGGTACACGCTGACCTCTGCATGGATCACACGGCCCCTGCGCGGCGGGGTGATTAAAAGCTGGTGCGCGCGTGGGGGGCTGGTGCGTAAATCCCAAAAACGATCCCGGATGTAGGACGTCTCCACAATTTATGCGGAGGCATCGGCCGATCGGTCTCCTTCTAGCGGGCCCCGCCAAAGTCAGCCCCTGCATGCGTACACGGTTTCATCCTGGTATGCTTCAGGATACGCCCCGCTGAACAAATTTCTAATCTCCCGCATGGCCTTGTCATTCGGATCGTATCTTCCATCGGCAAGCTCTGCGAGCATTTCATCGAAGCTGAATTTCGTGCTGAACTGGTCGCCAAACGATCTGTTGGCCTCAAGCAGGTTCACGGTGATCACGGGACCGTTAGGATGGCTTATGTCAATTGCCAGAAATTCTTCATCTAGTTGCCCGTCAAGAGGCGAACTTTGCTGCACCATGTCCGAATCAGACAGCTTGGTGTTTGGGGGTATGCTGAGCCGCTCAGTAACTGTGCCATTGACCGTGATACTGCCCGGCAAGAGGTCGTGGATCGTTCTTAGGGCGATATTTCCATCAGGCGTGGCTTGGCCCCTGTGCCTTTCTGGGACCGGTTCACCAAACGCGTTGCTGTATGCCGTCGCAAGCGTTTCATGATATATCGCAAGCGTTTTGGCCCTGGCGGCTTCTCGGCTGTCCCCCATATTTATGAAATCAAGGTACGCCTCGCCGAGGTTGGCCGCCGCCGTAAACACTACGACGTTTTCACGGTTTCTGACTTCCCCGTCCTGTGCAACGATCTCGTCGCTAAAATAGTTCCCCGATGTCGTGTTGATAAACAAGGTACTCGGGTCCAGCTTTCCGTTCTCAAGATCTGTAGCGGATTCGGGAGTCACCGTGTCTCCCCTTTCTACGTCAAACAGGTCATGGGCGACCAGCTGCAGCACTCCCAGATCTTGCAATGTGATCGTG
>JAGWAX010000019.1 GCA_021296175.1 Nitrosopumilaceae archaeon | reverse complement strand
CCCGAGTCCGTCCTGATGCAGGTGGTCGACTTTACAAAGAACTTTACTGACGTGTGCCACCACACAAAGGAGGAAAAGTCGCTCTTTCCCGCCCTTGCAGACGCCGGCATGCCGACCAACATGGGGCCCATTGCCGTAATGCTGGCAGACCACCAGCGCTCGCGGGAGATCGGGCAGAGCATGGAGGCGTCTGCCCGCGCGTATCTGGAGTCCGGTGACCCGTCCGGGCTGGTACGGGACATGCAGGAGTACGTGGCGCACATCACGGAGCACCTGTGGAAGGAGAACAACAGACTGTTTGTCATGGCCGACGCCCGCCTGCAGTACGTCTCTGAAAAGGTCGACGGCGAGCTTGGCCGTATAGAGGGCGAGCAGCTGGGCGCGGTAGGCAAGGACAGGCTCCACTATGAGAGGCTGGCCGACGATCTCGAGCGGGACGCCTCTGGACGGCGCCACCAGTGACCGTTGCCGCGCTGGCAGGCGCGCCAAATGCGGCTGCGCAGCCATTTCTCACGAACCTGGATTGTCAAACACGCCGGGGCCCCTGGCCGCACCGGGTCATTCTACGTAGTGCTGCTGCGTCAGGTTGTCGTAAAACCTGACTGACTTTACGTTTACAAACTCGAGCATCCCGTACCTGGAGAGCTCCCGGCCAAAGCCGCTGTGCTTTATGCCGCCAAACGGCACGCGCGGGTCGGAGACCACCACGTTGTTGACGCTCACTATTCCCGACTCGATCCTGTGGGAGATCTTTTCTGCCTTTGAGAGGTCCCTAGTCCATATGCTGGCGCCAAGCCCGTACTCGGAGTCGTTTGCCAGCCTGACCGCCTCGCCCTCGTTCTCCACTATGGTGATGGGCGCGACGGGGCCGAACGTCTCCTCCCTTGCGATCATCATGTCCTGGGTGACGCCGGATATCACGGTCGGCTTGTAAAAGTACCCGCCGTCCGGTTCATCGTCAGCAGCGTTGCCGCCGCCGCACGCCTCGCCCCCGAGCAGCACGTCTGCCCCCTTTGCCCTGGCGTCCTCCACCATCTCCGATATCGACTCCAGCCCGGCCCTGCTTGAGACGGGCCCCAGGTCGGTATTCATGTTCATGGGGTCGCCCACCACGAGCTTGGATGCCATGCTCAGAAACTTTTCTGTAAACTCCTCTGCAACCCCCTTCTGGACGAAGAACCTCTTCGAGGCCACGCAGCTCTGGCCGCAGTTGATGAACCTGCCCTTTACGGCACCCTGGGCCGCGTCGTCGACTATCGCATCGTCAAGCACGACGAACGGGTCGCTTCCCCCCAGCTCGAGCACGCATTTTTTGAGCCCGGCGGCCGCCCTCTGTCCCACCTTGGCGCCCGCGCTCGCGCTCCCGGTGAACGTGACGGCGTTGACGCCCTCAGAGTCTATCAGGTGGTTTGCCGTCTCCGTGCTCCCTATCACGCACTGGAACGCGCCGTCGGGCATGCCCGACTCCCTGAATGCGGTCTCTATCTCTATGCCAGACTGCGGCGTGATGCTTGCCGGCTTCATTACGATGACGTTTCCCGCCATCAGGCAGGGGGCGGCGAACCTGAGCGCCTGCCAGTACGGAAAGTTCCACGGCATTATGGAGCCGATGGTTCCAAGCGGCTCGAACGTGACAAAGCTCTTTCTGGCGTCCGTGTTGAGCACCTCGTTGGCGATAAAGCTGTCGCCGTGGTCCGCGTAAAACTCGAGCACCCACGCGCACTTTTCAATCTCCCCTATGGACTCCTTTATGACCTTGCCCATCTCGGCCGTGGCCACCCTTGCAAGCTTCTCCTTGTGGCTCCTCAGGTACTCGACGAGGTTGTATATGTACCCGCGCCTCCTCTCGTAGTCCTTTTTCCATTCGGGAAAGGCGCGCTGCGCCCTGCCTACTATCTCCGCGACCTGCTGCCCAGTCATCGCGGTATAGGTATCTATGGCCCTGCCGGTGGCGGGGTTGGTGGTGCTGAATTCGGCGCCCTGCATCTTCAGGCTCCCCCGGTGTAATTCGACGGTGATGGTGGAGATGCCGGCGTACCCGGCGCCGTACCTGGCGCGGGCCCAGATGCTGCCGACCACCACGAGGCGCCCCTCAGGGCCTCGGAGTACGAGCCTATCATGGAGTGCATGTACCTGTCAAATGCCTTCATGCCCTGCGAGCGGGCCTTTGCGTACCACTGCAGGATGTCGCCGTATCCGTCAAGCTGCGCCAGTACGTGGTCCGTCGTCCTGCCCGCTGAGCGCCCGAACCTGTCCAGGAAGCCCGGGTCGGCGCCGCCCGCCATCTTGTCAAGGAACTCCCGCTCGGAGAGCAGCAGCATGCCGAACACGTTGTCCAGCATGTGCAGGTACTCCTTGTACATGTCCGAGTATATCTGAAAGTGGGTCGGCGACTGGAGCTCCATCTCCCTGAGCATTCTCGACGTGTTCTCCCTTATTGTGTCCGTAAATGATATGGTGCCGGCGTCCTGTGACATTGCATGTTGCATTTTCGCTTTGTATTTATGCGTATGGCGTGTCTTTTGGGGTCATACGAATGTAACCCGTCCCACGTCGCCTGTCCGGCAGCAGTATGGTTCACGTTTTTTGTAGCGGTGCGGTGACGCCTAGAAGACCTGCTGCATGTCGTTTTTTATCTCGTCGATCTTTTTAGCGTACGCCTTTTTCGGCCTGTCGTTGTTCTTAAAGTTCAGTATGCTCCCGCACGACGGGCACTTGAACATGCCGTCTAGCGCGTCCTCGAACGTCACCCGGAGGCACTCGTCGTTGCCGCAGTGGTAGAACTCTGACGCGTTCTCGTACTCGAGCCTCTGCTGCAGGCGCTCTGCTATCTTCTTCTTCTGCTTTTCGATGAACTGCTCCACCTCCTCGCGCCTGGTCCTCCACCTGTATACGAACCACCCCTTGCGCTCGTCCTTGACCTTTATTCCGGTTATCAGCGACTTGCCGAAGAGGTCGTAGAGCACCTTGCGCACCATGTTTATCCTCAGCCCCGTCGAGCTTGCAATCTCCTCGTCGGTGGCGTCCTCGGACTTTAGCAGGGATATCGCGACCTTGAGGTACTCGTCGCCTCCCAGTATTGCTGCAATCTTCACAAACGGATCCTCGTACTTTTCTGCCACCGTGCGCGGTCAGCTATGTAGCTATTAATCTGTTGTTTACTGTATTCCGCGCCCCCCGGATTGATCGTCGTTGCAACTGCCACCGTCGTCACCGTACGCGCGCGACTCCACCCGCTTGCCGTGCCGGGACGGGACTATGCGCCGCCTCGCGCCCCCGAACCGCTCCTGCCCGAGCTGGGCGCCCTGGTATATGCGGTCAAGCAGGACCGCTAGGGCCGCAATCTCCGAGTGCGGCTGCCCCCCCACGCTTACGTTGTAGTCTGCCGCGTCGTACACCTCCCTTGGCACCTTTTTGGCGCCGACGACGACAAGCATTCTGGCCGCGCCGTCCGCGGCGCGCCGCCGCAGCTCGTCCTGTACGTCGTTTATGGACTCGCCGTACATCGACAGGTGTACGACCGTATAGCCCTGCTGCACCTTCTCGTGCAGGACGGGTCTCCACCCGTCCACGTACTCGACTTCGAACCTGCCCCCCCACGTCTCGTTTATTGCGCGTATGCCCTGCCTGATCTCGGGGTTCGCCTCAGTCATGTATATCCTGGACGCCCCAAAGGCCCTGGCCACCAGGGCCGCGTGCGTGGTGACCCTGTCGTCCCTGACGGGGCGCTGGCCGATCCGGAGCACCTCTATGGTCGCGGTCATGCGTGGCCGTCCGCCCCCTCGCGTGCTGCTGCTGCTGTCGCCCCCGCCGCTGCAACGGACTCTGTGACGCGGGAACCTTTTTTGTCCCGCCGCCCCCGCCTCCCCGCGCCGCCCGCGGCCGGACCGAGGGCCATCTCCGCTATCATATCTTTCAGTCCGTCGATGTTTGCGCCAGTCTTGGCCGATACGGCAACCCATCTCCTCGCGTCGTCATCCTCGTCGTCTGCGCCCGCAATTCCCAGTTGCTCGGCCCTCCTCCTCGCGGCATCCGCGCCCGGCGCGACCATGTCCGCCTTGTTGAGCGCGTATATGACGCGCTCCTCCCTCACGCCGAGCTCGCCGAGCGCGGCGTGGCAGCTGGCAATCTTTCCCCTTGCCGCCGGCACGGGGTCGGCAAAGTCCACGACCAGCACTATCACGTCCGCGTGCCCGAGCTCCTCCAGGGTGGAGCGGAACGCCTCTATCATATACGCAGGCAGCTTGCTGATGAACCCGACCGTGTCAGACACCAGCACCGGCTCCGCGGCCCTGCCGCCGACCCGGGCGCGCCTCGTGGTGGTGGAGAGCGTGGTGAACAGTTCATCGCCCTTCTCATTGCTCTCCCCCGTCATGGCGTTGAACAGCGTGGTCTTGCCCGCCGACGTGTACCCCGCAAGCGAGACGGTCTTGAACCCGGCCCTTTTGCGCGCCCTCCTGTGGAGTTCGCGCTGCCTTCCGGATTTTTCGAGCCTCGTCTTTGTCGAGTTCATCCGGTGCCGTATGTCGTTGTAGTATACGTCGACCCCGAACTTGCCGATCCCCATGAACCCCGGCTGCTCCCCCATGCTTGAGAGCCTGACCCTCTCCTTTGCCCTGGCCATCTCGTACCTGAGCTGCGCCAGCCTCACCTGCAGCCTCGACTCGGCGCTCGACGCGCGCCTCTCAAATATCTCCAGTATGAGGGTCTCCCTGTCGAGTATCTCCCTGCGCACGGCCGACGCCAGGTTATAGTTCTGGCTCGGCTTTAGGATCTCGTCGTATATCACCACGTCGGGGCCCATCTCCTCTGTGATCTCCTGCAGCTTCTCGAGCGCCCCGCGCCCTATCCCGTACCTGGAGTGTCCCAGATGGCGCTGCCTCATCACGTGTATGGGCTCGTACCCTGCCGCGTCGCAGAGGCCCAGCGCCTCGCCCACGGCGTCCTCCCTGTTGTGCGTGATCAGTACCGCGGTCTTCTTCTCCACCTTTCTATTTGCCATCGCAACACACCGCCGCGGTCGGCAGTCATAATATCTCTATCATCAGGCGCGCGCCCCTCACGCCTTTGGCGCGGCGGCATCCACGCCCTTCTTGAGCGCCTTTTCTATGTTCATGTTCAGCACGATCTCCGATATGTCGCTTGCATACTCTGCTATCCTCCTGATGTTCTCGGCCATCCTCCTTATGCGGTACACCTCCTCGTCGTCCTTGAGGTTCCTTACGGAGTCAAGCAGGTCCTTCTCATACGTCGAGATCTCGCCGCACCTCTTTATCGTACCCTCCGCCTGGACGTGGTCCTCCTTGAAGAGAGCCAGGCACGCGTCGTCAAGCACCGAGAGGCAGAACTGGCTCATACTCTCAAGCCTGTCCAGGTACTCCGGCCCTATGCTCTTCTGGAACTCTAGGACGTCCTTTGCCACGAGCGTGGCGTGGTCCCCCGTCCTCTCGATGTTCTTTACCACCAGCCTGTACCCGAGGCAGTTCCTGGCGTTCCTAAACCCGATCTCCTGCAGTATGTGCTCGTTCTGTATCGCTATCTTCAGCTGGCGTATTATGTAAAAGCCGAACCTGTCGACCTCGTCGTCCGTGCTGATCACCTCCCTTGCAAGCTCCGCGTTGTTCTCGCGTACGGCCAGTATGGCATCGCTGCACATGGACTTTGCCAAGTGTATCATGCGCTTGAACGCCCCGTCGACTGACAGCTCGAGGAGGTTTACCAGCACCTGGACCGTAATGCCGCTGCTCGAGTCGGAGGTTATCTCCGAGCCCATGAGCATCCTCTTTACGGACTCCTTTACGGTGCTCCTCTGGCCCGGGCTGAGCCTGTCTCCCCTCGGCTTTACCGTGATGGATCTGAACCCCAGAAAGTAGAGCGAGATGAGCTTGCGCACTATGCTTGAGGGCTCATCCATGCTGTCTATCTCCAGCACGGCGTCCTCCTTTTTCGGCGTCCTCGGCTCGTACTTTGGGGGGTGCACCTCGAGGGCCGTCGCCCCCTTGCGGACTATCCTCACCTGGTCGCCCTTCTTGAGGCCCAGGTCGGTTATCCAGTCCTTTGGCAGGGTGACTATATATGACGACTTGCCGGTAAATTGAATCTTGCGCATCTCCTCATTCTCGGTCATGTATATGATGCGGGACGGCCCTTCTATATAGACTGTACATCATCATATGGTTTGCATTATATGATGATGGTACGCGTACGTCTAATAATGGCGGCGCGACGTATGCCGCGCATGAGGGAGATCTCAAAGGTGCGCCATACCATCGATGCGCAGTTCGGGCGCGGGGCGCACAGGTCGGTCCCGGCTGGCGTAATCATAGAGCGCTCGAGGCGGACCGGGCGCATAAGGGGGATACGCGACGGCAGCCAGAACCTGCTGTGCACCCTGAGGCCTGACGGCGGGCTTGCGATCACGACGCGCCTGGCCGAGATGATGCTTGCCAGGCGCCCGACGGCGTTTGCGTCGTACTGCGTCGAGGTCTCGCCGGACGCCGCCCCGTTCGTGGAGGAGGGCCGGTCGGTCTTCTGCAGGCACGTGGTGCGCTGCGGCCGGAACGTCAGGGCCTCCTCTGACGTGCCCGTCACGTGCGGCGGCAGGGTGATCGCGGTGGGCAGGGCGCTGCTGTCGTGCGAGATAATGTCAGACATGGGCAGGGGGGTCGCAGTCAAGGTCAGGGATGGTTTAAAAGGTCGCGGCGGGTAGCCATGCCATGATGCGTGGCGGAAACCGCGGCATGCGGCGCATGATCGACAAGATGGGCCTTGACGTGGACGAGATAAAGAACGTCCGCGAAGTGGTGATAAAGACCGACAAGAAAGAGATCATAGTCGAAAAGCCGTCCGTCTCGGAGATGAAGAGCAGGGACGCCACCATATTCACCGTGACCGCCGCCGACGGCGGCTACTCGGAGCGCGAGCTCGAGGTTCCGGTATTTCCAGACGAGGACATCGACATGGTGTGCGAGGAGACCGGCGTCGACAGGGAAAAGGCCGCGGGCGCGCTTGCCGAGGCCGACGGCGACTTGGCGCGCGCCATACTGGCGCTCAGCGACCAGTAGCCGCGCAGCTGCCGCCGGCTCCGAATTAAGATTTAAGTAATAGGATGCGAGCCCAAGCGTATGAGCAGGGGTTCTGCAACTGTAGCGGCCGAGTCCAACGTCTCCGGCATCATAAAGTCGCTCAACGTACTTGAGGACGACCTCGACTCCCTGGGCGGCAAGGTGGGGGATATGAAAAAGCAGCTCGCGGCAAGGACCCAGTCCCAGATCGAGTCCATGATGGAAAAGACGCGGGAGGTGGCCGCAAAGGAGGCCGAAGTCATAATCAACAAGTCAAAAGCAAAGGCCGAGGCCGAGTCCAAGGATATCATGGAGCGGGGCGATGCCAGGCTTGCCGAGATAAAGTCTGCCGTCGACGCCAACTTTGAGGGCGCGGTAAAGGACGTGGTATCGACCATTTTGAAGCCATGACCGGTGCGCCATGATCATATACGTTGCAACAACCGGTACCGCCGCACACTTCTGTACTGCAAGGCCCACGCGGCCCACCATGCGCGCCGCCTGCCGCCTTGGACGCGGTGACGGGCCATGATGTTCCATCCGCTGCAGGACGCACCGTTTCCAAGCGGCCTGCGCGTGGCGGTGGCGACTGCCCGCGGCAGGCCGTACTATCACTTTTCGTCGCTGCTCAGGGGGCTGGGCATCCGGTTCGACTCGATACTGCCGGAGCGCATGGGAGCGTACGGGGGGCACCTCGTAATGACCACTATACCGGAGCATCCGGGGCCCCGCGCGTTCCGGGGCCCCGCCCTGTTCTTTGAGGACGTCTCGGGGCATCCGCCCGCCGTGGTGTGCGGCCTGATGATACGGGAGTCCGGTATATGTTCGGGGCCCGAGGATCTCGTCGTGGGGATCGACCCGGGGCAGCGGAGCGGGCTTGCAATATCGTACTGCGGGCGGGAGATAGGGTCGTCGATACACTCGTCCGTGGACGGCCTGGTCTCCATGGTCATACGCGTGCTCGGGGGCTTGCCTGCAAGGCGCAGGCTCGTCAAGATAGGCGACGGCGACGTCGAGACGGCCTGCGAGATCGCCCGCACGCTGAACCTGCGCTTTTGCTCCTCCTTTGAGTTTGAGCTCGTCGATGAGAGCCGGACGAGCCCAAAGCTCAAGAATTTTAACCGCCGCGGCAGGCGCGACATCCTGTCGGCGCGGTATATCTCCCGCCGCGACGGCAGGAGGAGGCACCGCGACGTCATGCCGCTCTCGATAACCGGCTGACAACACACTGTCTCCTGCGGCCGCAATAACTGTATATTTTATTATAGATCTTTGCTGTTTTTATTGTATCTTCCAAATTTTTATGTTATATCGATAAGTTTTATACTTTTGGACTGTTTTTTTGAAAATTTTCTGGCTTTAGGCTTAAATACCTTTCGTATTTATTAATCATTACATGACGTGCAAGGGAATCTGTACCCGATACAAGGCCCAAAAGCCGGTCGGGACGGGCAGGTATGCCTCGGGACAGCGGCGGTGCCAGATATGCGAGATATTCATAAAATGGGAGGGACTCTGGTGTCCGTGCTGCGGGTACAGGCTCCGCACAAAGCCGCGCAACCTCAAGTACAAGGCCAAGCTGCGCGCCAGGGTGGAGGCGAGCGCGGCAGAGGCGCGGGCAAGCTTTGCTGCTGCTGCTGCTGCGGCCGCCGCCTCCAAGCCAAGAAAGGCCTCCAAGGCCAAGTCCGCCAAGGCGTCAAAGCCTGCCGCGGCCAAGAAGGCTGCTGCCGCCTCCAAGTCCGGTGCCACAAAGAGCAAGGTGACAAAGGGGGTGAAGAAACTGTGCTCACACTGCAAGAGGTTGTTCGTATATCCTAGGCGGCACGAAAAGAACTGCAAGAAGAACCCAGCCGTATCCGGCGGCACGTAGGGGCGCATTGATATTGACGGCGCCGCCCACCCCACGGTGAAGGGAATGCCCGCAACAACGGATATGATGGAGGAGGGGACGGCAGGCCCCGCGCCTGACATGCCCGGGGGCAAAAACATGATATCCGAGAGCACGGTAAATTCGCGGGGGCGCACCTTTTTCGTGCAGGTACACAGGTTTGAGAACGGGGTGTTTGCGGCAATATCCGAGAACAGCCGCCGGCTCGGCTCGCTTGCCGTGTCGCTCGTATCGCGGGCGGGGGCCGCCCCGGTCACAACTACGATAATCCCGCCGCGCGACCCCACGTGCGCGTTTCTCATGAGGATGGCGGCCGAGCAGCTCAGCTCGCGGACGCGCGGGATCGCGGCCGTCTCCGTGTATGCAGACGGCGAGATCGGCGCGCCGGCGTCAAAGGAGATTCTCGAAGTCTTGGTGGGGATGATAACCCGTGGGGGGGAGAAGGACGGCTCCGCCTGACCTGCGCGGATACCTCTCGGCAATCGAGAGGGCGGGCCAGATAAAACGCGTCACAAAGCCGGTCTCCACAAGATACGAGATTGCGGGCGTCACGGCGCGGGCCGACGGGGGCCCAGCCATGCTGTTTGAGAGTGTCAGGGGCAGCCGCGACGGCTTCCGGCTCGTCTCGAACCTGGTGGGGACGCGCCCGAGGTTTGCCGCTGCCGTGGGGGCCAAGACGGAGCATACCATTCACGACAAGGTCATATCGGCGATATCAAAAGCGAGGAAACCTAGGATATCTCGGCGCGCGGGGCTGTACGAGGAGAACCATACGCGCGACCTGTCCGTGCTGCCCATAGTGACGCACTTTGAGAAGGAGCCGGGGCCGTTCGTAACGTCCTCTGTGATATACGCCGAGAACCCAGAGACCGGGGCGCAGAACTCTTCGTTCCACAGGCTCATGCCCGTTGCGGGGGGAAGTGGCAGCGGCGGTGGCAAGACCACGAGGTGCACCGTTCGCATGGTGGAGGGGCGGCACCTGCACCGGTGCTTTGAGGCCGCCAAGGATATGAAGCAGGACCTCAGGGTGGCCATTACGATAGGCGTGCACCCGGCCATATCGATCGCGGCCGCATACCAGGCGGAGTGGGGCCGGGACGAGATGCACATTGCAAACTCTATTCTGGGCGGCAAACTGGAGCTTGCCAAACTGGGATGGTCCGGGATGTACGTGCCGTCTGCCTCCGAGATCGTGCTGGAGGGCCGCATACTGCACGACGTGACGCATAAGGAGTGGATGGTCGAGATGCTGCAGACCTACGACCACAAGAGGCAGCAGCCCATATTTGAGCTGGAACAACTGCACTACCGGAACGACCCCATATTCCATGACGTACTCTCCGGGTATGCGGAGCACCGCCTCCTGATGGGCATGCCCATCGAGTCCAAGCTCACCGGCGAGCTTGGGGCGGCATTCCCGCAGGTCAGGCGTGTCTCGATTACCAACGGGGGATGCAACTGGCTGCATGCCGTGGTCCAGATATCAAAGAGGCGCTCTGACGACCCCGCGCGCATAATCAAGAGGGCGTTTGCGGCCCACCGCTCGCTCAAGCAGGTTACAGTGGTGGATGAGGACATCGACCCGGACAGCGCCGAGTCCGTAGAGTATGCGATGGCGACCAGGTTCCAGGCCGACAAGGACCTCGTCATAGTCAGGAACGTGAGGGGCTCGAGCCTGGATCCGTCAAGCGACCAGAAGAACCTGAAGACCGCAAAGATGGGGGTGGACGCCACCATACCCCGCTCAAAGCGCCCCGAGGGATTCGAGATTGCCAAGATTCCAGGCATTGACCGGATCAGGCTCGAGCGGTACTTCGGGTGACTCCCGTTTCATATCTGATGGCGCGATTGTCACGAGTCTTGACGCGCGGAACCGCCGTACTGCCCGTTGCGCTTCATGTAGTATTTGACAAACCATTTTAGAAAATGCATCTCCTCATATTGGAGGTTTCCCTTTTCAAGGACGTGGTAATACTGGTACCTGTCGGCGAACCTGATGTTCAGCGGTGGATATCTATTTTTTATCAGTATGTAGTTCATCAACAGCCTTGACGTCCTGCCGTTGCCGTCGCCGAACGGATGTATGTTTACGAATCTAAAGTGCGCAGCCCCTGCAAACTCCACCGGGCTCATTGCCTTGATACTGTCACGCGAGTTCAGCCACTTGAAAAAGTCCTTTACAAAGGACGGGACGAACCGATGGTGTGGAAACCGTGAATCGCTCCCCGTTATGAGCACCGGATGCTGGCGCAGCACACCTGCGATCTCTGGTTTTGTCTCTTCAAACATTGCCCTGTGCCATGACATTACCCGCCTCGCGTCAAGGCGGGAAGGTGGCTTTCTTGCCATGTCTGTAAACACTTGGTGGTGAAGCTTGGCCTCTAGCATGTCGGATTCGGGCTTTTGCGCCGGGGTAAGGTTGAACCTTAGGAGTTCATACGTCTCCTTTTTTGTCAGTGACGAGCCCTCGATTTTCTGCGTATCGTGAGTGAACCGGTATGAAAATTCTTCATAGTTGCCTATTCTCTGGGATTCCGGAACCCTGGCATACCCTGCCCTGATGTCCTCCAAGACGGGCCTCCACTGCAGCCGCAGCATGTCCAATTCAAGCTCTCGTTTTCGTGCCTCGATGTCATCCGGAATCCGTCTTCCAAGATACCTTGTCTTTTCAACGCCCGCGGTATGATACCTCAGGTAATAGTACGTGGCGCCTTTCTTTACTTTTTTGACTATCGATACCATGCCGTGTCATAGCCCCCATGATATATATTTTTTAATTTTTTTTCTAGAATATGGGGGGTAAACATACACGGATCGCGCGCCGGTACCCGACGAGGCATGTGCTACATCGGATCGGATGTTGCCGCGCCATTGCGAACCTGATGTCCCGCCTCTGATGCAGTGGGTATCATGGTAGAAGCGGTTCATACCGACCCTCTCCCCGGCCGTCAGGCTGCTGCCTCTCACACCCTTGTTTCCACTGAGCGTCAAGCTTATGTATTTTGTCCGCATCCCAGCTGACCTCACACACTTGGCTAGGGGGTGAACTACTTTTTGTACTATAGAAAAAAATTTAATCAGAAATATTATTAATCAACTGGCTGGCGAAGATCCAATGATTACGCGAACAGGGGGGACGTTGTTGGTTGCCTTGGTAATAGTTATGACTGCAGTATTTTCAATCATATATGTTCCTGCAGGGGACAACGCGGAACTCACTAGGTATGTGTCAGACGAGGAATTCCGTCAGGCTCAGATGCAGGTCTTGGAACTAAGATCCGAACTGAGCAAGATTCAATCAGAAGACGTCACAGGCGCCGATGATTCAGAGAAAAAGCGAGAACTGGATTCCAAGATTGACCGACTCATGCCAATCCTTGAAAAGCACCAGGAACAGCAGTTTGCAAAACACTACATTGAACCCGTAAGAAAGGCTCAGATGGAGCTTGCAGAGTCCAATCTCCGGGAGGGCGTCGCAAGACTCGGATTTGACTCCTATGCGGTAAACCTGAACACCCTGACAAAGACAATCGAGATTGTTACGGATGACCCGGCAAAGAACGAGCAGGTTCGCGCCCTGTTTGACAGCTATGTGTCAGAAGGCATCCCTATCACCTTGGAAAACGGAAACTTCACGATTGTGGAATGACGCGGACTCTGATGAGATCGACGACAGGTGATATCGCCTTGGAAAATGGAAACTTCACGATTGTGAATCACGCATGCTGCCAAACAGCAATTGTGTTGCAACAACATCTGCAACAACCATCGCATCAACAACAGCGGCGGCAGAAAGAGCCCGGACCATATACAAGAGCGGGCCCAAAGGGGTATAAGGAGTAGACTGAACATTTTACTAGACCCAGCAAGACTGCATCAAAGCGAAATACGCACGATGACGAATCAAGTCATGAACCGAATATCAAATGTTCGACGATTCCGGCCACCAAACCTGCCGTTTATGCATCCAAGTCTAAAAAGACTCCGCCATCGGTAGTGGGTAACACGGTCAGAAAAAGCCCCTTAAACCAAACCAGGTCCCTCGAAGTTGGAACAGAATGACAGAAAATCCGCCAAAGTCGTTGCTAAGCGATCCCGACGTAAGGTGGGAGGCATGATAACCTGCGCAGGTCAAGCTTCCTTACATGCAGCATAAGACTTAGGCGACTCAATATTTTTTGTGACAGGATGGATATGGCACCAAGGCAGCTGGTAAGGGATGGACGGGACGATCCCATGAAGGCAGAAAACATACTCTGGGATCCACCAAGCAGGCGTATACCCACCTCGACCAACATTTCAAGGCAACAGTCTGGGTGTGTGCACAATATCGCAAACCCAAGATCTGGCGCGACTGCCCTGTCCACTTGATGGCACATTTCTGAGCGTCCCGTCATGGCCATCTCTTTGACGGATTCGGCCATCCGGCAGCTCTTGTTTCTAATGTCCTCCTCGCCCCAATCGGGTTAAATCCAATTGCCGCAGTGTCCCGTTGTTGACGTTTCTGCTCGTCATTTTTACCCGATAACGGCAAGTGGCGATGTCAGCACATGGCACCACAGCAGAAAAAAGACTGATGATTGGATCAAATTACGCCTCAGACAGACGTGCGGCCTCCTGTATACTCCAAGCAGTAGGCACAGATTACGCGCACATCCTACAATGCTGGGCCTACCTTGGAATTCGGTCGGTAAACGTCGGGCATCAAAGTCAATTGGATCTGGAGGCATTCTGGGCGCATACCGAAAAGATACGCATGTTTTTTAATATAAGGCGCAACAGACAGGATCGTTGAAAGTAGCCATCGTATACAACAAGAAGCATATCGACGACCAAGACGTGATCAACGTCTTTGGGATGACCACTATGGAACACTATTCGTCCAAGACAGTCGAGAAGGTCGCAAAGGCGCTGGAGAAGGGAGGGCACTCCGTGAAGATCATCGAGGGCGGGATGAGTTTCATCGACGAGATGAAAGACTTTATGCCGCGCGTGATGGCGGGCGAGAGGCCCGGCATGGTCTTCAACATGGCGTACGGCATACAGGGGCGCAACCGTTACACACACGTCCCGGCCATGCTCGAGATGCTGGGAATACCCTACGTGGGCTCTGGGCCCGAGGCCCACGCCGTGGTACAGGACAAGGTAATGACGAAGCTAGTGCTGCAGAAGAACAACATACCTACGCCCGGGTTCTGGGTCTTCACAAATCCCGACGACGAGTTCGAGGATCTCGTGTTCCCGGTCATCGTAAAGCCGAAGATGGAGTCTACGTCCATGGGAATGGAGGTTGTCCGCAACAAGGACGACCTGCGCGAGGCGGTAAGAAATCAGATGGAAAAGTACTCGCAGGAGATCTTAGTCGAGCAGTTCATACCCGGAAGAGAGTTCGCGGTGGGCCTGCTGGGAAACGGTACGCACGTCGAGATACTCCCAATAGTCGAGGTGGACCTCGGGGGAGACCCGGACAGGATCCAGACCATAACCGACAAGAAGCAGGCTCCACTTGACAAGGTATGCCCCGCAGGCCTTACGGAAGAGCAGGAGGCCCACATAAAGAAGATCTGTCTCGCGGCGTTCGAGAAGCTCGGACTGAACGACTTTACCAGGGTGGACTTGCGCATGGCCCAAGACGGGGGGGTCTACATACTGGAGCTCAACTCGATGGCAAGCCTCGGACAGACCGGCTCGTACTATACGGCCGCCAAGACGGCCGGCTACACCTACGACACCCTGATCAACAAGATTCTTGATGTGGCCGCGATGCGGTACTTTGGGGACCTACATCTCCACCCCGAGTCGGGCCAAAAGTCGCCCGCCCAGTCGCTGCGCTCGATGATCCGCAGCTACCTCCGGAGCCACTACACCACAAACGAGAGGCTGCTGGAGCAGATGGTAACCATAAACTCAAGCGTCTACAACTTGGAGAACGTGAACAAGCTCGGCCGCATTGTGGCCAAGAGGCTCGAGCACCTCGGGTTTACGACGCACGTGCACCAGATGTTCGACGTAGGGAACATGATATACTGCACCAACCACGACGGGGCGGAGAACGACGTCCTACTGCTGAGCCACCTCGATACTTGGTACACGAACCAAGACTTTGGAGCGTTCCACAAGGTGGGCAGCAAGCTGTACGGCTCGGGTATAGCCGAGAGCAAGGGCGGGCTCGTCGTGATGCTCTCCGCGCTCCAGGCCCTGAGATTCGCGCGCAGGCTGAAGAGGATCAGGTGCGGCATACTGCTGGTCAGCGATGACTCCATTGGCGGAAGGTTCAGTGAAAAGATTGTCCGCGATACGGCGAGATCCTCAAGGTGCATACTGGATCTGAAATGGGGCATGAAGGGCGGATCGGTCGCGACCTCCTGTTCTGGCATCACCAACTACCACATAGACATGCTTCACATACGGAGCCCGGGCGAGACGATAAAACACGTCATACCGGAGATGTGCAAAAAGGTCGTAGACTGGGATAGAGCGTCCCTGGCCCATGGCGACGCAAGAGTTGCCATATCGGAATTCAAGGCGCGCACGTCCTTCGGCTCCTCGCCGGATTACGGGAGCCTCACCCTCACCTCTAGGTACGTCACGAAGCAGCAGGGGAAGGAGATTGACGCGGATCTGCACAAGATCGCCAAGAAGAAGGACAAGGCCAAGCTCGACGTCCACATTATACAACGGGCCCAGCAGGATCCGGTAGTGGTGACCGAGGGGGTGCGCGGCCTCTACAAAATAGTCGACAAGCTGGCAGGAGAGGCCGAGATCAAGATCTCCCCGGCCCACAGATACGCCTCGTCTAGCCTGGGGGACGTGCCAGACGACGACGGTGGCAAACCCATGCTGGGCTCGATGGGGCCAATAGGCATAGACTGCCGGACACCAAACGAGTACATCATAAGAGACAGTATGATAGACAGGGCGTTGTTGCTGGCACTGACCATGAACGAGATCTCAACATACAGGGGATGAACAGTGGACATAGAGCAGATAGAGTCATCGTTTCGCACCTCAGGCAGCGAGAAGGCGGCGTACGCCGCAAAGGGCATGGTCGCATCCGCGTTTCCCGGCGCAACCGGGGCCGGGATCGAGATGCTCAGGAAGGGCGGAAACGCAGTCGATGCCGCATGCGCAACCGCGTTCGCCCTCGGCGTATGTGAGCCGCAGGCGTCCGGCATAGGCGGGCAGTCGATGTGCATAATGCACATCAACGGAAAGAGCATCGCAGTCGACGGCTCAAGCCGGGCCCCCTCGCTGGCGCATTCGTCCATATACGCGGAGAGCAAAAACGGGCGGCTCGGCTACAAGGCGGCCACCGTCCCGAGCACGGTGGCCGTCCTCGGCACACTGCACGAGCGCTACGGCCGGCTCGAGTGGCAGAAAATCCTGGCCCCCGCCATACGGATCGCCAAGAGGGGGTACCGCATTACCAGACTGCAACACAGCCTCCAGAAGAAGGAGCTTGACGGATTTCTTGGCGTGGACTCGGGGTCGGGCGCGCGGTACTTTCTGAAGGACGGCCGGGTGCCGTACGAGGCGGGGGACAGACTCGTCCAAGACGACCTGGCGCACACCTTGGCGGCCATCTCGGAGAACGGCTACCAGAGTTTCTACCACGGCGGCATTGCAAAACAGATAGATGCGGACATGAGGGCCAACGGCGGACTGATCCGCGAGGAGGACCTGGCGTTCGTCCCAGAGCCCATAGAGCGCGTCCCCATTATGCGGAAATACCGTGGCGTCTCCGTGGTGGCGATGCCCCCGCCCGCGGCAGGCAGCACCCTGCTGCTCACGCTGATGATGCTCAACCACCTTCCGTCCAAGTTCCTTCACGGCGACAGGCCCAGCTCCTACCACTTTATGGCCGAGGCATTCAGAAAGGCGTTCCTGCACAGGGTGCGGCGGCCGTTCAACCCCCACACCTACGACCAGATGCAGAGCAGGCACCACCTGCAGCGCACGTTTGCAAGGCAGATGGCAGACTCCATACACAACGCCATGGACGCCACGCTGCCCATGATAGACCCCATATTCGGCGGGGAGGAGGACACCACCCACCTCTCCGTCATGGACGGTGAGGGCAACGCCGTGGGCATCACGCAGTCCATCGAGCTGGCATACGGCTCAAAGGCGGCGGCCGGCGAGCTGGGATTCCTGTACAACAACTACATATCGGCGTTCGAGTTCTCGACCCCGTCCAACCCGTTCTACATCAGGCCGAACGGGATACCTTGGACGTCAGTCTCCCCCGCGCTGATCTTTCACGACGGCCAGCTCTGGATGGTGGTCGGAAGCCCGGGTAGCCAGAGGATATTCTCCACCGTTACCCAGTTTCTCACCGGCATGATCGACGGGGACATGCCGATGGACAGGTCGATGGACAGGCCCCGGTTCCACTGCACCATCGGGGGCACGATCAGCGTGGAGGAGGGCGGGTTTGACGGGACCGTCAGGCAGTACCTTGAGGAGATTGGATACAAGGTCACCGACAGGGAGAGGTTCTCGTTCTACCACGGGGCCATCCATGCGGCCATGAGGCTCCAGACGCGGGCCGGCTTTCAGGGCGTCGCGGAGGTTAGGCGCGACGGCACTGCGGGTGGCATAGATTGACCGGGCTGCCCGTCCTGATCTCCATCCCGCACGGCGGCACGGAGGTGCCGGAGGAGCTGGAGGGGCGCCTGTGCATCACGCCCCGCGCTCAGTTTGACGACTCTGATCCGTTTACCAAGGAGATCTACGACATTTCGGGCTCTGCCAAGCATGTCATTGTGGCCCCGATAGCAAGGGCGTACGTCGACCAGAACAGGGCAAGGACCCGCATGCCTCCGGACGATCCAGACGGCCTGATCAAGAGCGCTACCTGTTACAACGAGCCGATCTACGTCAAGGGCATGGAACCAGACCCCCGCCTTGAAGAGGTGCTGATCAGGAGGTACTATACAACATACCATGACAGAATCGCGCGAGCGTGTAAGGACGGTGGGGTGGTACTTGGCCTTGACTGCCACTCCATGGCCGCAAGCGCCCCCTCCATCGCGCCCGACGCTGCGGTCGCCGGCCAGGAGGTCGGACACCGCCCCCTCTTCTGCCTTTCCAACCTAGACGGGAAGACGTGTCCGACGGACTGGCTGGAGAGGCTGGCCGACAGCATCTCAGAGTCCTTCATGATAGACCGGGGGGAGATCCTCCTGAACCGGCCCTTCAAGGGAGGCCACATAACAGAGTCGTTCGGATACCGCCCGCTGCCTTGGATCCAGATTGAGATGAACAGGAGCTTGTACTTGGATGAGAGGTGGTTCGACGCCGACTCACTGAAGATTGACCGGGGACGGCTTGCCGAGCTGAACGGCATGTTCAAGGACGCCCTTGAGTGGTTTTTTGCCCATTAGGTAGGCAGTTACGGCGGCCGCGAGCCGATGCCACCTCCTCTTTCCAGAGGATCTCATGCCCCTTAGACTTTCCAGTGCCTACGTCCAGAACATTTTAAATTCAAGTGTTGGGTAAGGTAAGTACGGTCCTACGTGGTAACATGTTACCGGGGGTAGCCACCGAGTGGTGAGAACCCGGAAGGATCGTCTCAAATATGACAAATCCCCTCCTCTTCCACCCGTTGCCGCTCAGTTATGATTTCAGTACGACTAAGTACTTTACGACTTGTGGAGATGATATAGAAAGCAGACTAGACATGGGAGATGGTTGTAACACATGTACGGGGCATCGTCTATGTCCAAGCCATTGGCAAGGCCGTGGGCAGACTACACTGTGTAGGTCAGTGGACAGCACAGTTACGTAAACTCGACTGGAAACTGAGGAATTCAAGAACAAGGTGTATTCGATCAGGAATGACGCCGTATCTTAGATCTTGTAAAATCCTCACTGCTCGCGTTGTATTCGAAGCTGATCTGCAAATCATACAGATCGTTGATGCGCCACCGGCCAACCTATGTGTCACCATACTCTAGAAACCCGTGCCCTCCAGAGTTCGAGTCGAAAGTAGCTCGATCCCAACCTGCAGGGTTAAATTCCATTTACACTTGAATCTGTATGTTGGCAGGCACGAAACCGGACGCTAAAGTTTGAGCTAGAAACGATTCGATCGAGGCAGTAGCGGGCCCAAAGGGCTTCGATCCCTTGACCATTGGATTAGAAGTCCAACACTCTATCCATGCTGAGCTATGGGCCCAAGAA
>JAGWAX010000018.1 GCA_021296175.1 Nitrosopumilaceae archaeon | reverse complement strand
TCCATTGTTGCTGATGTGTTGCCCCATTTTGTTCTGATAATGGGGCATCACCTCATGCACATATCAGATATAGCGTGAATAGATCCTGACTTTTAGGCAAAAACCGTCCCACAAAGTACAGGTTGCAGCATCCTGGGCAGAATTACTAAACTAACTACGACCAGCGCTGTTTTTAAATTGGGACGCGTGTGCGTGGCCGCATGGCGGGCAAATCCAGAAACCGGGACTCGTACAACCTGATATTTGCAAGGCTGAAGGAGCACCACAAGTGGTTTGCTGAGTCGATTCCGCTCATAGCAAGCGAGAACATCCCGAGTCCGGCCGTCCGGGAGGCGATCGCAACCGACTTTGGAAATCGCTATGCGGAGGGCTGGCCCGGCGAGCGGGTCTATGCCGGATGCACCAAGATAGACGAGGTCGAGGTGCAGTGCATGGGCCTTGCAAGGAGGCTGTTCAGGGCCAAATTCGCAGACGTGCGCCCCATATCGGGCGTGGTCGCAAACCTGGCCGTGTACTCTGCGTTCTCGGATCCCGGAGACACCATGCTTGCGCCCTCGATACCGGCGGGCGGGCACATCTCGCACGGCAAGAAGGACCACTCCGGCACGGCGGGACTGGTGCACGGGCTTGAGATCGAGTTCTACCCGTTTGACGCGCAGGAGATGACGATAGACGTGGACGAGACCAAGAGGCGCGTCAGGAAGCTTGCCTCAAAGAGGGCCGCGAAGGGCAGCGGCAGGCCCAAGATAGCAATGTTTGGCGGCTCGCTCTTTCTGTTTCCACACCCCGTAAAGGAGCTGGCGGACTTTCTAAAGGGATACGGCATGCACATAAACTACGACGCGGCCCACGTGGCCGGGCTCATCGCCGGCTCCAAGTTCCAGGACCCCCTCAGGGAGGGGGCGGACACCATGACGATGAGCACGCACAAGACCCTGTTCGGCCCCCAGGGCGGCCTCGTGCTGGGCGCCGCGGAGCACGAGGAGGTGATAAAAAAGGCGGTGTTTCCGGGCCTGACAAGCAGTCACCACATCAACAACATGGCAGGCAAGGCCGTGGCGTTTGCCGAGGCTTTGGAGTTCGGCAAAAAGTACGCCGCCCAGGTGATAAGGAACGCAAAGATTCTGGCAGAGGCTTTGAGCGCCGAGGGGTTCAAGGTGCTGGGAGAGTCGAGGGGCTTTACCAAGTCGCACCAGATCGCGCTCGACGTCCTAAAGTACTCAGACGGCGGGCAGGTCGAGGCCGACCTGGAGAGGGCCAACATTATAGTGAACAGGCAGCTCATACCCGGAGACATCAAGGCAAAGCGCAACTACTTCCGTCCGGGAGGCATAAGGCTGGGCGTCTCAGAGGTGACGAGGCTCGGCATGAAGGAGGCCGAGATGGCCGAGATTGCGTCCCTGATACGGCAGGTGGTAATCAACAAGAAGGATCCCAAGAGCATACTCAGAAAGGCAAGGGCGCTCAGAAAGGGCTACCAGACCGTAAAATTCTGCTTTCCTGACGGGGCGCGGCGCGGGGCCTACGAGTACGTCAGGCTCAGATGATTGCCGTTTGCACGCGCAGCACCGCTTGCAGGCGGCCACGGGATCGCATCCTCACATGTAGTCGCTGAGCATGAGCTGGTCCCCCTTGCTCTTGCCGAAGACCATTGAGATCTCGTCGGCAAGCAGGGCTATCCTTCCGCGGTTGTAGCTTCCGATGTCATACTTTTTGGCCAGGCTCTTCGTAAGCATCAGGTACTTTTCCACGCCCGGCCTCGTTATGTTGGGCGTCAGCTTTACCCTACACTGGGTGCACTTGCGCGTCAGCGGGATGCGCCTGAACCGCGTGCCGCATTCGGTGCAGCGGAACTCTTGCCTTGCATACGCCCTCAGGTTGCCGGCCATGTCCGGCAGCAGGTGCGTCGTTATGACGTTCAGGGCGGTCTCATCCGGGCTGACTGCCCTGATCATCTCCGCGTTCTTCAGCTGCAGGTCAAGCTTGTTGAGCATGGAACCCAGCACGGAGTACGCGCTGCGCGATCTTGACGTGGTCAGGGTGGACGTCTCGTGCGTGAAGAAGTAGTCGTAAAACTGCCTCTCCGTGTCCAGCCTCGACTTTATGATCTCAACGGAGTCGACGCTGCCGGCCTTTTCCCTGCGTGTGGCTGACTCGAAGAACTCGAGCGGAAAGGACCGCGCTACCTCCAGGTTGTGCGCCTGCGGCTGCGACTCGTGGGGCAGTACGAGGGGCTGGATCAGGAGTGGCGCGTCCATCAGTCCGCCTATCCTTCCCGACAGGAACGCCTTTGAAAAGTTCAGCAGGCAGTCCATCAGCAGCATGATGGAGTCCGCGTCGCCATCGGCGTCCCGACGCTTGGCAGAGTGCCAGTTGGGGGTTGCAAAGCACACGTGCGTCTCGGCAAACCCGATGATTCTACCCACTATGCCGACTGACGTGTGCGGCGCGAGCCCTATGACTAGGTGCCCCGCCATGTCCTCCACGGCCTTGGCGTTGTAGTACGGCTCTGCGCCGTGAAACTTCGAGAGCAGCGCGTCGACATATTTGGCCGCGGCCAAGAGGTAGCGGCCGCTCTCATACGGTATGATTACGTCCTGCATGCGCATCTCTACCAGCTGGTCCGGGTCGGTGAGCGGCCTGCCGTCCATGTCGTGCGTGTAGCCGAGTTCGCGCAGCTTCTGGACGGAGGCGCCAATCCAAGAGGGCTTGAAGTGGGTAAGCGGGGAGTTCGTCGCGTCAAAGCGCACCGTCCCGTCCTTGAAGACGGTCAGCCCGAACCCTTGGCGCAGCAGTCCCTTCTCGATGGGCTCGGCCAGCTTGTCCGTCCCTGCAAGCCCCTTGACCCCCTTGAGCGGCTCCTGCGCCCGCAGCTCCATGCGCTCCTGGGCCTTGAGCAGCTGGGCCCGCAGGGGAAACTCCAGGTTTGCATACAGGACGGTCCTGCGCCCGCACTGGTCGCACTCCTCCAGGTCAGTTGACGTGCCGCAGCGCACGCAGCGCCTGGTCTCCACCGACCTTGCGCCGCAGTCGGGGCACGCCAGGCCCAGCGTGACGGCGCCGCAGTCGGGGCAGCGCCTGTTGCACAGATCTGCATAGAAGCGATCGGAGACCCTGGACGCCTTTATGATGTCCCTAGTGGAACCGCCCCCCTCGCCCACTGGGAACAGCAGGTGGGTCGGAGGGGACATCGCCCGGGCGGCGGCCTTTTCGGGCCTGCCTATACGTATGCCAATGCACGCCGACGACTTTTTCCTGACGGCAATGCCCGAATCTGACAGTATGTCGAGGACGGTGGCGTCGGTGGCAACATCAATCCGGGGTGGCCTCTTGAGCAGGAGGTTGTAGAGGATCTTGGCTTCGGCGCCCCTCAGCAGTATGGTGCCGAGGGCAGGCGGGGGTCTTGGGGCCGGGACGAACTCGAAGTCTCCGTTTTTGGTTGCGGGGGAGACATCGTTGTCGCCGGGGCCGCCTTTTTCATGGTGGGCGCCGTTGTCAGCAGCGGCCCCTCCGCCCTGGCCCTGTCCGTCGCCGTCGGCTGCAACAAACTCGTGCGACACGCCCGCCTTTTCAAGCGCCTTCTTCACAATACCGTCGCTGTAGGCGTTGCCGTAGGTGATCTCAGACTCGGATGCCGCGTCGGGCTCCAAGAGCGCCCCGAGCTCCGCGGGCCGGAGCTCGTCCCAGAAGTGCAGGTATCTGGGATGCAGGGCCAGTCCAAACTCGAGTGACAGCGAGATGGCCTCGTCAACCGTGGGGTCCCTGAGCAGAAACTCCTCGAGGCGCCGCACCTTTCCGGAACCGGGCCCGTCGGACATCTGTTGCTGCTGCTCCCGTTGCTGCTGCTCCCGTTGCTGCTGCTCCCGTTGCTGCTCCTGCTGCAGCAGCCCCCTCAGCTCCTCGGTCCAGATCTCCTCCACGTAACCGGACGGCTCCAGCTTGGCATTGTTCTCTATAAAGTCGCCAAACGAGATTAAGACGTCGCCGAGGTGCAGAATCTCGGCGATCTGCCTCTTTACCATGATCCCGTGCTCCGTGTCCCTAATCTTGACCACGCTGCCGTCCGCGAGCCGGACCGTGGGCGTCTCTATCGAGTCTACGAAAGCGACTGATGCCCCCTTGCCTGGTATGTCCGTCTTGACCTGGGTGCCGACTGCTATAGTATGATCCAGAATCTCCGCAATCACCGGGTGAAACCCGACTGCCGCAAAGCCCGTGTTGCACGCCCGCCCGTACCGCAGCCTGAATCCGCCGGGCCTGCCCGGCATGGAGAGCACGGAGCGCCCGGTGAGCACCTCCCGCATCCTCTTTGCACCGGCATCCTCCTTGTCATCATAGGCGTTGTCGCTGTTGCTACCGCCCGCGCTCCCGTCCCCTGACTGCACGGCTCCCTTGAGTTCGGCCAGCCATTCCCAGCCATCAAGCTTGTAGAGCTCTATGCGTTTGAGAAGCTTCTTGGACCTGCCGATCAGGCCGTCGTTGAGCACGCGCAGGGCCCCTCCGCGGACCTTCTCGGTCTTGATCCTGGCCATGTTGCGGTGGTTTACCACCTCAAAGTCGTCCGTGTCCACCCCGTCCAGCTCGACTGGCAGGTTCCGTATCGTGTGCTCTATGTCCTCGTCGTGGACATGGTACTGAAAGCCCAGTCCGTCCCTCTCATAGACCCTGAGCTCCTCTACGAACCTGCCCGGCTCGTCGTCGTACGACTCGGCCTGGTACCTGTCAAGCCCGACTGCCTTGCGCACGTGATCCGCGATAAGCATGGTAACGGCCGACTCGGTGCCGCCCGCTGCACGCATGGGCCCCGCTATGGAAACCGAGAGGTAGCTCGTGCCGTCGCGGTTCTTCTTTATGGATACGGCGCTAATGCCCTCGAGGGGAGCCATGGTAACCCCCTCCGTAACCACAGCAAGCCCCACCCGGACTGCCAGGTCGATCCTCTCCTCGAGGGAGGCATCCCCCTTGTGATACTTGCCCAGCGCTATGTCCCTTGAGAGCAAGAGCGCGGAGAGTTCCTTGCCGTTGCCTGCAAGCAGTTCCCGCAGCGGCTCGGCGATCTCAATCTCGTGCATCTTTGAGACGCGATCCGCCAGATCAAAGGCGATCTTGGGCCCTATCACGTCGTCGGAGTCCGCCTTGCTGCCCTTCTTGGCGGCCGAGGCCCGCTCAAGGACCCTCGCAGTCTCCTTTGAGAGCCGCGTATAGTAGTCACGGTATGCCTCTGGCATCTCTATGCCCTGCAGCCTATAACCGACGTCGTCCAGAGTCATCATTGCGGGGGTCTCAGAGGAGTCTGCGGCCAATCACGGGCCACCCGTTCCGTCGCCGCGGCTGCCGTTGCGGCTACCAATCGCGCCGGTAATCTCCCCAAGCCTCCGCTCGCCCTCCGCCGAGTCGCCGCCCTCGACCAAGGTTCCCACCACGAGTGCGTCTGCCCCCGCCTCTTCCAGCGCGGCCGCCGTCCCGGCGTCCCTGATGCCGCCGCCAACAATCAGAAAGCCGTCAAAGGCCTTACGCACCGTCCTGACCATCTCAGGCGACACGCTGGTCTTTGCGCCGGAGCCCGCCTCCAAGTATACAAACCGCATGCCCAGAAACTGTGCGGCCAGTGAGTAGGCCGCCGCTATCTTGGGCTTGTCGTGCGGTATACCCCGCGCGCCCCCCACAAACCAGGCCGTGGTCCCCTCCCCTATAACCAGGTATGCGGTGGGCAGGGGCTCAAGTCCGAACTTTGCCACCGAGGGGGCTCCCAGTGCCTGGGCCTGCGTCACAAAATACGGATTCTCCGAGTTTAAGAGCGAGCTGAACAGTATGGCATCGGCGCTGGGCACGACCCCCGTCACGTTCCCGGGAAACAGAATGACCGGTATCCGCCGCGTGCTCTTCTTGATCTCGCCGGTCACGACGGACAGCTCCATCTGATCCGTCGCGGAGGATCCGCCCACCAGTATTGCAGAGGCGCCTGCCGACTCGGCCGCGCGGGCCAGGCGTGCCGACTTGCCGGTGTCTGACACCTCGGAGTCTATCAGGACAAAGAGCAGCGTTCCCCTGTTCCTTAGCTCCGACTTTAGATAGTCCTCTACCTGGCCCTTGCCTATCTTTTCTTCCGTATCTGCGGCCACGCAATGCGTGGCAACCCCTTTACTTTAAAGTTTAATTTACGCCGTATACAAGTTTGTATAGCTATGAGCGAGTCCGGAAAGCCAACTTTTAACAAGGTTATACAGAGAATGATTGAAAAATCGCTGTTTACAGAGAGACAAATTGAAATTATTTTAAATCAGCGGGAACTCTTGGAGTCCAAGTTTCCCATAAGCCGGGGGGCATACTACAGGCAGGTGGGCCAATCAAGGGACAAGCTGGTCGCCCTCTTCTATACGGTAGTCGTTCTAAGGGGGTTGGGGATACTCCTGCCTGATGATATGGACGTGATGATGGAGCTTGCAGAGAGGGTTGACGTGATAAATAGTGGTGATGTGCCGCCTGAAAGTGCCGAACAGATGATTGACGTGATTGAAAAGTACATACGACAGGCATGCAGTATGTGATATACGGCAACGAATGGCTGGCCCCGATAGTCCAGGCTGTTGCAGATGGGTGATTTTTTTAACACATAGTGTGAAAAAATACTAACCGAATATGATATATCACGGTACATATGACATACCGTGATGGCAGAGGAGGTTTTTGATCCGTGGGTGGCGGTTAGCATTGCGGTTGCCTTCTTGGCGGGGCTGTTGGCCCTCTTTGCATACTTTTGGCTGCGTACCGTAGCCAGAGAGTCCGGTCTTGGAAGCAAGAGCGGTGAGATTACCGGCTCGGAGCGCCTCGAATACTACGAAAGGCAGCTCATAGACCTAAAGATACGCCTAGATGCAGTGGAGATGGTACGGGGAAAGGCTGCCGGGGCGGGGGGCGGCAGTGGGGACGAGGCCGTGTCCAGGCTGGCGGCGGCCTTGGGCGAACTGGTCCCCAAGGAGCCGGCGGCGGCGGCCGAGGAAGGGGGGACGCCGGCAGAAGAACCGCATGCAGAAGGGCGGGGGGAGAAACCCGCGGGCGGCGGCGGGGGAGAAGCCGCGCCCAAGATGGAGTTTCGTGCCTATCCCAACCCCGTCGACTATGTATTGCATTTAATCACGAATGATATCATAACATCACGTGATATACAAGCCACGATGGGGAAGAGCAGGGAGCATACATCACGACTCTTGAAAAAGATGTACGAGGACGGATATCTCCAGCGGGATGAGGACGCCAGACCGTACAGTTACAGTGTAACCCAGAAGGGCTTGGAGAGACTCGGGCGGGGCGGGGCCGGTGACTGATCTTTCCATGCCGTCTGCGTTGGAGGGCTCCGTCCTGTGCTAGGCCCCCGGGGACCACCGCGAGTGGGGGTAGATGCACCGGGTTCTGGGACCGCCGGGCCGTCTTGCCTGGGCGCAGCTAGTTGTATGGCACGATTTCATCAGATATTATATTTACAATAAATATGGAAATTAGTTATTTCCTTTATTATAGAATTTTTAGTATAAATTAAGAAAATTATATATTATAATATGCGGTGACACGCCCATGCAAGAGAACGAGGCGCTGGTAAAGATCACCTCGGCGGGGGCGATATCCATACCAAGGCAGTTTAGAAGGTACATGGACATGCAGAAGGGGGAGTACGTCAAGATAACGTATCAGAACAACGAGTTGGTTGTACGCAAGGCAGTCATATCATAGTCAGTGCTGCTGGGCGATCTTGTTGGTCTGATAGGTCCATTCCCTGCCTGTCCGAACCCTGTCAAGCCTGCCCCTCGCAGAGAACCTCGACAGGTATGTTGATATCACGCTCAGTTTGACCGGCTCGTTGAACTCGTCCTCGTACTTTTCAAGCACGTCAGTCGACGTGAACTTGCCCAGCGGGAAGTACTTGTCTACGGCGTGCCAGATCTTGGCTCCGGTAGAATCCATGTTGGGTGGTTCTGGGTGGTTCTGGCTGCTGCCATCCGCCTCTATATCCGCTATATTCATGACCTCAAAGACCTTCCGGATCTTCTCAAGAGTGATGTTGCCCTCCAGTTTGATGTCATATTTGGCACCGTCGGCGTCCTCAACGTCTATCCTGATGCGTTTCTTGGCCATGCAAAGCATTGCTTACAATATCAGTATATTAGCATGCGCATGTGGTGCGTGTTAAGTAGCGCATATGTTAAGGTGGCACGCCTAGTCCGTGCCTAGCCGGACGGGCGAACCCTAACACTCTGGGGCCGGAATGCGAGCCCGGATGGGACGGTTCCATGACTGGAGTGGAAATGAAGGGGTCGATTCCGGTATGTTGACAGTGTTAAGGTGGATCTTGACGCTTGGAGTGGAAATGAAGGGGTCGATTTTGACCTCTTTTGGCAGCACCTTAACACCATACTAACAGGTGTGAACGTGCAGGCAGGAGCCGCCACTAGACCCCAACCCGTTCCACCCGCCAGTAAGAGACCCACACACCATCATTTCCACTCCACACCTTCTAAAATTTTCCAAAAAGGAGCTTACATACTACACCATACATGCTGCGCTCACCATACACACAGGAGTCATACGGTATGTTATATGCTGGAGTGGAAATGGTGGTGTGTGAGTGGAACCAACATGGCAAGTGATCCGGTTGACAGCCTTCTTGATGCCGTTGCGGGCGGCAAGTCCATAATCGTGGACAGGACCGTGCTGCATTCTGCACACATGCCGGATCTGGTACTGCACAGGGACGAGGAGCAGAAGGCCGTGGCCCAGGTGCTGATTCCGATACTGAAGGGCTCGAGGCCATCCAACCTGCTTGTGTACGGCAAGCCGGGGACAGGCAAGACACTCGTGGTTCGCAAGGTGATATCCCAGATCCAGACACGTGCGGCGGACTCCAAGTTCCCAATACACCTCGTCTACTCCAACGCGAAGGATGAGACGACCTTGGGCGGGCTGCTTGTAAGCCTGGGCAAGCAGCTCGGGATGGATCAGAGGAGGCTGCCCGTCACGGGACTGGCCATAGGGGAGGTGTTCAAGCGGATACTAGAAGAGGTTGACGGGCGCGGATTGAACGTCGTGTTCGTTATAGACGAGATCGACCATTTGGCGCAGCTTGTGGGCAGGACGGGCAAGGACATCCTGTACCAGCTGACCAGCGCCAACACGAGGCTGGATCGCGGCACCCTTACGATAGTGGGCATATCAAACAACCTCTCGTTCAAGGAGAACCTTGATCCGCGCGTAATAAGCAGGCTGGCCGACGAGGAGGCCGTCTTTACCACCTACACCACGGAGCAGATCAAAAAGATACTGGAGGAGAGGGTCGCGGCCGCCTTTGCCCCCGGCGCAGTGGAGGAACCGGCGCTGAACCTGTGCGCGGCCCTGTCGGGCTCGGAGCACGGCGACGCAAGGCGGGCGATAGACCTGCTGCGAATTGCAGGCGAGATCGCCGAGAGGGCGGGAGGCGGTGGTGGCACCGACGGCCAGGCCGTAGCGGTCGGGCACGTAAGGGAGGCCTCAAAGAAGATGGAGGAGGACAAGGAGATGACCGTGCTACAGTCGTATCCGCTCCACGAGAAACTGTTGATACTCGCGATAATGAGGAGCGAGGCCAGCTCCACCGGCGAGGTCTACTCACACTACAAGTCCCTGTGCAGGGACGCGGCGGCAGGCCCGCTCACGCAGCGCCGCGTAACGCAGATGCTAAGCGAGATAGAGATGTCAGGCATCGTATCCGGCAGGGTGGCAAGCCGGGGCGTGCACGGCAGGACCAAGAAGTACAGGCTGACGGTCTCCCCCCAGACGGTGAAGAAGGCGTTTGCCGAGGATCTGACCCTGCAGGGGCTGCTCTGAACCGCCGCTACCCGCTGTAGTTCTGGCTCTTGAGCTCGTACGTCTTGAGGTTGACCAGTGCGGCAATCCCCGGGTTGGGCACTATGCCGACGCTGGCCTGGAACGGCGTCTGGCGCTGCCAGGCTCCCGAGTTGACAAGCAGGGTGCCCTTGTACTTGCTGACTGCCCACCTGTGCACGTGCCCCGCGTGGAATATGTCGACGTCGTCCCCTATGACCATCCAGTCCTCGAGCTCCGGGGCAATGGGCGTCCTCTCCCCGTATATGGGGCTCAGGTGCCGCGCCCTTAGCAGGAGCTCCATCACCGCAATGGGCTCGTCGTAACTGAGGCCCGGCGTAACCCTGACTATGTCGTCGATCGACTGCCCGTGGAACATCAGGATCCTGACGCCGTTGAGAGAGACCACGGCGGGGTTTCCGACCATGGTTATGTTCTCGCGGCGCCACAGCCCCGGGCAGTACTTTTCTGGTATCGCCGGCTGGGGCAGGGCCCTCCTCCCGGGGTCGTGGTTCCCGGGGGAGATTATGATCTTGACGCATTCTGGTATCTCGGCGAGCATCTCCTCAAGGCGCCCCAGCTGCTCCTCGACGGTGTCCATCTCCAGCTCCTTGTCCTGGTCCTTGTAGATTCCCACCCCGTCGACTACGTCGCCGCATATCAGGACGAACCGCACGTTCCTTGCGACCGCGTCCGCCTCCGAGAGCCAACCCACAAACCCCCTGAACTCCTCCTCCATGAAGTATTTCGAGCCGACGTGGAGGTCGGAGATCAGGGCCGCCCAGGCGCCCGTCTCCGACCTGTTGGGCACGTGGGCCGGGGTGTCGGGCAGGATGATCTCCTTGGCAAAGGCGCCCCTCTTGCCCCTTCCCAGCCTCACCATTGCCATCTGGTCCCGCATCAGGGAGCCGGCCTCCTTCTGCAGCTCTTCGTTGTACACGGGTATGGACAGCATTCCCGAGGGATCCTCCAGGCGGATCTCGGCCCTGCTGTCCCTGACGTCCCTGTCGTTGATCAGCCCCGCCACGTAGACGTCCCCGTCGTCCTTTGCGCCGCCCGATCTCCTGACTGACTCCACGGACTTGATCTTTTTGGACTCGGGCCTGGCAGAGATTATGGACTTTAGCTTTTCATACCTGCTGGCGAAGAGGGCGCCATACCCCTCGACCCCCTCGGCCGTGGCGGTGTGCCCGGTGGGATCCAGCAGCACCCTGAGGTCCGCGTCCACCTCGGCGTCCACCCTGAGACCCAGATGCTCCTCTAGGTCGTCTGCCGTCATCTGGGTCCTGGACTCCCTTTTGGCCGCGTGCACCATTGCCTTGACCACGCCCTCAAGCGAGTCCGACGGGACGTTCCTTAGGATCTCAAAGGCGCGGGGGCTTATCTGGACGCCCCTGCTCAGCGCGTACCCCAGCGCGTCCTTGCGATCCCACCCCATTGCAGGATAACTGCCGGCGCCGATAATTAATCTGTCCCCGCCGGAGCGGCGCGCCGCTGTGCCGCCACCCTCCCCCCCCGGGCCGTTTTGCCAAACAACAAATAGAAAGCTCTCCGGGCCGTACCATGGAGAGGATCCAGGCCAGGATTGCGGCGTTTCTTGCGCTGCTTGCCGCCTTTACCGCCGTGTTCATGCTGGGCACCGCGTCCGACATCTCCGACGCCGAGGCCGAGACGCTGCTGTCCGAGTTCGAGACAATGGTGGAGGGCATAGACGCGTTTGGGATATTTCTGCACAACACCATGATCGCGCTGATCATGTTTGTCCCGGGCGCCGGGCTGGCGTGGGGGTTCCTGTCCGCCTGGTCCACCGGCCTGGTGTTTGCGGCCTTGGAGACCAGCATACCGGAGCTTGAGGGGGTGTCGCCCCTGGCCGTGCTGTTTCTCACCCCGTTCGGGCTGATGGAGATCAGCGCGTACTCACTGGCAATGTCAAGGAGCATACTGATGACGATTACGATTGTAAGGAGGGCCGCCCTGTCGGAGCACTTCCGCCCCCTGCTTTTGGAGGTGGGCGCTGTGGTGGCGCTCCTGCTGGCAGGCGGCTACGTAGAGTTCTTTATGATAGAGGAGTCTCTGGATGTAGGGTTCCGCTAGCAGCAGCCGCCGCCGCCGCCACCCGCACTGCCCCAGCAGGCCCCGCAGGGCCCCGCACCCACCCCCCCCGTCCCCCCCCCGTCCCCCCCCCGGGGCGCCTTCTCCTCCCCCGCCCCCATCGTTGTCGTTCGCGGCGCAGCCGTCGTCCCACTGCCACCTGTAGTTCATGTAAGAGTCTGGCTCTGACTGGTTGAACACCACCACACACAGGTCGGAGAACTCTCTGCCCTCAAGCTCGCTTACGGTTCCGTCAAACCTAGTCTGCTGCTCGGTGGTAAGGGACTCAAAGACGCTCACGCGCATGGCGCCCGTGTCAAAGCCGTGCTCTCTGAGGTGCGCCGCCACCTCCGACGGCATGAAGTGCTTGTCCGGCCTCTTGGGCCAAGGCCGCGGGATGAGAACCACGCTCAGCCCCGACGCCAGCGCCTGGCGCATCTCCTCCTTTTTGCCCTCTATGGGAGACGTCACGTGCATGGTAATGACCCTTGACTTGTCAAGCGGCACCCCGGCCATGGCGGCCGCCACCTGCACCGAGCTGATTCCGGGTATTATCTGCACGCCGCCAAATATCTCGGCGAGCCTGTCGACCACCTCCGACTCTGAAAAGCTTGCATCGCCGGTAAACGGGACCACCACCGTCTTTTCCTCCGCGCCCGCCCTGAGTTCGGCGGCGACTGACTGCAGCACCCCCTCCTGGCTTGACATCGTGACCGCGTGGACCGTTTTGCCGGGCCCCAGAAGATGCCGTATGGTCCTAAGCGTGTACTCGTACCCCACCACAATGTCGCACCCCCCAATGATCTCCTCCGCTATGGCAGTCAGGTACCTTGGCGATCCCGGCCCCACGCCCACCGCATAAACGCGTCCCTCTGCCACGGCGACCACACCCCTCTACGTCGCCAGCTGCCGCCGCCTCTTGTTTACAAACTCCACAAACGGCTCCCAGTCTACCTTCATGTACTTGGTGGGCTCCTTTGCGGGATACTTGACCCAGTCCTGCGCGACAGAGTACTGGTGTTTCTCCCTTTTGTCGCCGGCGCGGTACTCTAGGTGCAGGACGCTGCCCCACGTCTTCTCCCCGCTGCTGATCCCCACGACGTCCTCGTACGGGATCTCCACGTTCCTGTCGTCGGCCAAGTCACCGGCCAAGTCGTCCTCGCCGTAACCGTCGTGACGGATCATGGTGTTCTTTGACCTGATGAACTTTACAACCTGCCTCTGCGTTATCGCCTTCCACCAGTTCATGTTGGCTTCCGTCTTGTGCACAAACGCAATGTGCCTATCGGTAAGAAAGAGCATCCCCTCCTTGCCCCCCAACGAGAAGAGCCCCTGCGACTCCCTCCATATCGAGACCAAGTGCGCGTGAATCTTCTCGTCTGGACCCATGCTTTGGCAGGAACTCTGGCTTTTTATAAATAGAGTGCGGTGCCTGCCGTGGTTTTTGCCGCCGCCGCTAGACAACGGCTTTTATGGAGGCGGGTGTCGATCCGTTGTTGGACATGGGGAATACTGGAATTTTACGGGCGCCTGTCGCCTGCGCCGCCTTGGCAGCCGTCTGCTGCCTGGCTCTGCTGCATGCGCCGTCGGTACTGCCTTTTGCAGAGGATGCTGCGGAGGCCTACGCCCAGGCTGCGGAGGCCGACGACAGGATGGCGGTACTGGAGACGCAGATGGGCACGATCGTAATAGAGTTCTTTCCGGCAGCGGCCCCCAACCACGTGTCCAATTTTGTCACCCTGGCAGAATCCGGCTTTTATGACGGCACGCTGTTTCACAGAATCATACCCGGGTTTATGATACAGGGCGGGGATCCCAACACGATCAGCGGCGACCCGCGCACGTGGGGGACCGGAGGCCCCCCGCACTCCGTGGACGCCGAGTTCAACGACATGCCGCACGACCGCGGCATAGTCTCGATGGCAAGGAGCCAGGATCCCAACAGCGCCGGATCGCAGTTCTTCATAGTCCACCAAAACTCTAACTTTCTTGACGGGCAGTACACCGTGTTTGGGAGGATCGTAACGGAGCAGAGCTTTGAGACCCTCGACGCCATCGCGGCAGCGGAGACAGGAGCCCAGGACAGGCCCGTCGACCCCGAGCCCGTGAGAATCCAGAGCATACGCATGGCGGACCGCTCTACCGTTGCGTCGCTGCCCGACGAGCCGGCCCCGCCGCCGATGTCGCAGCAGCAGCAGCCAGCGCAGGACCCGCTTGCGCCCCCCGCCTCCGGCGATCAGATCTACGACAGCTCCCGCCTTGGCATCACGTTTGTAGCTCCCGCCGGCTGGCTCTTGCAGGAGCCGGGGCGTTCGGACCCCGACGTGCCCGACGTCGTTGCGGTGGGGCCGCGGGCCGCCGGGGGGACCCCACAGATCTACGTGTTTGTGAGAGACGCGGATCAGTCTACGCTGGAGCAGCTAGTCAGTGCCCGAACGGCGGAGATCCGCGAGGTGCTGAGCGCCGAGGACTTTGCGACGTTTGAGCAGGAGCCGACCGCAGTGGCGGGCCTGCCGGCCCACGCCATGCGGGTGACCGAGACCATCACGCTGAACAACGTGACCGCCAAGGTCTCGCTCATTGAGACCATCGTGTACGGGGACGGGCAGTACTATACCCTGTCATACGCCAACATCCCCGAAAGGTTTGATGGTATGATGCCGCATTATCAGAGGATGCTGGAGACGTTTGCAGTAAAGGAGGGGGCGGCGCAGCCCGCCCCGGCCGAGTCGATCCCGGCCGATTCACCATCATCGCCGACGCCGACGCCGCCGCAGGAACAGCCCGAGCCCGCCCTAGACGAGTCCGAGGGCGGTGGGTGCCTTATCGCAACTGCGGCGTTTGGCTCCGAACTTGAGCCCCGGATACAGTCCATGCGCGAACTGAGGGACGGCACCGTCATGTCCACCAGCTCCGGCGCGGCGTTCATGTCGGGATTCAATGCGGTATACTACTCGTTCTCGCCCGCCGTGGCGGACCTCGAGCGCGAACATCCCGCGTTCAGGGATGCGGTAAGGGCGTTCATCACGCCCATGATATCCTCGCTCTCTATACTGGGCGCGGCAGAGGCGGGTTCGGACTTGGACGTAATCGCGTACGGCTCTGCCGTCATCCTGCTCAACGCCGGGCTGTACGTCGCGGCGCCTTCCGCGGCGGTCATTGTAGCCGTGAGGAGGCTGCGCCGCATGGCGCCGTAGTGCGGGACGTGCCCTGGGTACCGTCGCCCCTTGTAACGCGTGCGGCCCCGTCACCACATATCGTCCACTTCGTCCAGCACTCGGTAATCCTTTTCGGCATCGCGCCTTGCCAGCTTTAGCCTGGATATGTCCCTGCTAAAGAAGAGGTCGATCACCCAGTCAAGCAGCACCCTGATCTTCTTCTCCCCCGACGAGATCTTCGAGAGGTAGACGCTCCTCCATATGAGCCAGGCCCAGAACCCGGACATGTTCATGCCAAACACGGACGCGATCGCGGACCTCTTGCCTATGACGGCCATCTGGCCCCTAGACCTGAATTCAAACCTCTCCTTTTCGTGGTTTCTTATCAGCGCAACTAGGTTCTTGGCGGCCGTCTTGCCCTGGGCCTCTGCCAGCTGCGCGGTGGGCGGGACGGGCCTGCCCGTGTTCGGATCGACGAACAGCGCGCAGTCCCCGACTGCAAAGACCCCCGGAAACCCGGGCACTTCCAGATAGTCATCTACTATGACCTTCCCCTTCTGCGTCTTTAGCATGGCCCTCTTGATCATGTCGACGGGCGTGACGCCTGCCGTCCAGATCAGGGTTTTTGACATTATCACCTCATCATCATCATCGCCGCCGCCATTTCCATCCTCCCCTCCGGGCCCGCGGCCGCGGCCGCCGCCATTTCCGTCCCCCGCCAGCCTCCTTACCGTTATCTCCTCCCCGTCAAACGCCCTTACGGCTGACTGCAGCCTGAACTCTATCCCCCGCTCCTCCATTCGCCTCTTTGCAAATGCGGCCAAATCCTTGTTGAACCCGGGAAGTATCTCCTGTAGCGCCTCCAGTATCACGACCCTTACGTCGTCCTTCCCTACGGAGCGGTAGTGCTTGCGCGCGTCGTGCAGCAGGTCCATAAGCTCCCCCGCGGTCTCGATGCCGGCAAAGCCCGCCCCGACCACCACAAAGTTCAGCAGGCGCATGCGCAACGCGGGATCCGCCTCGTTCTCGGCCCTCTCAAGCATGTCAATCACCCTGTTTCTGAGCTCGGCCGCGTCGTTGAGCGTCTTCATCGTAAAGGCGTTCCTCTCGACGTCGGGCATCCCAAAGAAGTTGGCCTCGCTTCCGAGCGCCACCACCGCAAAGTCGTAATGTATGGTCAGGCGCCCGGCACCGCCCCCTCCCCACACGGTTATGGTCTTCGCGTACGGGTCGATGCCCCTTACCTTGCCCTCAAAGAAGCGCGTCCTCTTGCAGATGGTCCGTATGGGCGTAACGATGTGTCTGGTCTCGATCATCCCCGACACGACCTGGGGCAGCATGGGCGTAAAGAGCAGAAAGTTGTCCTCGTTTATCATGACCAGATCGATGTCGGGATCGTCGCCAAGCTTGGACTCTAGCTGGCGCGCGCACTCGACGCCGGCAAAGCCGCCGCCGGCAATCACTATTCTTTTTCTGGTTTTGGCGGCCCCGCGCCTGCCGTCTCCGATGCCGCCGCCGCTGTCAGACACCAAGCAGCGCCCCGCGTCCGCGGTCACAATATATGCTGTGTGAATCTATATTCTCGCCCTGGCCGCGCCGGCGCGCAGAACCTCGTACGCGCGCGCGGCATCCTTCTCCCTCAGTATGACCGTGATGCCGTCCTGGCCGAAGTACGCGTTGACGATCTCTATTCCCGCCGCGTGCAGTATCTCGGCCACGTGGGAAACGATGTCAGACGGGCCGCTTCCGGCCCGCGCGGCGGAGGGCAGCACGATCCTGATCTTGGCCAGGCCCGTGCTGAACATCCTCTCTTCTTCCTCGCAGCCTCCCCGGCCCCCGGCCGCTGACTCCTTCCCAAGCATGCCCCGGAACATCTCCCTTACGTCCTCCATGTCCTCGGCAAGGAACCTAAACGAGTCCGACAGCCTGAAAAACTCGTAGTTGCCGCCCATCTTTGCAAACTTTGCAAGCATCTCGGGCGCCCCGCCCAACCTGTCAAACTCCTCTGCTGAAAACCTGATGTCCATCATCCCGTCAGTCAGCACCACCCTTGCGTTCTTCAGCACGGATTCCTCCCCCTTGGCGGCGTCCTCCCGGACCGAGAGCCGGTCCGCGTACCTCTTGATGGCCACCACAACCGTGTTCAGATTGACGGGGCCGCCGAGCATGCGCTCCACCTCGGGCTGGATCCTCACTGCCAGCGCCGTATAGTTGATCAGGTCCATCCTCATGCAGTCGTATATGGAGCGGTTCCTTGTTATGATCTCCCTTATGGCGTCCGGAACGGAGATTCCGACTGTTCGCATGCCATATTACAGCCTGTAAGCTATAATAGTCTTTTGTAATATTATACCTCTATTGGGATAATACTTATATTATGTAATATATATTACATAAGCAGGTGAATATGACATGTTCTTCGAGAACGATGCGGACAGGCTCCTGAAGAGGTTCTTCTCCGATCCCTTCTTTGGGATGCGGACAGGCTCCTGCGAGGGGGGCTCATGCCGCACAGACCGCGAAGAGAGTGCCGGCTGGCTCCAGAGTCCAGGCGTGCGGTACTATGGCTTTGTAGTGACTACAGGGCCGGACGGCCGCCCCGTCGTACGCGAGTACGGAAACGCCGGGACTGTGGGACGCCCACCTGCCCACCTACCCGGAGCAGAAGGTGCAGCCGAGATTAGGGAGCCCTTGGTGGACACCATAGTCGACGAGAAGGCGAAGGTTGTCAAGATGATAACCGAGATGCCTGGCGTAGAGAAGCGCGACATCAGGATCGCAGTCGAGGGAAAACACGTGTCAGTCTCCGCGGAAGGCGGGGGCGGCAAGAAGTACCAGATGCGGATCCCGCTTGAGCGCAAGGTCAACGCCAACTCTGCCAAGGCATCCTACCGCAACGGCATTCTCCAGATCACCTTCGGCCTGGCCGAAGGCACAAACCGCGGAAAGACGATCAGGGTAGACTGAGTCCTCCGCACTCCCCTCTTTTTCTTTGTCTGTTTGGCCGCCGCGCGTAGCGTGTGTGTGGTGGACCGACTTTTCATATACTACAGCGGGGGAAAGGTTGGACAGCGTCGATCTGCGGATCTCTTTTTCAAATATTCCCCTCCCCCGGCCCTTCGACGGATTTGGCCGCCGCATGAAACCCACGCTCTTGCCGGGGGGCTGATCGTGCCGGGGAGGAGGGGGGGGAGGTGGCCCGCACGGTGGCGCCAACCCAAGACATGAATATACTAGCGTCGTATCCGAATCGCTTGCCATGACTGCGGACCCGTATGATGTACTTGGAGCCTCGCCGCTGGATCCTCCCGAGACGATCAAGGCCAAGTACCGCAGCTGCATACTAAGGTATCACCCCGACAGGCCCTCGGGCGATATAGAGATGTACAAGATGGTGGTGTGGGCGTACAACAGCATAACGGGTCTCCACAACGCGGGGCCGAGCATGCCGCGCAAGAGCGGCCACGTCAGGAAGCAGTCGGCCAAGTATACGCGCAAGGATCCGTCCAAGAAGGGCAGAGCCGCCCGCCAGACGACGCGCCGCCGCAGCAGATCCCGGGCCCACCCACCGCCGCGGTGCTCCTCGTGCGGCGGGGACGGATATCGCGAGCGCAAGACGGGCACGCTGTTCCGCAAGACGCGCAGATACGCGTGCCCCTCGTGCGGCGGCACCGGCAAGGTGGATAATGCCGCCGCAGGTCGGGGACGGGGGGACGGGACGCAAGACGCGCAGCGGACATCTCCCTAGCCCAGGAGAAACCGGATGACGAGCGAGGGGCGGCCTAGTCCCTTATGGAGTCCAGCGTGTGTCCGCGGTTGGTCACCATCTGGATTACAGCCTCGGTGGTATAGTCTATCCCGTGCTCCTCCTCGAAATGATGCCTCAGTTTTTGAATGGTATCTGCAGTCGCCTTGGCATTGAGGGCAAAACCACACTCAAAGCCGTAGTCTGCGCACCTTAGGTTGAGAACCATTGTCAGGACAGAAAATTCAAACCTATAAAACTGTAATTAAGGGACGCCGGTATGAATTCACGTGGTCCTTACATCAGTCGGGGGACCTCTTCGTACAC
>JAGWAX010000017.1 GCA_021296175.1 Nitrosopumilaceae archaeon | reverse complement strand
ACAAGGTTCAATCTTGACATATACAAATACATCAATAGGAAGACGTCAGAATACGCATGAACTTTGGATCGCAGCTATAAGTACTTGCAACACGTACCGCGAGCATACACCGATGCAACCGATTGAGGTGTCGGTAGAAATAACTACTTAAGCAACCATACAGCACATACAACATGATACTTAGTAGCAGCGGAAAGACAATCCGTAGCAGGTGGTGGTTCCTGCTGCCTGTGATGCTCCAACTGCTGGGTGGCATCATAGCGTACTTTGCGGTGAGGCAGGACGATCCGGCAAAGGCCAAAAACTGCCTGCTGCTAGGGGCCACACTCACTGCGTTGTGGATTGCCGCGATTGTCATACCCGTCGCGCTGCTCTTTGCACTGGGAACCCCGATTCAGGACGAACATGCATGGATGCTCCCGCCAGACGAGTTTTCGATAATCAACCTCAATCACGGGGCATGATCAGAAAACCCGTCAGAGCAGCAGCATACAAAGTTTCCAAATTCGAATTTAGAAACATTGGCAAAATAGGAGAACGGCAGATATGCAAGCAGGACGGTGCCGCACAACTCCACCAAAACCACCACGGATCCCTGCCGGGCACAGGGCACGATCATCCGCAACATGCTTGGCATATATTGTGCATTGTGGCACCAGATCCCGCATACCATGACATCGCGAATCCAGAACAACGTAGAGCGCTGGCTGGTCCACGAGGGCCTGAGATTCAAGTACCAAAAATCAGATGATGGGCATTCATTCAAGGTTGTGATAAGCGGTCCCCCAGATGTACGCGACATAGACACCGAGATATTTGAGCCTGCCAAGCAGCCGGGCGTAATAGTGGTCGGCAGGAGGTGCCCGTTTGGCACAAGACTGAACCAGCGGTTTTTGAACATGACCGCGTCTGAGCAGCTAAGGGTGCGGAAGCGAATCACAGAGTACTGTAGCTACGTTGGGACGGTGCACCGCTTCTTGATGGACAATGGGCGCAACATAGTGGGCGTATACGTCGTAATCGACTCTACAGACAGGCAGAATCAGTCGGACTTTTCCGAGTCCCTGAGACGCATAACAAGGATATCAGACCAGGTAAAGGAGCACATCAGGCGCGCCGTATAGCCAAAAGCCGGGTCGACTTATCGTAATGTCGCCAAGCGCCCCACAAAATACCGGCCGCATCCGTTACGAATATTTCTAAACTCGAAATTAGAAATATCAAAAATCAAGGGCCGGTGACACGCCAGGCAAATTGGCAAAAGGCCAACGTCAGAGCACATTACAAGCGACTTTGCAGATACTAAGGACGGAATTCCGCAATGTCTGATATAACGCAGTCTCGGTTCCGCGGCGACGGCAATTCACGGCATCGACACCCTGAACGTACCACAGCCACGACACGCCATACAACGCATTCCCGCCAACTCTACAAACGAGCATTTGGCCGGCAACGCGAGGCACTCGCAGCACGAATGCAAAAGGCCAATTTTTGGCCGTCATCCTGCAAGGCCAAAAAAAACGCAGATAATGCCCCAAACATCCATTTTGTAGTTTCACGCCTGAGAGCTAAACCCCCCTCCCGGCGCCACGCGTTCAGGCACAACGCCAAATATTGGGAAAACGCGATTTTGAGGGGGGGTTTAGCTCCCACGCCTGCATATGGGATCCAAGGGTCAAACCATCCCGGTAGCTGGGCCCAAGATGTACGATCGTTTCATGCTAGGCGTGAAAGCTAAACCCCCCTCTCAAAGGCATTTTTGCTGATCATTTGGAGAAAGGCACAGGGCGCGACACGCATGTTAGCGGCCGGCAAACGGCGCCCGTACCAAGTCCGTGACATTGCGCGTCCCAGCCAAACGTGACAGGACATGCAAAATAACCAGCGAAAGAGACGTTGACGGCTTTGAGGCTACTTGTCCGTCTCTACTGCCACGGGCGCAGGGGCGTCGGACTCGTACGCTCTGTTTGGAGACATGGACGGAAACGACCACTGCGGTCCGGCTCACGATGTCGATGCACTCCACGGGGTACGATTTGTACCAGACTTCAGGATCAGGAATTCCTGTGCAATAACGGGTGACGGGATATCGCATACTCGTATGCGACGCTTCCTACATGTTATGGGCCGAATAAAGAGGGCCTGGGCGGGTCGATGGGAGCACCATACTTGGGAGAAACCATCACATGACAATCCACAGGAACCTGCTTTTGGGGTGAATAGGGGGGGGTAATCTCAAGAATATTATACAACAAAGGTGGAAAGAGACACGTGGTTGCAACAGTAGTAATAGTGATCGGCGCCATAATAGCGTCCATGATCATAGCCGGCTACATGTACGATGCGTACAAGCCCGAAGACATCGAGGTCGCCGCGGGCGAGCCCGTGATGGTGGGGCCCGTCGAGTATACGGTGTCGTTTGAGAGCACCCACATGGGCGATAAGGAGGAGCAGCCCGAGCACGTATACGTCATGATCGCGCTCACGGCAGAGAACAAGGGGGAGGATAGGACGCTCCTTTCGGGCGGCCAGTTCTACATCAAGGGTGAGGACGGCAAGAGGCACCAGGCCGTATACGGCAACTTTTCGCAAAGGGACCTACTGGTGGAGTGGCTCGAGCCGGGCGATATAGTGGAGAGAAGCACGCAGTTTGACGTGCCGTTTGAAGAGGACACCAGGTACGACATACTGATAAGGCCGCAAAAGGAGCAGGACTTTAAGGACATCGGCGCCATATGCATTGCAAACTGCCACATAGAGTGATGGCACCTCCGGGTGCGAGTCAGGCGGCTGCACGAACTGCCTGCATGAGGACATAGCCACAACCAGTTAGTCTGCTTTGCCCGACCTGTTTCACACTCATCCCCTAGGCCGTCACCGCATGATCTGCCTGCATTCTACTCCGTTTCATGCAGGCCTAAAGGGGACAATTCAGGACAGGTACTTTTTGTTGTCCCTCAGGTATTTTGAGACGAACCACTTTAGAAATATCATGTGATCGCCGCGCGTCTGCGATCCCTCCAATTTCTTGATGTACGTGATCTTTTCTTTCGGGAGGATGTTCATCATAGGGTATCCGTCCTTGTGGAGAATAAGCAGCGCCAACAGCCTTCCAATCCTTCCATTTCCGTCAATAAACGGGCGGATCATCTCAAACCTGTCATGAAATATCGCCGACATTATGACGGGGTTTGTTCCTCTGTTTTTGCGGTACCACTTCAACAGGATCTCCAGTTCGGGGATTACATCAGGCCACAGCGCGTATTCCGTTCTTCCCCCGTATGGGTCGACATCTGCCCGCCTGAAGCTCCCCGCATTGTTCGTGTCCATCCCCGCAAACAGGATGTCATGCCATCGCAGAATAAGCCGTTTTGTGACGTCCGATTTTGTCGCAAGCAGGTCGTCAAATATTTTCTCCATCTGCGTCGCCTCTATGACGTGCTCCAGCGCGGTGTCCTTTGGGGACAGGTTGTATTCCAGCAGGTTTCTTGTCTGGCCCAGTGTCATGGTGCTGCCCTCGATTCTCTGCGTGCTGTATATGTGATTGATCTTGAACCAGTGGTTCTCGGATCGAATGATCTTTTTGTCAGCAACGGCAACGTGTCTGGAATACCCGTCACGTATCATCTCAAGCAGCGGGGTGCTTTACTTCAGGTACATCTCCTCTTCAAACTTTTTTTTGACAGAGTCGATATCTGCAGGAACGCGCCTCCCAAGGTACCGCTCGTACTGGTTTTTGCCCGAGTGGTACACCAGATAGTAGTAGTGTCCGCTTCCCTTTTTTCTCCTGGCTACCGAGACCATGCAACTGCTTACCAACTTAACTATTTGATTTTAATTAAAAGAGTAAAAACCCGATGGGTAATGATACCACACGGCTCTAGGCGCCGGTGCCGTCAGGGCGGAGGCGTTTTAGCACCTGCAGGCGTGCTGCCGGTTCCGAACAGCTGCCGGGTGCCGGCCAAATCTTTCCAAATACGAGTTTTGAAACATGCGGATCAGTCACCGGGCTCCGCCCGTATCTCCGGCATGACATACACGCTGACGGGCCTTATCCGGAGCGTGATGCGCCTCTCGCCCGGGCGGCGGAAAGGGTACCGGTCCATCTTCGGCATATACTGCCGCGTCAGGATGTCGGCGTACTTGTAGTCATAGTCGGGGATTATCTCCTCGACCACGCCCCGGACCGACGCCATCTGAAGTGGATCGTCGGCCGACGTGACCGACACTGCCACCCTGTTATCGCGCAGGACGTTGCGGTGCTTTGTCCTGCCCTCCGCCGTGTTGACCATTATGGACCCGTCCGCCCAGTTTGCCCAGACCGGCGTCACCTGCGGCGAGCCGTCAGGCATTACGGTCGCCACGTGCACCAGGTTCCGCCCCGAGAGCAGGCGCTTTAGGCGTCCCACCGAGTCCGTATCGACAGTTATACGCGCCATATGCACCAGTACACCACCGCGTTGCACGGTCTGCAGTATAAATCTGCCCGGCTCCGTGACCAGTATATACTAGGGGCAACTCCCGTAACCGACAATCCAGTCCGCGCATTTCCCCCGCCGTCATCCCCGGCGATGCGCAGGACAGATGTCAGCCGTTGCCGGTCTCTCCCTTTTTGGCGTTCCTTCCGTCGTTACCGGACAGCGAACCCGCCATTGTTTTCTCCCCACGTGAATCCGCCTTTCGAGACGAGGTCTGCCGCGCGGCCTTTCGGCCGCTCCCCTGCCGCTTGCGCCTCCTTCCCTTTTCAAGTACCTTGGTAATGGCGCGGTTCATTATCTCCACCACCAGGTACGCCGAATACTCGGCAGTTGGCCTTCCGCCGTTCCCGGACGCAGCAACATCGGAGATAATTCCGCCGAGAATCTCCTCCAGTCGTCTTGCCGTCCTGTCTATCACCGACGAGTACGCAGACTCAAAGTTCTCAGGTTCCTCAAGGTCCAGCAACCTCGTGGACGTCCCATAGTACTTTGTAATGCCGCCGCGCGACTCGACTATCCTCATCACCTCAACGAGGCCCGTCGTCCTGAGGATGTCTATGTGGTGCCGCACAGTCGACAGCGCCTTTTCGGGTCCCGTCCTGTTCACCGCTGCTGTGATCTCTTCTGCCGACAGCGTCTGGCCGTACAGCATGGATAAGATCCTTGAGCGTATCGGGTCCCCTATAGCGCGTGCATACTGCATAGTGATCGACACGGTCCGGTTCGTCCGGACCTGCCTGTCCAGTAGCGTAGCCATGCAGTCCAGTCAGCAAGTCCGTTAAAGAGAGCCCAAGTCACAATTTGTTGTCCTGCCGGGCAAATATTTTGAACCAACACGCATGTGACATTACTCTGATAATAATGACAGTACATCAATCATTCCAGCAGTGTGTCGACGCGTGTAGGGGCATTTGGCCCATCCAGGATCGCCCTTGTGGGCCTTATTATTGAATGACATTGAGATTAATTTGATAAATGCAGTTTATAACTAAATATACCATAGTCATTTTATAATTCTAATAGTTTACTAGTTTTTTTAGTATTACTATAAATAAATCATAGTATTATGAAAAATTTAGTAGTGGTTGTCGATCGGGGGGAGGGAGGGGGATCGGGGGGGCAGTGGCATGGAGGCAAGGGGGGGCAGGCAGCGGACCAAGCCGTCGGCAAAACGGCAAAGCAGTGCGGCCGGCAAATTCGAGTCGAAGGTCAGATCAGGGGTTGCAGCCGGTGGGCGGCGCGCCACGCCCCTTGGTTTGCCGACGCGCAGACGCAAAGTTTGGCAGTGACTCCAGAGGCGCTGCCGTAGTAGAGGGGCGGCAACCAGACCGCAGTGCGGCGCCAGAGGCCGGCACCGGGGAGCAGGGGCCTGGATGGCGCGTTGCCGCGTATGGCGCGCCTATGATCCCGGCCGAAGGGGGTCATTGCGTCTTTCAAGAAACGCAATTGCAAGTATGATGCATGTCGGAACGATTACCATAGTGGTAAAGAACGAAGTGTTTTACGAGATAAGGTCTCCAATATTTGATTCCTCCACTTCCCAGACGGTTCCGGCATACTCTGGGATTACATCATAGGCGGGAATCGCCAGCCTGGTGCTTGTTATCAGGTTCCTTACAAGGGTGCAGGCGTCGGCCGGTTCGACGCAGGCCGCGTAGATCGGAATAATACCCACGTAAAATGCGACAAAGCATACCACAACCACGGATGCCTTGTATCGGATCCTCATGGCTTGATCGCGATTCTTTATTTCTTATAAGATGCACATAGGTTCTGTCCTGCAACTGCATCAGGCAAGGATCTCAAACGCTGACCCCCGTAATCTTGCCAAAAGAGTCCACGTACCGCCGGGTCATGGCCGATACCACACCAAGCGGAATCTCGGGGGCCGTCGGCGCCCTGCCCGCACTGCGCTCCTCCTCAAACCTTTCCTTGTAGCCGTGCTCTGCGAGCCAGTCGCGTAGTATCTGCTTGTCGTATGACGTCTGGACGCCCCCCGGACTGTACGCATCCTTGGGCCACATGCGGTACTCGTCGGGCCCTATCGAGTCGCCCAGGGTTATCTGCCCGCCGCCGTCCTCGCCCTCGAGGATGCCAAACTCCAGCTTCAGGTCGGCCAGGATGAATCCGGCAGTGTCGGCGACGCGCGACATGTCCTCGTATACGCGGATTGACTTCTCTTCAAGCCAGTCGTACTGCGGCCCGGAGACCAGCCCCGTGCCGACTGCGGCCTTTCTGTCTACCGGCATGTCATGCTCGGACTTTGTGGTCGGGTCAAATACGGGCCTTGAGAGCCGGGACGCCAGCTGCGTGCCGGAGCCCTCAGGAAGCGTCAGTGTCCCATCCTTCCACCTGTCATACATGCTTCCATACAGGTAGCCCCTCACCACGCACTCGATTGGCAGCATCTTCATTCGCCTGACCACCATGTCAGTGTCCGAGACGCGCCGCACGAAATGGTTAGGAATGCTCAGCCGGCCAAACCAGAACTCGGCGGATCTGCACAGTATCTCCCCCTTGCGCGGAATGTCTTGCGAGAATTTTACATCGTATGCAGACACGCGGTCAGAGAACCGGAACAGGAGGTATCCCGGGTCGTCCTCCAGCTCGTAGATGTCTTTGACCTTGCCGCTTGCAATAAACTTCATGCAAGTGGTGTCGCGTGCGGGGATTTAACTGTAAAAGCATAGGATCAACTGGATTGGATCGTGACAAAAAATCCAAGCGCAAATATTGTCACTTGTTGCCGGCGTGCAGCTGCGCGGCGGTGCGGCGCGGGCAGTTTGCAGGGGGCGCGGAAGCCAGGCTGGCGCCACACGCGCCTATGCATAATCCCCGAGTGTGCGCTGTCTTGCAAGCCTTGTGGTATCAGCGTGCCCGAGCCAGTCGGATGTGGCAATGCCCGTGGCGGACGCGGCAAGCCGCACGCCGTCGGCCATGCTGTCTGCCACCGCAACAGGGTTCTTCATCGCGGCCCTGACGCCCTCGCGCACCTGCCATACGCCCACGGGCACAGAATACTCGGGACGAATCTCCCGCAGTACCAGCGCGCCGGCCTGCACGTGCCTCTCTGCCAAGTATTCCAGCACCCCGAGCCGGGCCGCATAGTATGCCCCCGCCGTGTTCCGAGGCGCGCGCTGCAGGTGCGAGGTCTCCCAGTCAGAGGCGAAGGATGCCCGTCCCGAAGCCTTGGAGGTGTTACTGTTGCCGACGTCGGGGGCCGGCGTATGCCACGCCTCCACCAGCTCAAAGAGCCACCGGTTCTTAAACAGCACCACCGCAAACGCGTTTCCAAGATGTTCATGGCAAAAGACCCTGCACGAGTCTATCACGTCGCACTCGCTCACATGCCCAAGCAGCCGGGAGGATATTGCAGAGTCGGCCGCCGTAATGCTCCATTTTGTCGGAACCAGCCTGCGCCTTGAGCCAAGCATTCCGATGCTGAGGCATCTCTGTATGTCAGACATGGCGATGCCCGACTCGTACAGTGAGAACATCGCCTCCGACGCGTTCGCATCCGTGTCATAGTACAGCTTCTCGATCTGCCTTGAGGGGCGCGGCATGTCCGAGAACTCTGCGGAGCGCACCAGCCCGATCGGACCAAATGGGATCCCCGTGTCGTCACCGCCGGAGTGTCTGCCTCTTTGAGCAGCGGTCCTGATTTGCACGGGCCCTTCAAATGATATGTCAGATCCGAGAGGGGCCGAGGACATGGCGACCTCCTGCAGCTGCTCCACGTACCGGCTGTCCCCTCCGGAGCCGGCCAGATCGGCGCGCACCTGCTTCACCCCGCGGATCATTCCAAGCCTTAATCCCACAATATCGCCAAGCGAGAGCCCCCGCCATCTTTCGGGACGGTCAAATATCGCAGTATCGCCGTGTACGGGCGGCACCATGGGACCCACGTACACTTTGGGATACCCGTATGAGCCCACGAATACTGAGGGCGGCGTCGAGCCGCTGACTGACATGCCGCGCCCGGTGCGCGCACCGTCGGTTCCGGCGTCGGTGCCCCGGGCAAGCGTCTTGTGCCACCGTCTGGCAATCTCGTCCTTGATCTCGCGGGCGTCCACGCGTATGAGGGAAGATGCTTGCGTAATAAAGTCGAGCGGTGTTCCCCTCCCCTTTCTCCCCCCCCCCGTTCAAGCATCTGCAGGAGAGGGGAAGGGCTCGCTGCAGTGTGCGCGCAGATTGCAGGCGGGCGCCTGCCACTGCCTGCACCGGCCGCACATATCCGCAATTACGAGCGCTCTGCAAGCCACGAACCCAGTTCGGGCAGCACCCTCTTCTGGGACAGGGAGCTGGCAATCATGCCCACGTGCCCCGTGGGATATATGCGCAGAGTCTTGTCACGGCTCCCCACGGCAGAGTACAGGGGCATGCTGCACTCCGGCGAGACTAGGTGGTCGCCCACTGCAATCTGGATGAACATAGGCATGGTGATCCTTTTAAGGTCGACGTGCACGCCGCCCACGTGCATCTTGTTGCGGGCCAGAAGGTTCCGCTGGTAAATGTCGCGTATCCACTGCCTGAACAGCTCTCCCGGTATCGGGGGCGTGTCGCCCAGCCATTTCTCGACGCGCAGAAAGTTGTCCACAAACCGCTTGTCGTGTATGTTTCTAAAGAAATTGACGTATTTTTCGACGCCCTGCTCAAACGGCTTGAGTACGGAAAAGCAATAGTACATGAACTCGGGGGGCATGTTGCCTATCGTCTCGACCATCTTGTCCACGTCCATGTGCTTTGCAAGGTTGCTGATTACGGTAGTGTCCCTCCACCCGTCCACGACGGGCGCGGTGGCCACATAGTTTTTGACGCTCTCCGGATGGAGTGCGGCGTACATGGCAGAGATGGTGCCGCCCGTGCAGTATCCCTGCAGGGACACGGACTCCACGGAGGACTCGTCCTTGATGTGCTCCACGTAGGAGTCCAGGTATCCGTTCACGTAGTCGTCAAAGTCCAGATACTTGTCCATGCTGGTGGGAGTCCCCCAGTCAAGCATGTAAACGTCAAAGCCCTGGCGCAGCAGGTTGCGCACCCAGCTCTTTTCGGGATGAATGTCAAGTATGTGGAACCTGTTGATTACCGCGTACGATATCAGAATGGGCGTCGCATGCCGCCTTTCGGTCAGCGGCCTATAGTGCAGGAGGCGCGTCTTGTCTATGCTAGAGGCCACGTCATGCCGGGTCACGTCAAGTATGATCTGGTCCGGCGAGGAGACCATCTGGGGTGCGTTTACGACGTTGCGGCCAAATTTTAGAATCTCCTCGATCAGCTTTGGATCGATATTCGAGCTGATCGTCACGTCTCGGCGTCACCGTCCTTCCGGGGCAGCCCGCCGTCCGCGGCCGTGTCGGACTTGCCGCTGTGGGGGCCCTGCCGGGCCGAGTCACCGCCGGTGTCGCGCGTCCGGCGCTTGGGGTCGTTGGTGTTTTCAGAATTCTGCACGCCCTGTGGTTTCTGGGAAGGCGCAGGGCGCGTGTCAACAGTAGGTTGCGGCTGCGGCGGTCTCGACTGTCCTTGCTGCTGCTGCTGCATACGTCTGGTATGCTTGCCGGGCCTGTGGCGCCGGCGCCTTTTTTTCCTGGCAGTAGTTTCAGACGCACCCGCCGGGCCGCCAGGGGCCGTCCCCGCCCGTTTGGCCGCATCCCGCGGCGGGCGCGATAAAGAACCGGACGATGCATCCGGGGCATGCCGCGTTACAGCAACAGCATGCGCGTCCTTTGGACTGCCGAGTGCCGTCGCGGGTTTTGGCGCAGGCTCCAGCTGCATTGATGGCGGAGTGGGGCCGCCTGGCCGCCCCGACTTTGAGCGCCTGCGGCGTCGTCTCGGATTTTTAACGTTCTGTGCGAAGGGGGGCCCGCCGGGATGATCAGGTGGACTTGGTGCGGAAGGGGACGATACTGGATCGGGTTTTGAGGGCGGCAGTCGGTTCTCCGGCTCGCGGTGCGTCGGTTCTTCGACAGGGCCACCGGGCGGTGCAGTATCACGCGGGCGCGACGGTGCCGGAGGCTGCGGTGCCTGGTGTGGCGGCTGTACCTGCACACCGTGTGGCTGTTGTGACTGTTGGTGCTGTGGGCGGTGTTGCGGCGGCTGTGGCGGGTTCGAACGCCGCTGCTCGGTCCGCGGCCGCGGTTGCGGCTGCTGCTGCTGCCGCGATGACGCGCCGTCGGGTACGTCGCCGGAGTGGTCGGCGCGCCGCGGTTGTGGCTTGTCCCCGTCGCCAGCCACAACGGCGGCAACAGGTTCTGCAGGAGTATCGCCCCTTCCCGGGTCTGAGGGTGCGCCGCCCGCGTCTGTAGCGGGCGCCGAGCCTGACGTGCCTCTCGAAGCGGCGCTAGAACCCGTGCGCCGCAGGCGCTGCATCTCCAGTTCTGAGAGCCTCAGCCTCTTCTTTAGGGAGTGAATCTCGCGGTACACGCCGTCGATCTCCTCCTTGCTTGGCAGGTTGGCCGACTGCAGCACTGTGTTAGATATGCTGTTCCAATGCTTTACAATCTCGAGCTCCTTTGAGACCAGCTTGCCGTAGTTGGAGCCAAACTTTGGCGAGTCAAAGAGCTCGGTAAAGTCGTTGTCAAACATGTCAATCCAGACGCGCTTGAGCGCCTCGATCTGCTCCGCGTCGTGCGGGATGTCCGGCATCTTCTGGTTGACCTTTTTTTGCGCCTCGCCCCAGGTGTCTGCAAGCTGCGAGTAATACTCGGTCAGGTGCTTGCCAAACTCCACCATGTCCTCACTCATCTCTATCATCTCGTTTGTAATCTTCTTGGAGTTTGCCGCGAGCGCCCTCATGGGCCCAACCGACGCCAGTGCCCCGGGCTTGCTTGACATCAGGTGCAGTATGTCGGTCCAGAACGTCGCAAGCTGTTTGTAGTGCTCAGATGCGTCCCGGAATTCCGAATCATCAACGGCCATGGCAGGGTTCATCATGATTTCAATAATAAATAGGTAGACAAAGGAAGACGATACGCCCTCAGGTCGGAGTCGTCCGGCGCAAGAGAGTTTGATCAATTAATGCATGAGAATAGGCCGTAGTCCTGAGATCCGACCCGACCCCCGAACAGCACAGCCGCGACGGACGCAGCAGGGACTCCACCACCCCCCCCAAGAGAATCCTCGAGGAGGTGCAGGCCGGCATCAAGGCGCTCAACGCGGCCACAAAGTCACTGGAGCCCAAGCACGAGTGCATAGGATGCATGGCCCTGCCGCACGGCCAAGTACTATGCCAAAAGGGGCTACAGGGCGATGGCAGGCAACTGGACATTCCACATACTGCAGCAGGTGGAGCTGAGCCCCGGACACATCAAACCCTTGCAGGTGCCGTATTCGTGCGCGTGCAGTCGCGCCATGATGCCCAGACCGCCCGCACGGCGTGGTTAAATACCACCGGATCCGCATGGCGGCGCCCACGCCCGATCCGGGGCCAAACGGCCATAGGTGTGAGCGCTGCGAATTAAAAAGAGATTTTAATGGTATTGGGAGAATCCCGCGCATGGAAGGCCGCGACGACGAACCCCCGGTTTCAAAGGAGATCATCGTGCTTGAGTCCATACGAAACGGCATTACAAAGTTTGGCCGCATACAAAAGACGACAAGGTTGCCGCCCGAGGAGCTGAACTCCATACTTGAAAGGCTGGAGAGGCAGGGAGACATAACCGTGAAAGAGAAAAAAGGCTGGCTTGGCACCAAGATCGAGCTGAACGTCACAAAGTCGGGCTCGGACAAGGTCGACGAGGGCATACGGGAGATGCAGGCCAAATGGGGGCAGATGCAGGCCATTTACAAGTCCGGTGACAAAGAAAAGATGAGGAGCTTTATGGATAGCAACCGCTCCATACTCCCAATGATGCTCTTCTTTGGCGTCATAGACATGATGATGTTCAGCATGATGTTCAGCATGATTGGAATGCCCATGGCCTCGTACGTTCCGCCGGAAAGCGTGCCGGAGGGCATGGACGGCGGCGACGCTGGCATGGACGGCGACGGCGGCGGCGGCGGCGACGCTGGCATGGACGGCGACGGCGGCGGATTTGACTTTGACGTTGGTTTCTAAGAGCCATGCCGGATAGCAAAAGGCGCCAAAACGGCGACGGCCCATACAGCAGCCGCGCATACTACGACTCGGCGGATCACAGGGGGCCCGCAAGGACGCTCAGGTTCCTAAAGGCGCACAGCACCGAATATCTCTCAGGCAGGGACCTTGGCGACGTGCTTGGCATCAGCAGGGTGGCAGTGTGGAAGCACATCAAAACGCTGCGGAGTCTAGGATACGACATAGAGTCGAGGCAAAAGGTCGGATACAGGCTGCGGGGTTCAAGCGGCGAGCCATACCCGTGGGAGATCACAGAGGGCATAGGAACCAGCACGGTAGGCAGGAGGGCGTACTATTACGACGATATGGACACGGCCGGCTCCACCCAGGACGTCGCGGCGGCTTTGGCAGAGACGCCCGGAAACGACGGGGCCGTCATCATATCGGCCACGCAGTCCAACGCAAGGGGCAGGATAGGAAAGAGGTGGGCGTCCCCGCGCGGCGGCATATGGATGTCCGTCGTGCTACATCCGAACTGCGGGGCGGCAACCGCGTCCCTGCTGCCCATAGCGGCCGGCGTTGCAGTGGCAGAGTCCATAGAGGAGGCGTGCGGCATAAAGCCCGAGCTCAGGTGGCCCAACGATGTAACGATCCGGGGCAGAAAGGTGGCAGGAATAATAACAGAGGCCGAGATGGAGCTCGACCGCATACAGAACGTGCGTCTTGGGATAGGGGTCAACTTTGACGTGGATGCAAAAGGCATAGAAAAAACGTTTGCAGACACGCCCGGTTTTTATGGTGCGGCGTCACTCAAGCAGGAGGCCGAGTCGGCCGGCGCGCCAAGGATGCCGTCCAAGGCGGAGCTGGTAAGAGGGATGCTCCGCAGGCTCGACGCTGCATATGGCATGCTGCTCGACGGGAGGATCAAAGCCATAACGTCGGAGTGGGCCAAGAGATCGTCGACCGTAGGCAGAAGGGTCAGCGCAACCGTTGATGGCCGAAAGGTTACCGGAACCGCCACCAGAATAAACGACAGCGGCATGCTTGTAGTCAGAACGGACGGTCCGGGCAGAGTCGGCCGGAGGCAGGTCGCGCTCATGGCAGGAAGCCTGGAATACGCTGCATGAGTTCGGATCAGAGCGCGCCAGTTACGGCCGTCCGGTGCCGGCGGGCGCGTGCTCTTGCGCATGGGGTGTGCCAGAGGTCAGGTCCGCCCAGCGCGCGGCCTCCCAGCGGCCGCCGGCCTTGGATCGGTTGTCGTCCGCACCTTCCTTTTTGCAGGTGGACTGCCACGGGTTTTGCGCTTGCCGGCGGATGCTGCTGCAGTCTTTTTGCCGCCACCGCTGCTGCCGCGGCCCTTGCCCCTCCCCTTGGCGGCCTTGGCGGCGCGCATGCGGGCAGGCGGCTTTCCGTCCTCAAGCAGCTCCGACTGCGCCCTTAGCACCTCCAAAAATCCCGACTGCACATCAAGCGCGTCTCTTACCACCGACTCGAGCATGCGTGCATACCGCCCATAGTGCGACAGCAGCTCCGCGCATACCGCGTCCTTTGCGGAGAGGTACTCGTTTGTACGCAGGGTATTCGTAGAGTCCACGATCTCCGCAAGCGGCGACGGCGGGGGGCCCATCTTGTCTAGGCGCGCCTGCAGATCGTTTATTGCCAGACGGAGATCCTCGACCCCGAGGCCGTCCGGCTCCGTCTCGCTTGCCAACAAGGTGGCACGGCTGTGCCTGAATTAAAGACTTGCGAGGGGGAGGGACAGCCTATTGTACGGAAAGCCGGTCCGCCTAGGATCAGGAATTGGTGGCGAACGGCCCGGGCAGCGGCGGTGCCATCCGTACCGTGCATCCGGCGCCATGCGCGCACGCCAAGTGCGCATACCCCGGATCGGCGGATCATATCGCCAAATCAATGCCAGGAAAAAAATCAAAAATAAAAGAAAAACGCCCTTGCGGGCTTTTTACCGCGACTAGTTGGCCCTGAAGCGGAATGCCGATATCCAGGACTTTAGTATATCGTGGTTGATGTTTGAAAAGGACTTTGCGTTGTCGTTGAACGTCTTGATGTTCTGCTGAGTCGCGTCGATTGTGGTCAGTATGACCTGGTTGTTTATGGATGCAATCTTTGCAACCTCTTCAGTCGTTCCGCCGATTGTGCGTACTGCCGCCTCCGGGATACCCGTAGATAGTCCGGACTTGCGCACCACTTCCTGCTGGAATTCAAATGCAGAGTTTGCAACGTTCTCGCATGCCTGCAGATACTCCTGCTGCACGTTTGTTATAGCCTGGTGGTACTGAGGTACCGACTGCCGTATGCTGTTGAACATCTTGTCAAGGTTCTGCTTGAATACGCCAAACGTGTCGTTTGAGGACTGCCTTGACGTGTTGCTGCTGTTGTTGCTATTGTTGTTGTTGTTTTTGTCAGTCATGTTTACTTGTTCACCTCCCTTTTCTGTCTGTTAGGAATAGGCAGTATGATCACCTGCACCAGGTCTCCCTCCCCGATTCCAAGCGCTTTGCGCTCGGCCTCCGGTATGGAGATCCGCCCGTTGCTACTGACAGTGGTCTTGTAGGCGCCCCAGCCGGCAATGGAGGAGATCATGTCCTGCCCCATGCCGATCGCGGCATCCATGCCCCTGCTCTGCATGCTAGAAACGTTCTCTATCATCCTAGACTGCGCGCTCTGCGCCGTCTCGGACATGTGACGCAGCGCCTCAAGCGGGTTGAACGTCCTCGGAGTCTGGCCTGCGGCGGTCATCAGCGAGCCGAAGTTCTTGATAAACTCGGCCTGTGCCTCCCCGCCTTTCTGTATCCAGTCCTGAAACATCCTTGTAGGATCATATTGGTTGCTATTACCACTCATTGGTAATAGTGTGAAATAAGAGGTATAAATAGCAACCGGTTTGGCAGGATTGCAAGGGCGGAAACTCACCTAGCACTAGTCCACGCGCGCGGCCAGCCGGGCGCGGGTCGGGCCGCGTCCTGCAGGCAACCGTCTCAGGGAGGACTGGATGCCGCCCAGGGGCGTGTCGGAGGGGCATCAGGACCGTTCGCAAAGTCATCCGGCAATGGAGCTTCCCAGGAACTCGAGTACCCGCTTTGCAAAGGCCTCGGGGTTCTGCACGTAAGGGGTGTGCCCGCAGCCCTTCATTCTAAACATGGTACAGTCCCTTACCGAGGACAGGAAGAATCCGGCGTTCTGGATGGGGACGACAGGATCGTCTTCGCCCCAGACCAGCAGCGTGGGAGGGCTTAGCGAGTGCAGCATCGCTTCCGTGAGCCCGGAGTTACTGAGTCCCAGCACGGACGACATGAACGCCATCTTTGCGTTTGGGAGCCTCATTCTTTCGATAAAGCTGCGTACCAGATCCGCGTCCGCCCTCTCGCCGGAGGCCTCCATCGCCTCAAAGGCCCTGGACACGGACTGCTCGCCGGGGTACATTGCGGCCATCATATACAGGTTAAACGCCGGCGTGGCCCTCTTCATCGTGCCCGCAGGCGAGACTAGGACGAGCTTGTCTATGCTGGCCGGATGCGAGGCCGCATACATGACGGCGACCTGCCCCCCAAGCGACGAGCCCACCAGGAATATGCGCTGCCCGCAGGTGGCGCGTACAAAATCCCCAAGAAACGAGGTCAGAAAGTCCGGCGTGTAGTCAGACGGCGGCTTGTCACTGAGTCCGAATCCAATCATGTCGGGCGCCACCACCCTGAACCTCTTTTCAAATATGGGAGAGACCTTGTCCCAACGCTCCGCAGAGCCGCCAAGCCCGTGCAGCAGGACCATCGTGCCGTCCGCCGGATCGCCACCTTCAAGGTAGCGGATGTGGTGGCCCCCCACGTCGACAAAGCGCTCCTTCATCCACAGGACGCGCGTATCATGCATTGATAAGTTTAGTTGTCTAGAGGCACGGGCCGGCCTTCGGCCAAGGGGCGGGCATCCAGCGCTATGCAATGCCGCGCTTTGCAAAGTACCTCTGGTGGTACTCCTCGGCGCGGTAAAACGGCGCAGCAGGCACAATCTCAGTCACTATCGGGCCGCGGTACCTGCCTGACCGTGCAAGCGCGTCGCGCGACTTTTCGGCTGCAAGCCTCTGCCCGTCGTCGTGGCAAAAGACGGCCGATCTATACTGGATGCCGACGTCGGGGCCCTGCCGGTTGAGGGTCGTGGGATCATGGTTTGACCAGAATACGTCAAGCAGGTCATCGTAGGACACCTGGCCGGGGTCATACTCGACCTGGACGGCCTCCGCGTGTCCCGTCCGGTCCGTGCATACCTCCTCGTAGGACGGGCCCTCCACGTGGCCGCCCGTATACCCCACCGCGGTGGATGTAACGCCCTTTGTGTTTGCAAAGATGTGCTCGACGTGCCAAAAACATCCCGCGCCAAACGTGGCCTTCATGAGTATGCGAGGCGGCACGGGCATTAAAAGATGATCGGATGCTGCGGACCGCGGGTCCATCCCGTATGCAGTCAGGCATCGAAGCGGATGAAGAACCCTGTAAAGACGAGGCGCCAGATGCGCATCGGATCCTGTGAGCTGTCTCCTTCCTCACGTAGGTGGCAAGTCCAGTCTGCGGCAATACCCCTTGGCGGTTTTTTGGAGCTGCACTGCCGCCACCGTATCCGTCGGCGGTTCCCGGCCAAGGCCTCCACCCAACCCGGCCGATGCCAACGGCAGTAGGCAGTCAGGAGGCAGAGGTAAACATGTCCACGGCCTTTTTGGCCAGTTTCTCGATGTTTGCAGTGGGCTCTGCGGAGATCAACAGCAGCACCCGAGTCACCGGAAATGGAAAGCTCACCAGCACCGCCTTGTCGCGTCTGGCCGCAAGATAGTTTATCGGTCCCAGGCTCTCGTCGTGCTCCTTGCGTATGGACGCCCGGGATACGAACTCCAAAAATGACTGCAGTCTGGTCTCGTCGTTCTCGTGGGGGGTGATTCCATCCTTGAAGCCCCCGGCAATCAGCTTGCCATCGGCGTTCACGATTCCCGCAAACCTGATCTCATCTTCGGAGAGCAGCCTGCTGCATTTTTGTGCGTACAGCCCCGGCGCGGGATCAACATAATGCATGCATGAAATACGTACAACTGCGATAAAAACCTAGAGCGCATAGGCAGCATTAATACACGCATGTGGGTGGGGGAGGAGGCCAGACAAGGCACGCCATCCAAGCGGCCGGGTTGCCCGAGGCCGTGCGCGACGTCTCGAGGCGGAGGTGTATGCAGTACTGCCGGTGAGCAGGCACGGGGTAACATTGCGCCAGGGCATCCGGCCGTGCAGAAAATTGCCGTGTCAGATTTGGCCAAGGTTGTTCCATATGCATACAAGCGTCACGGGGCACTCGGTTTTCCAGCCTTCTTGGAGCGTCAACGGGTTCTCCGCCCTGCTCCACCCCGCCACCCGCAGATTGCAGGCGGATGTGCCTGCGTTCACCTGCATTGCAGGCTTTCAGGGGCTTTGGCGCGCACGAGCGCTGCAGAGGCTGATGTGCAGGATCCTCAGCGGGAGGATCCGGCGTAAGCGGCGGCGCCTCCGGGGCTCCGATGCGGCACGGTCCGCATCCGGGCGGCGCACATCTACGGTCATGCCGTCGCAGCAAGCATCAGCCACACAGGAGAGGAAAAAAGGCGTCAAAGTGGGCGGGGGCGGCACTTTAGCAGGGCGTACTGGATGATCCCCGCCCTCGATGCCTGGCCCATCTTTCTCATTGAGATGGCCATCATCGCCTCAAGGTATGACGGGTACCCCATGTTACGTACCGCCTTCCTTATGTCGCGTCGGTTCGAGCGGTAATAATCCGCAAGGGGTCCATAAACCGAGTCGCCGACAAGCTGCTCGTCGGATATTTCAAAGCCGCAGTCATGCAGGGTTCTGCGGACGTACGAGAGTAGATAATGTTCTGATGCCCATGTGAAATTCAGTATGCCAAGGCGGGCCAGAGTCATGCGGCTCCGCGTCACGACAGGGATCGCGACTGCCAGAATCCCGTCCTCAGACAGCAGGCGCCTGCACTCGGATGCAAAAGAGCCAAGCGGCCTAAAGTGCTGGGCCGACTCAAGCGCGATAATTCGGTCTACGGAGCCTGATGCAAACGGAAGCGCGGTCGCCGACGAGTTTATTGCATTGAGGGCTGCAGGGGCTCCCACGGACGCGGCGCCGTCCCCGTGATTGCCCTTGCAGGCGGCTCCGCTTTCACCGTCCGGTGCGGCGCCAGAGGGGCGCTTGCGGCCATTGCAGCCGCAGTCATCGGCGCCATAAGGCCCGGATGCCCCGCGCAGCTGCGCATAGCTTGTGTTCACGCAGTACAGAGCCAGTTCCGGATTGGCGCGCTTCCAGTATGCGGCAGGGGCGCAAAAGCCGCACCCCACATCAACCACCGCAAGGGGGCCACCAAGCTCCGCCAGGTCGGAGACCGCATTGCACATGTTCTCCTGTGCGAGCGCCGGCGTGTCGTGCGCGTCGTCCCAGTATCCAAAGTTGAGCATCCGGCTCCCTGCAATGCCGCACATGAGCGGGGACAGCACGTCGTACATGGCCGCCACGCTGCGCGGATCCCTACTTACGGACCACTTTAGTATGTCGTACACGCCAAGCATGCCACGAATCGTCGGGTTTATTCAGATATTAACCGTGTACAGCGGGCAGGATATGAAAGGCCGTGCAAGAATAGGCGGATTGCAGCAGATCGGCGCCGCGCCGACAGGCGCAGCTTACGCTACCGTACCATCATAATCAAAAAAAATGAGGATTTGCAAGCGGTCGTGTAATAAATGAGAGTCGACGTCATCGCGGCACGTGTGAGGCGTGTCGCGCATGGCCTCTATGTAAGTGGCTGAGCCGATGTGTTGGTCTATTAGTAGAGGCTGGCTCACCACTCGCAAATGCTTGTGATCTACACCACCTCCCTATCAACGCAGTCTTCTACTGCCGACCTTTATCATATGAAGGAATAACTTGTCTCGGGATAGGATTCGTGCTTAGATGCATTCAGCACTTAGCCTAAACGGCTTAGCTGCCCGGCCTGCCTTGTCAGACAACCGGTAGACCAGTGGCCACGCTGCTCTGTTCCTCTCGTACTAGGAGCAACTTCCCCTCAGTTATTCACGCTTCCATCAGGCAGAGACCGACCTGTCTCACGACGGTCTAAACCCAGCTCA
>JAGWAX010000094.1 GCA_021296175.1 Nitrosopumilaceae archaeon | reverse complement strand
ATGTTCCACTTGTGGGTAAAAAACAGTTCACAAAAGCGGTGGATCTCGGGATTCTAGGCAGGGTTGCGCAACTAACTATGCAGGAGCGATGTCCTGCCCGGCCATCTCCCCCTCTCTATCCTGGGGAGCACACGCATTTTCCGGCACGCCCCAGGGCCCGCCGCACCGGTCAGTCACCGCCTTCGCGCGGAATTCCGGCCCTTTCGGCGGCTGCCGCTTGTCGGCGCCTGCTTTTCGTTAAGCTCGTTCTCCCTGGCCTCGGCCTTGCTATCCACTGCCTTTATCACCTCTTGAATCATGCCGTCAAGATCGCTGTCGTCCACGGGCGGCTCCACCCCTGACGCGATCTCGTGGATCGTTTCGGATATCTCCGCGCTCAAATCCTCGAAACTCTCCGGATCCTCGTATGCGGCTCCGTACAGGTTGCGCAACGCGTTGACGTGCTCGGCGACCTGATCGGTCAGCATGATTCTGTAGTCCGTTCCGTTTACGCTGAACTCCCTTGAACTCACAATGGGCCTCTGAGAGGTGTGCTTATAACTTTTAACGAAAAAACGTCCCGGCAGGAGGTGACGCATCCTGTGGCGGACGGCGCCGGCATCCGGGCACGGCTTCGTCACACAGGCCATGCGTACAAGGACGATCGTGGTTCGAATGGCATTCCGGAGGGCGGCTGCACGTACGCCGCACGCATGCACTCAGAATACGATATAGTCAAGCGCCGACGCGTCGCTGATCAGCCTGGTGTGCCGGATCCCGAGCACGTACCCGTTCTTGATGTCGGCGGTGGGAATCCACCTGTTTGTGGACGTATAATGCCGTTTCTCGGCAAGCTCCCTCTCGATTGCCTCTATGTCAAACTCCGCCTCCTCGACCTCCTGGGTAGTCAGGTGCTTTATCGTAACCAGTATCTTTGTTACCTTGACGCGGTCGCCAAACTTCCACCGGGACGAGGGGACCTCGTCGGAGACCTCCAGCACCTTTATCTTCATCTGCTTTGTCCGAAAAACGTCGTAACTGGTGAGCATCCGCTCGTCGGTAAACTCCTCAAAGCTGGTGCGCGAGCCAGTCTCGGTGTCAGACACCGTGTCGAGCAGGGACTTTGTCTCCGTGGTGGCCGGCTCCTCCACATCAAAGTTGCCCGACGACATCGCAGATTGTACGCCCTCACTACTAAAAAATGATTCGCGCGCCGCGGACGGCCTCTGCGGGCTGCCGCGTCTCAAACGGCATGACGCACTCGGCATCCCGGACCGGCACCCTGTAGTCACTGTCGAGCCCCTCCCGTTTTGTATAGAACCTCCCGTCGTACGTGCATATGCACTCAGTCGTCTTCGACCTGTGGCCCCTGACCTTGTAAAACTCACGGAGCTCCCTTGGGCGGTACTCGGCCGTCCCTATGCGCCGCTTTGAGATGAACTTGTAGGCAAGTATGACATGGCGCCTCTTGAATGCCGAGAATGTGTCGGCCCACACCCTGCAGCGCTCCACCTGTTCGGCCGGAACCGACAGCGCGGTGCCCGAACCGGACTTTGCCTCGATTACGACTAGGTACCCCCTCTTTGGGTTCACGGCCAGTATGTCCGGCAGCCCCGTACTGGGGGAGCCGAGCCGGAAGGCCCTCCATCCCTCGCTCGAGTTGAACCGCTTTACCAGCGTGTCCTCCCACTGGTAGCCGCGCTGGCGGCGTATGCGTGCGGCGGTCCTGTTGCCGCTGCCGCTGCGTTCGTACTTTTCACGACCATGGCGCCGCCCCGCAGCAGGGACGCGGCCGCGCACGCCGCCGGCCTTCCCGGGATTGGGGGCGCCGTGCGCGGGCGAACCCGCCCGGCGTGTCACAGTCATGCCAGCCGCTCCATGTACGGCGGTTATATCTTGTACTGGTTACGGCGCAGACAGCGGCAGGGTTCCGACACTGCAGGATGCAAAGGCACCCGTGGTTCGCCATATCTGACTACGAAGGGGAACTCAAGTCATGGGGCATTTCCTTGACCGGCTCGGGTACGATCCGTGGTATCGCGGCAGTTAGCCGCGACAGGCAGGGCCGCCGCGAGGCACCGCGCGCCAAAAAAAGATGCGTCCCCGTACACATTGCAAAGTATCTCGGCGAACACAGGTTCTGGACACCCCTGCAAGGCTTCCTCCGTCATCTGCATATCCGTACGGGGCTATTCGGGATCATGCGAGACCGTTATCGCCGGAAGGCCCTCAAGCCGGGCCTATTCCTCGTCGTCAGACGAGACTGACTCCTCAGACGGCGCGGGTTCCTCATAGTATCCGGCTCCGAATATGTGGCCGTCGTGCATCTCAAGCAGTACAACCTTCTCGGCATCCTCGCCGGTCTTGGGGTTCACAAACGTATAGCGCAGCCACGTCTGATCCCCGTCGCCTGCCAGCTCCTCCATTAACTGATCCGCATCCTTGTCCGGGTTGCTTACCAGATCAAACAGATATCCCCCGATGAGATCCGTATTCGCGCCGTGCGCCACTATATCAAGCGCGCCGTCAAACACGAGCGGGTACGACGGATAGTCCGTCTCCATCGCGTCTACGGCCGCAAACGTCGCGTCCATCCCAAGCGCCTTGTACATCTCGACCGTGGTGGCCACGGACCACGTAACCTCCGTCTTCTTGGCATACTCGCCGGTCAGGTAGAACCCGGCTCCGAATATGTAGCCGTCATGCATGACGAACCATGTCTTTTTGGCCTGCTGTTCGCCGGTCTCGGGATTCAAGAACACGTACTTTCCGAACACCCCCTCTCCTGCGTCAAACGCGTCCCTAGAGTCTCGGATGGCCGCGCTCGTCTGGTATGACTCCCAGATCTTTTGACCGGTACGGTCGAGTATGGAGCCGTCTGCGACTTCTACGTTTGTCTCCGAGTCCATTACAAACGGATACCACTCCTTCTCGATGCTGAGGGCTGTAATCTCGGCAAAGGCGTCCTGCCCGCCCTCGGCATACATTGCAAGGGCGTTGTCAACAGACATGATGGCGTTGATCTTTTTCGTCTGGAACTCATCAGGGTAGAATCCCGCCCCGAACGCATAGCCGTCGCGTATCATGAGCCAGGAGAGCTTTATCTCCTCTGCCTGGGTCTCAAAGTTCGTAAACGTGTATGTCACCCAGGCGCCGCCGTTGAGTTCGGACTCTGCTTGGATCAGTTCAAGGGGCTTGTTCGATTCTGTAATGGACACGGACACCTCACCTACGCGGGCCGCATCGGCACCGTGCGCCGCCACCTTCTCGGTTTCGATGTCGATGACAAACGGATAGATGTCTTCCGGCACATAGTCCTCGGCGGCATCAGTTATCATACCAAAGGAGTCGGTTCCGTGCTCATCGTACGACCCAGCCGCCGAGTTAGTAACCCACATTGCAACGATCATCTCGGCTTCCAGATCATTGAGGTAGAATCCACTGGCAAATATGTGACTGCCGTGCAGCGCGAGGTACGACTTTTTAGTCTGCATCTCCCCGGTTGCGGGGTTTGTAAACGGATACATGACCCACGTCTCGCCGTCCTCGTCAAGCTCGGCCTTGATCTCGTCGTACGTCTTTCCGCCGTCGTCGAGCACGCCCGACGTGGTGCCGACCAGGGTGGCGTTGAATCCGTGCGCAAGTATGGTCAGCGTGTCATAGTCGATGACAAACACATACGGCGATTCTGCATCGTATGCTTCTGCCCCCGCGGTTATCGCTTCAAGTGCGCCTTCGTCCGACTCGTATGCTGTGATGGATTCGGTGACCGCGGTCTTGACATCTTCCTTCATAACGGCAAACCGATCGCTAAACATGGTCATCGACACCACAAGGGCGGACTCTGGTTCTGCTGCATCATCAGGGGCCGTCATCTCCATGTCATCAGGGGCCGTCATCTCCATGTCATCAGGGGCCGCTTCAACCAGAGTCGCAAATTCCATTGCAGTCAGACGGTCTGCCGACGAGGGGAGTACACAGATTGGATCCCCGTTTGTCTTGAGCATCAGTACGCGCTCGCCGTTGCATGTGACGTCCTCTGGTGCCGTGCCTTCTGCAACCTGTTTTGCGGGTGGGGGATTGTCCATGTCGGCATACGCCACCCCGGACACTCCGACTGCCATTAGAGAAAACACAAGTAACAAGAACAATGGGCGGCTAGCCAATACCGGCAATGTCATAGGTAGATATATTAGCGTTATGTTGAATG
>JAGWAX010000016.1 GCA_021296175.1 Nitrosopumilaceae archaeon | reverse complement strand
TCGTCCAACCTAGGCGTGAAGCGGATGCACGATCGGAAAAATCCGGTTGGTACGCTCCGGCGTTATCATAGGAGAACCCCCGTACTCAATAATTATAAGATGGCATTATTGCAGTATTACAAATGAACGGCAAGATCGCGATCGGCATAGGCGCGGTTGTAATAATTTTTGTTATGATAGCGGCGTCCAGCCTGTCGGATCTGGATGAGCACATATCCGACACTGAGAAGGCCATACTGGGCAACCAGCAGCCGGACGAGCCAGAGGAGGTCTGGAACACGGCAGGCGCCTTTGGAATAAACAAGGAGGCGTACCAGCTCGGCGAGGACGTGTTCTTTGCAGGGACGCTGACCCCGGGCCAGCAGGTGATAATCAGGGTTGCAAGCCCGGAGGGCAAGGTCTTTTTGGAGAGGGCGTACGACGGATCCGAGCGCGAGGTGGCAAAGTTTTACTTCAGGCCGGACACGACTGCAATCAAGGGCCTCTACGAAAAGGACCAGCTGGTGGGGCAGTGGATGATATGGTTTGAGGGGATAAACAACGACGAGATATTCTTCGAGGTGATCGACGAGTTCGTCCCCGGCGCCGAGACGGACATCGTGGACTTGCGTAGTCCGCCGGCCGGCGACAGCGAAGTCAGCGGCGCCGATGGTGACGACGGTAGTGGCGCCTCTCCCGACCCGGGGCAATAGTAGTCCGGGTGCGGCTCCTCTAGACCCGGCAGGTATCCAATGCGCCCCTGCGCCCCCCAGGCCGCTACTGCCCTGCAAGCCTGTTGTGAAAGCACGCGCGCTCCCCCTTGTGGCACGCGGGCCCCGTCGGCTTGACCAGATATATGATCGCGTCAGAGTCGCAGTCCACCAGTATCTCGCTGACGTCCTGGACGTTTCCCGACTCCTCGCCCTTCATCCAGAGCTTGTCCCTTGAGCGGCTGTAGAACCACGACCTGCCCGTACTGGCCGCAAGCCCGAGCGACTCGCGGTTTGCATATGCAAGGGTCAGCACCTCCCGCGTGTCTACATCTTGGACTATAACGGGGACGAGCCCGCCTCCCTTTTCAAAGTCGATTGCGTCGATGTCGATCTGGGCCACTGCGCCCACGCAGCGTGCGCATCTTATAACCTTACAGGGATGCCCCTGTCCCTGAGGAGCCGCTTTACGCCGGACACGCCGTACTCTTGGTAGTGGAATATGGAGGCGGCCAGCGCCGCGTCCACGCCGGTCGCCTCAAAGACATGGGCCATGTCGCCGGGGTGCCCGCAGCCGCCGGACGCTATCACGGGAATGGAGACCGCGTCCACCACGCGCTTGGTAAGCACGTGGTCGTAGCCGTCCTTTGTGCCGTCCCTGTCCATGCTGGTCAGCAGTATCTCGCCTGCGCCGAGCCTCTGGGCCCTTCTTGCCCACCGTATGGCGTCCACGCCGGTGCCCTTCTTGCCCCCGTACGTGTGCACCTCGAACCAGAATCGGCGGCCGCTGCCCTCTTCCTCCAGCATGACCGGCGAACCGTCATCCCCGCCCCCGCCCCCGCCGCCTGCGCCGTCGCCGCCGCCATTGGGCCCACGGTCCGCTGGCGTATCGTAGTTTCTCTTCGCGTCTATTGCGACCACGATGCACTGCCGCCCAAACAGGCCCATCATCTCAGTTATGATCGGCGGGTTGTTTATGGCACCCGTGTTGATCCCGACCTTGTCTGCGCCGCTCAGCAGTATGTTGCGGGCGTCCTCCATCGTCGAGACGCCGCCGCCGACGGTAAACGGGATGTCTATTACGGACGCCACCCCGCGCACCAGCTCCCGGATGGTCTTGCGCCTCTCGTCTGACGCGGTAATGTCTAGGAATACAAGCTCGTCGGCCCCCTCGTCGCTGTATCGCTTGGCCAGCGTGACAGGGTCGCCCGCGTCCCTGATCTCCACGAACCTGGTCCCCTTTACCACCCTGCCGTCCTTGACGTCAAGGCACGGGATTACGCGCTTTGTCAGGGCCGTTGCGGGTCGCCCTCCTCCTCCTTTCCGTCTGCCGAGGGGCCGCGTTGCGCCCTCCTCTTGGCGGCCGGTATGGTTATCTTGCCGTCGTACAGCGCGCGTCCCAGTATGACGCCCCACGCCCCCGCCTCCCTCACGGCCGCAACGTCGCGCTCGTGCGATATGCCGCCGCTTGCAATGATGTCGATGCCGCCGGATACCTGGCAGGCCCTGCCCATGTACGACATGTCGGGGCCCTGTAGCGTGCCGTCCCGGCCGACGCTTGTCAGCAGGTACTGGGTGACCCCGACCTCGCGGTACAGCGATGCGACGGACTCGATCATGTCAAGCCCCGTGTTGCTCTGCCACCCGCGCGTTACGATGCGGCCGTCCAGGTGATCCGCGGAGACCACCACGCGCTGCGGGCCCAGCTCCCGCACCAGCGCGGCAAGCGACTCTTTGTCGGAGAATGCAAGCGTCCCGACCACTATCCGGTCGGCTCCGGCCTCGGCCGCGTCCACCGCGGCCCGCACCGTGCGCAGGCCGCCTGCCACCTGCACGGGTATGGAGACCGCGTCCACGACGCCGCGCACGGCGTCCGTGTTGCGCCCGGAGCCCAGCGCGGCGTCCAGGTCCACCACGTGCAGCATGTCGGCGCCCTCCGACTCCCACCGGCGCGCAGCCTCGGCCGGGCTGTCGCCGTATACGGTCTTCCTGTTCGGGTCGCCCCTGTAGAGCCTGACCACCTTGCCGCCCATGATGTCGACTGCCGGGATCACCTTTATAGCGCTCCTCCTTTCCGCCGCCGCGGGACTGTCCGCCATTACCTGCGGCACACCCCCAGAAAGTTCTGAATCATCTGCCTTCCGACGGGACCCGACTTTTCAGGGTGGAACTGCGTCCCCAGATAGTTCCTGTACTCGACGGCGGCCGGTATTACGACGTCGTTGTACGAGGACTCGGCGGTTACCACGTCGCCGTCCGCCCCTCCCGGAGGGGGCGGCGCCGGCGGCAGCCTGGCCATATACGAGTGTACAAAGTACACCCACGCGCCGTCTTCCACGCCCTCCAGCAGGCGGCCCCTCCTCCTTATCTGGAGGCTGTTCCACCCCATGTGCGGCACCTTCATCGTGTCCGGCAGGGCGGCCACCTCGCCGGACATGACGCCAAGCCCGGGCTCGGATCCCTCCTGGCTCCGTGCAAAGAACATCTCCATCCCGAGACATATCCCAAGGACGGGCATGCCGTGCCCCACGTAGTCTGAAAACCCGCTCTCCGAGTCGCGGGTGACCGCCTTCATTGCGGGGTCAAAGTTTCCGACGCCGGGGAGCAGCAGCCCGTCGTAGCGCCTGGCGGCGTCTGCCACGGCGCCGCCGTTGCCGTTGCTGCCGTTGCCGCCATCGCGACGACGGCCACCATCCCCCCCAGGCCGCGCCGCAAAGTCACATATGACGTCCGCCGTTGCGCCCTCGCGCTCAAGCGAGTTTTTCAGGCTGAATATGTTGCCTGCCCCGTAGTCGAATATGGCGACGCGCGTCATCTACATGGAACCCTTCGTGCTTGGCGCCCCTCCGGCCCGTTTTGTATCTATTGCCAGCGCGGCCCTGAGCGAGACGGCCAGCGACTTGACGGCGGCCTCGGCCTTGTGGTGGTCGTTTTGGCCATACCTGACGTCCAGGTGTATGCAGGCCGCCATGTTCTCTAGCAGCGACTGGAAAAAGTGCTCGACGTCCTCCTGCGGCAGGTCCTCGATTGCGGGGTTCTGGCCCGACGGCTTTAGCGCAAGCGACACCCTCACGTACGGGCGGCGCACCAGGTCTATGGTGGACTCGGCAAGCGACTCGTCAAGCGGGACAGACGCGTGCCCAAAGCGCGCTATGCCGGCCCTGTCCCCCAGGGCCTTGTCTATTGCCGCGCCGACAGTTATGGCCGTGTCCTCTACGAGGTGGTGCTTTATGCCATCAAGCGACTCGGCTTTTATAGTCATGTCAATCATGGAGTGCTTTGCAAGGGATACAAGCAGGTGGTCAAGAAAGCTGAGCCCGGTGCTGACCGAAGCGGCGCCGTCCCCGTCCAGGCTGACTGACACGGATATGCGGGTCTCCCCCGTGGCGCGCTCCCCCGTGGCGCTTCTTCTTCTTGCTGTTGCTATCGTTGTTGTGTCACCGCCGACATTATTGTCATCGGCGCCTTGAGCAGTAGGCATCACACCTGTATCTGCCCCTCTAGATTTAATGCCTTTGGAATCTCCAGTACGGAGCCAAGCGTAAAGTGCCGGCTCTTCGCCCCGGCCGCGCGCTCCAGGATCCTGCGGCGCTCGTCGGGATTGGTGCCCGTCCCAGTGATGCCGCAGAATACAATATCGGACTCGGCGTTTCTTGCCATTGTCGCGTCCTCTGCGGAATCTCCCACGTATATGGCCCTTCTGCAACCCATGCCCCTTATGCAGTCGTCGAGCCTCTCCGGGTTGGGCTTTGCGTGCTCCCGCGGCTCGTCCTCAAGAAAGGCAGAGTTCCCTAGGTCGAACCACCCCATGACGGGCTCAAGCGTGTACCTGGCCGCCTGCAGCCCGCGGCCCGTCACCATGGATATGCTCTTGCCGAACCTGCCTGACAGCGCCTCCATGACCGCACCTGTCACGATGACGTCGTCGCACCTGATGTACCCTTCCTCGTTTCCGAGCAGCGGCCTGCCCCCGCGCTTCACGTACATCTCCGAGCCGTAGAACTTCTCGTCAAAGACGCGGCACAGCAGCCCCTTTCTGTCCGGCGACGGGTGGTCTATGAGCTCCGCGACGCGGGACATTGCCGCATTGTCCCGCATGCACCTTATGACGGAGGCGATCCCGTCGGGCCTAGAGTCTTTTATTGCCGCGTCAATTGCCGACTCGTACGTGCAGCCTCCTGCCAGGTGCGGCATTACAGCCGCCAGCGTTATGGCGCACGACACGTCGGTCTCGTCGTTGAAGAGCCCCGTGTTCTTGAACCTTTCCACCGTGTGCCTTGACACCGTGCGGTGCGCGGGCATGTCGGGGATGGCAAGCGTCGAGGCTATCCTGTCAGTCATGTATACGACAGTCTGCTGTATGGCGCGGTGGTAGGAGCTCGACACGTCCACCAGCACCCCGTCGCAGTCAAACACGATGCAGTCTGCGTTCCGTGTCATGTCCCGTATGGCGTCATAGTCGGCCGGCGCTGTCTTGGTGGTCGTGTTGCCGCTGCCGTCGTCGCCGTCCCCCCCCGCCAATGAATCACCCCAGCAGGTCGCGGACTGCAATCAGGAACCTGGAGTTCATCTCGCGCGTGCCGACCGTCACGCGCAGGCATCCCTGCCGCCCCGCAACCCTCCCAAGGCGGCGCACCGATATGCCCTGCTCCGCCAGGGCCGCATGCACACGCTTGTAGGCTCCCTTTACGTCAAACAGGACAAAGTTCGCGTCAGAGTCGAACACGTCAAAGGTGTCGTGCTTCCTCAGGGCCTCTATGATGCGGGCGCGCTCGGACTTTACGGCCTTGGCCGTCTCGCGTATCTGGTCAGAGCGCCGCAGCGCCTCCAGCCCCGCCTCGATTGAGATCGTGCTGAGCGGGTACGGGTACTGTACCACGTCCGTAAACGCGCCGGCAAGGCGCCTGTCGGCTACCATATAGCCCAGCCGCAGTCCGGCTAGGCCGAACGACTTTGAGAGCGTGTGCACCACCGCCAGGTTCGAGTATTTCCTTGTCATGCCCGATACAGTATACCTGCCAAACTCGCCGTACGCCTCGTCGATTATCACCAGGCCGTCGAACCCGGATATTATCCTCTGCAGATCGGACTTGGCAAACTGGAAGCCGGTCGGGTTGTTCGGGGAGTCCAGGTATAGGACGTCGGCCCCCTCCGCCCTCTCCAGAAACGCCGACGCGTCAAGCGTCATGTCGTCTGAGAACGGCACCCCGTCCAGCTGCATGCCGTACAGCCTGCACCGGTCCTCGAAGAATCCGAACGTGGGATCGGACGTCAGTATGCGCACCCCTCCTCCTCCTCCTCCTCCTCCTCCTCCTCCTCTGCCTTCCTTCGGGGCCGCCGCGGGGCCCCCGCGCCCGCCGCCGGCCACGTGCGCAAGCAGCATGTCCAGTATCTGGTCGGACCCGTTTCCGACTGCAATCATGGACGCCGGCATCTTGGTGAATTTTGAGAGGGCCTCCACCAGCCGCTCGGTCCCGCCAAGCGGATATTCCCGTACGTCGGCGTTCCTGCGGGCCGCGATTATTGCGTCTATCTGGAACTGCTTTGGAACCGTATAGTTCTCGTTGGAGTCGAGCTTTATCGCGCCGGACAGCATCTCGGGCTTTTGGTAGCCGCCCGTCCTGGATATGGCGTCAAGCCGGTCGGCAAGCAGCCTTGTCTTGGGTCCTGCGCGGGGGTGCCTGGGGGGGGACTTGGGTGATTGTGATTGTGATTGTGATGATGATGACGACGGCGACGAGTCTGATGCGCGTCTTCCCATAGGCGTCCCGTTTTTTCGCTCTATTATGATGTTTCTGCGTTGCTGCCGCTTGCTGCCGCTACAATGCTACTGTCATGTATGCCGACGCTGATGTCTTGCTCCCGTGCCCTTGCGCTTCAGCCTGCCGCGCACGGCCTCGTAGTGGTTGACAAGCCCCTCTGCATGTGCAAGCTCCCTCATCATGCCGTCAATCCCGTGGAGCGCGCCCTTCGTAGACCTGACGGTGGTGTGCACCTTGAGATAGTCAAGCACCGAGAGGGAGCCGCGTACTGCCCCGGTCCGGTTGGTCGGCAGGACGTGGTTTGAGCCAAGCAGGTAGTCACTTGCAGCGGACGGCGAGTTGCGCCCGACCAGTACCAGCCCCGGCGACGTGACAGAGGACTCGGCCCGGGCCGCACCCTTGGACATCATTATCTCCAGGTGCTCCGGCGCCAGCGCGTGGGCTACTGCGGCCCCGTCCTCCATGCTCCTCACCACTGCGATGAACCCGTTTCGCGACAGGCTCTTTGATATCAGCGGGCCGCGCTCGAGGCCCGGCACCAGTTTATCCAGAATGTCATTGACGTGGCGCGCCAATGCGGCGGAGTCGGTTATCAGATAGCACTGCGTATCCTCGCTGTGCTCGGCCTGGGACACGAGGTCCAGGGCGACTAGCCGCGGCGGCGCATCTGCGTCTGCCAGTATGCCAAGCTCGGTGGGCCCTGCCAGCATGTCGATTCCCACGTCTGGCGAGACCAGCGACTTTGCGGCGGTCACGTACGCGCCGCCGGGGCCCACTATCTTGTCCACGCGGGGGATGGACTCCGTGCCGTATGCAAGGGCCGCTACCGCCTGGGCGCCCCCCGTGCGGTATATCTCAGTGGCCCCGCACATGTCGGCGGCCACCACCGTAAGCGGGTCAATCATGCTGCCGGCTGCGGGTGCGCCGCCGTGCGAGGGTGTGGAGGAGGCAGAAGCGGAGGCAGAAGCGGAGGCAGAAGCGGGAGGAGGAGGGCGGGAGGACACGGGCGAGACCGCGACTATCCTCGGCACGCCTGCCACGGCGGCGGGCACTATGGACATTACCGCCGAGGACGGGTACCTTGCGAGTCCGCCGGGTATGTAGCACCCCACGCTGTCGATGGGGACAAACCTGCGCGACACCGTGGCGCTGGCCGGGGGCCGCCCGTGGACCGTCTCGACCTTCCCCTTGAGCGTTCTCATGGTGCGCCTCTCCAGCGCGGCCAGCCGCGCGGCCGCCTCCCTTATCGCCACATGCTGCGGCTTGGATACCATCCTGTATGCTGATCTGATCTCCGACTCCGAGAGTCGGAGGGGCACGCCGCCGTCCAAAAGCCCGCCGAACCTCTTCTCATAGCGGTAGAGAGCCGCGTCCCCTCCCTCTCGCACGCTTCGCACTATGGAGCGCACACGCGCGAGATCGGGTACCGCGCGGCGCCTCTGTCCGTCCCGCACGAGCCGGGCAGCAAACCCTGCCGGATCCGCCCCCTTTTGTTGTGTGATGACGCGGATCAATTCTCCTCATCGCGCTTTATCTCTTCGAGCTCCAGTATCTGGCGCGGCTCGTGGACCACCAGCCCCTGCGCCGTCCTTCTGAGGACCGGTATCAGCCTGTGGAACTCTTCTTTTGGTATTATGGTGTTGACGCCGAACCATCCCGGCTCGCTCAGGCTGCTGACAGTCGGCCTTTTGAGCGACGGCATCTCCCCAAGCAGCCTCTCTAGGTTCTTCTCCTCGACGTTGAGGTACAGGTGCAGGTACTTTATGCCGTGCACCGCCCCCCGCAGAAGCGTGATGATGTCGTATATCTTTTCCCGCTTTGCCGCGTCGGCAAGCGAGTCTTTGTTTGCAATGAGGTGCGCCGAGGACGTCAGTATCTCGTCGGCGATCTTTAGCTTGTTCTGGCGCAGGGTCGTCCCGGTCTCGGTCACGTCGATTATGCAGTCCATCTCCTCCGGCGGCTTTGCCTCCGTCGCCCCGAACGACAGGTGTATCTGCACCATGTGGTTGGACCCGAGCCGGACCCACGGAGTGACTATAAGCGGCCTCTTTGAGCCGTAGTGCTTTTTGTACGAGGGGAGCCTCCTGATGAACTCGGACGCGGTGGTGAGGTACTCGGAGGATATGCGCAGCGTCCTCTTCTTCCTGGCATAGTCTGCCACCATGGCATCAAGCGTCGCGTAGCGGTACTTGTCTGGAAACGCCACCACGAGCCTGATCCGGCCGTACTCTAGGTCAAGCACGGGGTCCACGTCCGAGTCGGTCTCCCCCACCCAGTCGCGGCCGGTTATGCCCACGTCGTAGAGCCCCTCTGCCACCATGTTTGGAATCTCCTGGGGCCTGAGCATCTTGACTATGATGCCGGGGTCGTCAAGATAGACGCGGTATGTGCGGTCCTTGCGGTTGACCTTGGTCCAGGCCCTCTCGAGCAGCCTGAACGTGGCCGCCTCAAGCGAGCCCTTTGGAATCGCAAAGCGCACCTGCGCGGCCTTTTTTGGCGCCATGCGTGGTATCTCATGCGGGCGCTTATAATCTAGTAGCTTTCCCTGCGACTGCGCGCGCCGAGTGGCAGAAACCACCGCCACCACCACAGTCACTCCGGGGCCCGTCGCTCCGACTCTAGTACGTCCCTTGCCCCCTGAATCGAGACCGCGCCTGCCGACACCATCTTGCAAACCACACTGTCCACCTCGTCCGGACCGGCCCCTGCGGCGACTGCAAAATTCCTTGCATGCAGCCGCATGTGCCCCTTTTGTATGCCGTCAGTGGCAAGCGCCCTCATGGCCGCATAGTTCTGGGCCAGCCCCGCCGACGCCATTATGCAGGCAAGCTCGCCGGCCGACTCTGCCCCCAGTATGCGCATGCACGCCCTTGCGACGGGGTGTATGGTAACCACGCCGCCCACCACGCCGACTGACATGGGCAGCTCTATCGTGCCGACCAGGTCGCCGCGGCCGTTCCTGTCCCACTGCGTGATCGAGCGGTACCTGCCCGTTCGGCACGCGTACGCGTGGGCGGCCGCCTCTATCGCCCTGCCGTCCTGGCCCGTCGCGCTTGCGACTGCTATGATGCCGTTCATCACGCCCTTGTTGTGCGTGACGGCGCGGTACACGTCGCAGTCTGCAAACTCAAAGGCCGATATCATGTCGCTTACCACCCCGGGGCCCCCCACTGCGTCCTGCGGGAACGTGGCCTGGGCCCTGACCGTGCGGCGCGTGGAGTAGTTTGAGAGTATGCGCAGCAGGGCGCGCGCGCCGCCCCCGTTTTTGCCCCCGCATATGTCCTCCAAGAGCGGCGCCACTGCCTCGCACATGCTGTTTGTAATGTTGGCGCCCATCGCGTCCCCCACGTCTATTAGCAGCTCGGCAATCAGCATTCTTCCCGACGGCGCGTCCACGGCGCGGCACGACACCTCCTTTGCGCCGCGGCCCATCTTGGGGAGGGTCGTGCTCTTTGTGTTTGCAAGCGCGATTATGTCCCCCGACCTCTCGGCTATCCTGCGGGCGGCTTCGTCCGTATCGGCCACGTCCAAGAGCTGTATCTGGCCTATGCTGTATGCCTCTGATGCGGCTGCGCGAAACCCTCCGCCGCTGCGGGCCGCCTTTGCGCCCTTTGACGCGGCGGCGATCACGGAGGGCTCCTCTATCGCCATCGGGACCAGGACGTCCCTTCCGTTTACCATAAAGTTGGTGGCGACCCCCAGGGGCGTGGCAAGCGTGCCGATGGCGTTCTCTACCATGTTGTCGGCCTGCTCGAAGGCGAGGCCGCCGGACGCATCCCTTAGGGCCTCGGTGTCCCCGGCGCCGAGGCCGGCGGCGTCGGATATTGCGCCCAGCCGCTCGTCGCGCGTCTTTTCAAAGAATCTTGGTATGGCCGATGATGGTGATGGTGACGTTGATGGTGACGTTGATAGTAACGACGACGGCGAGTCAGCGCCCTCCCCCTCTCTTCCCATGCAAGCCGTCACCTCTTGATATGTATAAGCCTGTCATCGTCAGGGCCTGCAAAGCCCTTGCCGTCCGTGTTTGACGTTATTACGTATACGCTGCCGTCCTCCGGATGCACCACGACGTCCCTTATGCGCCCCGCACCGCTCAGTATGGTCTGCTGGGACGGCAGCCCCTCCTCAAAGTCAATCTGGTACAGGTTCGACGCCCTCAGCGACGTCATCACAAACGGCTGGTCCAGCCCCAGCCTGTCGTGGTCGTAAAACGCGATTCCGCCCGGCTCTATGCTCGGGTCATAGCACAGGACGGCCGCGCCCGCGCCGTCCTCGTCACCGGAGCACTCGCGGTCGGGCCACCCGTAGTCGGCGCCGGGAGTGATTATGTTGATCTCGTCGTTCTTCTCGGGCCCGTGCTCTGCGACGTACATGACCCCGTCGTCGTCCCACGCGATCCCCTGCGGGTTGCGGTGCCCCACTGAATACACGGCCGAGTCAGGACCAAGCGGGTTGTCCTCCGGTATGGTGCCGTCGTCGTTTATGCGCAGTATCTTGCCGGCAAGCGAGTCGGCATCGCGCGGCAGGTGGGATGCTTCAGACGTGGTGCCCGTCCCTACGTACAGCTTGCCGTCGGGGCCGAACTTTACAAAGCCGCCGTTTGTGAACTTTGAGCCGGGGATGCCGTCGATTATGTCCACCGCGTCGGCCAGCCTGCTGTCGGCCTCTGTGATGCGCACCACCTTGTTCCACAGCGCGGCGGGGCCGTCCTGCTCCCCCGCGCCGTCCTGCCGTACGTACGTGAGATACACGTACAGGTAGTGGTTCTCGTCAAAGTCGGGGTGCGCGGCAATCCCGAGGAGCCCCCCGTCAAAGGTGTCGGCGGCGCGGAATGTGGCAAGCGGCTGCTCTAGGAGGGTGCCGTTCTGCACGACGCGGACTGCGCCCGCCTTTTCGGTCACAAATACGCGGTCCCCGTGTACGGCGATGGCGCGGGGCTTTTCGAGGCCGGTTGCAAGTATGGATACGGACGACGCGGCAGGCACTGACAGCGTGTCGCCGTCTCCCTGCCCCGATATTGCGGCCGGATCCGGCAGCGGCAGCGGGTCGGCCGGAGACGAGAGCACCATTACGGAGAACGCAATTGCCCCGGCAACTGCCGCGATCTGGATCCTTTTGTCCATTACAGCTGCAGATCGTGCCTGCTAATTATCTCTTGGTTGGACATGCCCGCACCGGCCGCGGCCCGGGCGGATGGCTGCAGGGGCGCGCTACTGTTTGGCCGCCCTGGGCCTCTTTTTTGCCCGGCGGCCGCCGCCACTGCCGCCTGCGCCCTTCTTGGCCCCCTCTGACTTTGCAGCAGAGCTGAGCCTTGCTATGTCCGCCCTTAGCTCCCTGCGCCTGGCCTGTAACTCACTGACTGACTTTGCCGCCTGCTTCATCTCCAACCTTGCGGCCTTTAGCTTTGCGTCGGTCCGGTGGGCGGGGCCGCAATACACCACGATCCTGTCGCTCTTCTGGTAGTGCGTATAGTACAGGTACTTTTTGCCGTTTACGGTCCTGACCTCCTGCTTTGCCACATGGTATGTTACGCATCATTCTCTTTTAACTTGTCGGTTGCCGCCGCCCCTCGGCCTTGTGGCAGAACGGCACAAATGCCTGCCGCCGCCCCCGGCGGCGCGTTTTTTACTTCTACCGCGGACACCGAACCGCCAGGGGCCTGGCAAGCCAACTGGCCTGCTCCCACGGTTCCCGAGGCGGGCGACGCAGGATGGCGGCGAGTTTGGGCGGTTCCGCGCGCCGCTGCTGCCGCTGCTGCCGCCGCCGCTGTAGCAGCAGTCGAGCACACCCGCGGGCGGGCCCCAAGTATGTGCACAAACTCGGGGCCGCGGACGCTCGCATTGAAAGGCGTATATACGGCGCAGGTGCCGCCATTCTCTAGCGGGGTGGGGAAGTCAGACACTTGAGGGCTAGGTCATCCCGGCGGGCTCATAACCCGCAGATCAGTAGTTCAAGTCTACTCCCCGCTATTATCGTAAACGTGGAGCCACTCAAGGCTGTGGTCGGGCGCCCCCGCGCGGTTTCGCCTCTCCAGCCTCTGTACGGGCCTGGTCAGGTGGCGCTGGGCGCCCGCGTCCGGAATATACAGCCCGGTCCTCACCGCGCGGTTTCTTTTTACCTCTACCTTTGACGCCGCGCGGCTGTCCTCGCACCGCACGCACTCGAATCCCTGGCCCACCCCCTTTGACTTCATCCTCTTGCCGCATGCGGGGCACGTGGGGTTTGCGAGGTACGAGTCGTCGGCAAGCGATATGACCTCGATGTACTCTGCGTTGAGCGCCCTCTGGTGGCCCTTTGATGCCTTCCGGACGCCGCCGCCCACGCGCACCTCGTCGCCGGCCACGAGGCGGCGGGCTATGCCCGTCATTTTGGTGGGTTTGTACACGGCGCATCTGACTCTCCGCCGCCGCTGTTGTTGCTGCCGCCGCCGCCGCCCGCCCGACTCCACCTCGAAGAACACGTGCCCGCCGCGCTCCGCTATGGGACTGCCGGTCACGGCGCCGCGTATCCACCCGGACGCAAAGGGCCTCATGGACTCCTCCGTCAGCTCGTTGCGCAGGTGCGCGCCCGTCCCCTGGTTCGTTCGGAAGATCATGTACCCCAGCGGGGACTCGTCGCTCCTGATCATCCGCGAGGCGGCCACAAGCGAGGCGGCATCCTCGCCGCGTATCCCGTAAAACACGGGGTCCGGCCCCCGCGGCGTGATCAGCACCCTGCCGCTCCTCTCGTCATAGCTGTTAAACGTGCTGGGAAACGTGCGATCCTGCATGCTCTTTACGCTTGCAGGCGACACGACGCGTCTGGTCCCGCACATCTCGGCGCGGCGGTACGAGAGCAGCTCCATCGTGTGGTCGTCCCACCGGTATCCGGTGGCGCCGATGGCCCCGACCAGCCCCTGGCCGTTCCCCATGTAGTGGATCTCCAGGCCGTTGTCCCTTGCAAAGCGCCTGGCGTCCGGCCTGCTTATGAGCTGCCAGAGCGCCAGCCGTCCGAACCCGGCAAGCGGCTCCGGTACGTCATCCCCCTCCCAGAACACCAGTCCGGGGTTTGCGCCGTGCGCGACGTCCGCGCGCTCGAACACGGTCCTGCGTATCTCGTTCTTGACGCGCCCGGGATCGCCGGTCCTGACGCGCATGGACACCGCGCCGTTCCCCCGCGTCTTCCACGGGACGTTGGGGTTGAACCTGACCAGCCTCGGATAGTCAAGAAACTCTGCCGCGCCTTCTTTCCGGAGCGATCCCGCAATCACGTATGCAAGGTACGTGGTGCACATCCCCGCGGGCGAGTCCGTGTCGTCAAACCCCACGTTGAGCGTGACATCCGAGCCCATCGCCAGAGTTGGGGGGGCGCATCATTTAGGTTGTTGCGGCGGCGGTGGCGGCGGCGGCTGCAGCGACGAATACAACGACGGATACAACAACAACAGCAGCATTCCTTTAAATTAATACGGGCGGTGCGTACCGCATGATAACCGTAGACCTTGACAGGATCTTCCGCGTAATACGGGACAGGCGCCCCGCGTCAGTCTCGCTGAACGGCCCCGACGGGATGCTGCCGCAGGTGCAGGACGCCGCGGAGCGCATAGCAGCGGAGTTTGGCATACCCGCGTACGTCATAGCCGACACCACGTGGGGCACCTGCGACCTGAACTCCAACGGGGCAAGGACGCTCGGCGCCGAGATCCACTTTAACATCGGGCATACGATAAACTCCGAGACCATTCCGGGCAGCGAGAACACCGTGCTGATAGACGCGTTTGACGACGTATCGTTTGACGCCGTTGCCTCCGAGTGCGCCGAGAAGCTCCGGGGCATGACCGCGTCCCTCGTGACGGACAGCCAGCACCTGCACCAGCTAGGCAGCGTCAAGAAGATACTCGAGGAGGGCGGCGTCGGCGTGGTGATCGGCGGGGGCTCCGGGCAGCTCAACGACGGCCAGGTGTTCGGGTGCGAGTTCTATCCTGCCCGCGAGGCGGCCGAAGACGACGGCGCCGACGTGCACGTGTTTCTGGGGCAGAGCAACTTTCACGCGGCGGGAATCGCGCTTGCCACCGGGCTGCCCACCTACGTGCTTGACCCGTACTTTGGCGAGGTGCGGGAGGTATCCGAGTTTGCCCAGAAGCTGAGGCGCAAGGCGACCCTTGCCGTGTACAAGGCCGCCGAGGGCAGGACGTTCGGGGTCATAGTGGGCCTCAAGGAGGGGCAGCTCTCAAAGACGTTCGCGCTAAAGATCAAGAGGGAGCTGGAGGCCGAGGGCAGAAAGGTGCACCTGTTTGCCATGACCGACATCACAGACGAGCGGCTGGCCAACATACGGGGGGTGGACGCGTTCGTGCAGGTGGCCTGCCCCCGCATATCGACTGACAACAAGTTTGACAGGCCCGTCCTGTCCACCCCGCAGGCCAGGATGCTGCTCAGGATAATCCGCGGCGGGCAGGCCGACGAGAACTATATGCAGATTCCGCACTGGTTGTGACGCCGCAGTCCGGCAGGGCAGCTTGCGGCGGATGAGGCCGCGAACTCCTATCTCTCCTCCCTGTTGCTGCTGCAGCCGCGGCGTGATACTTGATAAGAGTCAGGCTAGCCGTCAGACTCGGGCGCGCGGTGAAGCTCCGGCGCCTGGCGCATGTGCGGCTTTATCAGGATCTTTCCAAACAGTCCTTTGCCCTCCAGCATCCTCCGGTGCGCGCTGGCCGCGTCGTCGAGCGGAAACACAGAGTCTATCATCGAGCGTATCCTCTTTCTGGACATCCAGTACAGCCCCCGCTCGAGCTCGGCCCTGGTCCCCTGGGTCGAGCCCAGTATGCTTATCCCCTTGAAGAATATGTGCCTCAGGTCGGTCGGCGCGTCGTACCCTGTGGTGGCCCCCGTGGTGACTATGGTTCCCCCGTAGTTGAGCAGCCCGAGCTCCTTTTTCCAGTGCGAGCCCCCGACGTGCTCGAATATCACGTCGACTCCCGGCGGCTCCCCGTTCTGCTTTGGCATGCCGCCCGCGATGCGGCGCACCTCCCTGTGCCAGTCCTCCCTGCGGTGGTCCACCGCGTGGTCGGCCCCGAGCTCCAGGAGCCTGCCGAGCTTCTCGGCGCTTGCAGTTGCAATGACGCGGCACCCGAACAGCTTTGCGATCTGTATGCCGTAGCTTCCGACCCCCGAGGCTCCGCCCATCACCAGCACTATCTGGCCCGGGCGCACGGCCGCCCTGCCCACCAGCATGTGCCACGAGGTCAGGAGCGTCATCGAGGCCGCGGCCGCGTCGTCGTACGTGACGCCGTCCGGTATCAAGACCGCGTTTGACTCTGGCAGCCTCGAGTACTCGCAGTATCCGCCCCACAGCGGGCCGGTCTCAAAGCCCCAGATGCGCCTGCTTTTGCAGTCGTACTCCCTGCCGCTCGTGCACCTTCTACAGGTGCGGCACGACAGGTTCCCGTGCGAGACTATCCTGTCCCCCGGCTTTACGGTTCTGACGTCGGGGCCCACCGCCGTCACCCTGCCCGCCGCGTCGCTGCCTGATATGTGGGGCAGCGGCACTGCCAGGGGCTTGCCCCTCATGCCCCAGATGTCGTCGTAGTTGAGGGCGGCCGCCTCCACCCTGAACACCACGTCGCGGGGCCCCGGTTCAGGGTCGGGGACGTCCCTGACGTCCAGGATCGACGCAAAGTCGTCATTTTCGGCGTACCTGTCGTATACCAGGGCCCTCATGACTCGTCTCGTACGGATGCCGATTATATGGATTCTGAGGCCTGCCAGGGGCCGCCTGAGCCGGCCCGAGACCGGCCCCACGCCCCCGCCGACAAACAATTATAATCATACTGCCCCAAGCGTCCGCATGACTGCAGCAGCAGCAACGACGACGACGGAGAGCGCATCGGTGATACTTCCCGGCGACGGCATAGCCTCCATAGAGGAGTACGAGGCCGGCGCGAACACGTTTGATGACGGCGACATGGTAAGGGCCGCCACGGTCGGCGAGAAGATCATAGACCGCGAGACGAGGGTGGCAAGCATCAGGCACCCCAGGGTGTTCTCCGTTCCCAGAAAGGGCGACATCGTAATAGGCACGGTAGCGGCCGTGATGTCCTCCATGATGGCAATCCGCATAGACTACATCAACGGCAAACCGACGACCTCAAAGGTCGAGTGCATATGCTCTACGCGCAACATACGCCGAAAGAACGTGGCGCTCGTGGCCGACGTGGTTGCCCTGAAGATACTCGGAAGCCTCAACGGCGCCATACACGGCACGATGAGCGCGCCCGAACTCGGCGTCGTGTTCACAAAGTGCCGCAAGTGCGGCGGCTCCGTCGTACCGCTTCGGGACGTGATCAAATGCACGGAGTGCTCGTGGATAGACGAGCGCAAGCTCTCAAACAGGCTCAACAACGGCGACTTTGTAAGCCCGGGGCCGGCCGCCACCGGCGCAAAGGGCGGCAGCGGTGCCTCGGGGTGAGCGCGCCACGTCTGCCGACGACGACAACGGCATGATCCGGGTCTCGTTCCCCGGCGAGCGGGGCGCGTACAGCGAGGCAGCAGCAGTATCATTCTTTGCGGGACAAGAGGTGGAGACCGTGCCGCACCTCACCTTTGCAGGGGCGATGGGCAGCACGGTCGATGGCGACACGGACTATACCATACTGCCGGTGGAGAACTCGATAGAGGGAAGCGTCGGCGAGAGCTATGACCTGCTCACGTCCACCCCGCTCGTGGCCGCGGGCGAGATACACCACCGGATAAGGCACTGCCTCATAGGGTACGGCCGGATGTCCGACGTAAAGCAGGTGTGGTCGCACCCGCAGGCCCTGGGGCAGTGCCGGAGGTTCCTTGAGGAGCGCGAGATGAGGGCGGTCTCCGCGTACGATACGGCGGGCAGCATCAAGAACGTCAGGGACGCAAAGGACCGGGAGGTTGCCGGGATCGCAAGCAAGGAGGCGGCCGAGCTGTACGGGGTGCCCGTAATCGCGGAGGACATCGCGGACAACTCGAGCAACTACACGAGGTTCCTGATACTGGCCGCGAGGGGCCGTGACACGTCGGGCCTGGTGCAGCCCCCGTCCGGTGCGGGCGGCACTACATACAAGACCTCGATAACCCTCTCCATAAAGCACGAGCCTGGCTCGCTCTACCGCGTCATCAAGAACTTTTACGAGAACAACGTCAACATGACAAAGATAGAGTCGAGGCCCACCCGCGGAAACGCGTGGGAGTACAACTTTTACGTCGACTTTGAGGGGCATGCGGAGGACCCCCGGATAGCCGGCATGCTGGAGAGGATATGTAGCGACTCGTCTGTGCGCGTGCTCGGGTCGTACCCGTCTGCCGCACCGCCCCCCGTCGCGTGATCAGAACCCCTTGGGCCTTTTGGCCGCAAAGCCCATGCTGAACCCTATGATTATGATTCCGGATATGATCACCATAAAGTCGAACGCGATCCATATGGGATCCGAGCTTCTCACGATGACCGGGTTTATCTGCAGGTCGTCGCCGCCGCCGTTCTTGATGTAGATGGTGGTGTCGCCGGACTCTGCGTGCGTCCACGACAGATCGGCAGAGCCGCGGTACTCTTCGTTTGGAATCTGCAGCCCGCCGCCGGGACTCGACAGCGTGACGTTGAAGCGGTCGCCGGTTATGGACATAGTCTGGGCCGTGTTCTCAGGCGCCGGTATAAGATATGACACCGACTCGCCTGGCAGGACGGTGTACTCCTCCGTAACCGTGATGGGGCCCAGGTGCATGACGAGGGCCGCGGCGCCTATCCCTATGATTATGCTGCCGACGACCACGCCGATGATCGTAAGTTTTGACCACATGCGTGTGATCCGGCCGCATCAAGATAAAAAGATTGGCAGGCGCCGGCGCCCGGCGCGGGCCCGCCGTTTCCGCCCCTTGGCATCCAAGCGTCACATCAGCGAGACGTCGTGCGGGTTGCTCTCTGCAAACCCGGCCCTTGACATCTTGACAAACTCGGCGTTCTGCTGCATCTGCGGTATGGTGTGCGCCCCGCAGTAACTCAGCCCGGAGCGCAGTCCGCCCGTAAGCTGCTTTAGTATGTCCGTGACGCCCCCCTTGTAAGGCACCATCGCCTCCACTCCCTCCGCCACGTAGTCGTTGAGATCGTCGTCAAGCGACACGTATCCGGACTCTTTTGACTTGCGCCCTATGGACGCCGCGAGCGACGCCATACCCCTGTACACCTTGAACCTCTTGCCGTTCTTGGTCAGGACCGTCCCCGGGGACTCATCGGTTCCCCCCAGCATGCTGCCCACCATCACCGAGGAGGCCCCCGCTGCGAGCGCCTTGGTGGCGTCGCCGGACGTGCGGGTACCCCCGTCTGATATTATCGGAACGTCGTTTTCCCGGCCCACTTCGGCGCAGTCTATCACCGCGGTCAGCTGCGGCACGCCGGATCCCGTAATCACCCTGGTAATGCATATCGAGCCGGAGCCCACCCCGACCTTTACGGCGTCGACGCCGGCCTTTATCAGGTCCTGGGCGCCCTGCGCGGTGGCCACGTTTCCCGCGATCAGCTCGCAGTCGGGGAACGCCTTTTTGATGTTGCGGACCGTGCTCATCGCGTTCTCGCTGTGGCCGTGCGCTATGTCTACCACCAGAACGTCGGCGCCCGCCTCCAGCAGGGCCTCTCCCCTCTCCATAAAGTCGCCCTTTACGCCGACTGCCGCCCCGACGAGGGGCCTGCCCTTGCCGTCGACAGACATGTTGGGATAGTCCGACGTGTTGATTATGTCGCGGGACGTGACAAGCCCGCACACGCTGCCCTTCTCGTCGAGTATGGGGAGCTTTTCTATGCGGTTGTCGTGGAGTATCCTCTTTGCCTCGTCCAGCCCCACCCCGGGGCCCGCCGTCACCACGTCCTTGGTCATCACGTCGCGGACCCTGTCGGCCGGGTCGGCAAAGAGAATGTCGCGCCCCGTGATGATGCCCTCCAGCCTCCCCGTGTCCTTGTCAAGGACGAGCAGCCCGGACACCTGCTTGTCCTCCGAGTACTCGCGGGCGTCTTGTACCGTCCTGTCTGCTGATATCGTATAGGGGTGCTCTATCATGACGCTGCCTGAGCGCTTTGCCCTGAGCACCTCTTCTGTCTGGTCGGATATGGACAGGAAGCGGTGTATTATCCCTATTCCGCCCGCCCTGGACATGGCGACTGCCATTGCAGACTCCGTTACGGTGTCCATGTTGGCGCTCACAAACGGCATGTTCAGCGTTATGTTGCGCGAAAGCCTCGTGGTAAGGTCGGTCTGCGACCTGCTTGTTATGTCAGAGTACTTGGGGACCAGCAGGACGTCGTCAAATGTCAGCCCTTCCCTGAACTCCGCCAATGAAACCCTGCTTGGATGCCTTGAATGCGATTATAAGTTTTGTGAGTTGC
>JAGWAX010000166.1:1599-2023 GCA_021296175.1 Nitrosopumilaceae archaeon | reverse complement strand
GGGGAAAGTCGCTGTATTTGGCGTCGCCGGCATTGTACCACCTATGGTGGTATGTGAGTCCCTTTTTGGTGCCGCACACAAAGCAGACCGAGCCGTACATGGCGGCGATCTTGTCGGATATGTCGGCGTCAAGCTGCTTGACGACCTTGTCCCTGCGGGTGGCCATCAGTGGTGCCCCCCGGCCCGTCCTCCGGGCCCGTCCTCCGGGTCCCAATGCAGCATTATGACCCCGTGGCTGTAGTCGGTCCGCACGAACGCGTTGCACATGCTGATCGCCACGTATGCGCGTATCTTGTCGTCGCCCTGGCAGCACAGCTCTGTCCGGAGGCCCGCCAGGTTCATGGACTTGACGAGTCCGACGAGCTTCTCGTCGACGTTTACAAACCTGCCGTCTATCTTGACGCGCTTTACGGGGTGGAACGGG
>JAGWAX010000166.1:734-1275 GCA_021296175.1 Nitrosopumilaceae archaeon | reverse complement strand
CATCAGGGGTCAGCCACCCCCACGGTACTGGTGACGGTGGCGGTGTCCGGGGCGGGAGGTGGAGATGGAGGAGGCACGACGTCCCTGTACCTGGCGTCGCAGTCCAGGCAGATCTTGCCGCCGGCCCCGAAGTCCATGTGCCACCTGTGCCCGCCCGGACGGGCGCCGCACGCGTCGATGGCCTTGTCGGCCGCGCTCTGCCACGGGGGAGCGTCGGCGGGTGACGGTTCCTGCTCATCGACGGGCACGTTGCATATGGTGCATACCTCGCAGCCGTACAGCGGGCTGTACTGGTTATTGTGCCTGCAGGACATCACGCCGCAACCTCCCCGTCTGGCGCGTTTGAGCGCCACATGACCTCCAGCACTGACCTGACGGACCTTATGCCGTCGGCCTTCTGGATGGCTGCCGTGCGGGCGTGGTGTGGTTTCTCGAGCGCGTGTTCGAGTACCTCCTCGATGTCGTACGGCGTTATGTACGGGTCGTCCCCGCGCGGCGGGTATCCGAGTATGATGCCGTCCGCGCACTCCGCGCAGTAGTA
>JAGWAX010000166.1:0-526 GCA_021296175.1 Nitrosopumilaceae archaeon | reverse complement strand
CCGTCGGCGCACGCCGTGCAATAGTAACTGCCCGTGCGCTCGTCGAGCAGTAGGAGCACGGTCTTGTCAGATGTCATGTTCAGTCCTCCGCGGCCTTCGACCACGGCGGCAGCCTCCTTTTTGCCGCGTCGTCCCACCACCACCGGATGATAAGGACGGCGCCGTTCCGTATGCCATTGTAGTTGATGTTGGCATTCATGTTCCTCAGGTCAAGCGTTATGCTGCGGGCGCCGTCGTCGGACCCCTTGCCCCCCTCGCAGCATGCGAGGGTGGTCAGCCCCATCCTGTTGAGCTCCGTGATCAGTGGAACCATCTTGAGGTCTATTTCAACGGGCCCGTAGCCGGGCAGGTCTACAAATGTCGACTCGTGCTTGTTTTTTTTCGGGTGCGGGCAGGACTCCATTACGACCGCCCTAGCATCAGGAGGCCCGGGAGCCCCGGTGCGCGCGTCTGCATGCTGGCAGGCATTGCACTTTACACAGTACGTGTTGCCGTCCACGTCGGCCTGCCAGTCGTGCTCGTCGCA
>JAGWAX010000015.1 GCA_021296175.1 Nitrosopumilaceae archaeon | reverse complement strand
CCACCACCACCACCACCACCGTCGATCCTGCCAATCTTTCCATGTTGATCCGCGTTGTCACGGGACTCGCATCCCCGTACGCCTGACTTGTACCCGCCCTGCCGGTCAGTCCCTTCTTTTGCCGCGCCGCCCTAGATCCGAGTTGGGAGGGTTCAGCGACCAGAAGAACAGCGCCAAGCAGATGGGAATCATTATGAGTGCTGCGGCGACCAGCGATATGGTGTAGAACGTAGGATCAAGTCCCGGCAAAAACGGCCCTGGAAAGACTGCGTACAGCCACAGCAGCCCTGCAAATATGACGACAAGTTTGTTTCTCTTTACAAGCCGGCCCCACCCCAGCCTTCTCTTGTCGATATAGCACCTCTTGCACCTCGACCTGTCGTCTGTCATGCACGACGTGCAGCAGCGTTTGTCGCAAAAGTAGCAGGCCCTGTCACCGAACATGGACCCGCAGAATTCGCACTCGGCCATGTCACTAGTATTGCGGCGCCGTTTTTATGCGTGCGGCTCCTCGGCGTGCCGACGTCCGCAGTCTGCGGTGCACACATATTGTGGCGTGCCTTATGCCCGCGTGATGGCCACCTGCTGCATCTGCAAGAACGCAGCTGGAACCCTAAAGATCAAGGACGGCAATCCTGCATACAAGGGCAAGCCCGTATGCAAGGAGTGCCAGGGATACAGAAAACTGCTGCAGGAGACGCGCTAGCAATCCTGCCCTTTGTCTCCGAACCGGACTATTTGCGCTTGTTTCTCTCGGCCCACTCTTCGTACATGGAGATCAGGGCGTCTACGTCCTCTTTGTCCTCTGAATACGTTATGATCACGCCGAACGCGCCATTCGAGTCGTGCCCCCTTGCAAAGTATCCCCAGTAGTTGTCCGGCAGCTTCTCAAAGTTCTTGGAATCGTGCGCGACTCCGATCAGGTTGTTGCCCAGGGTCTCTACCACGTCCTTTGCGTCCTTTGGATCTATCATGAAGCGCTATTTGCGCAATGTTCGAATAAACGTTGGCATGGCGGCTGCGCTTTTGTTTACGCCGTCAGCTGCCTTCTCTGGGCGGTGGCGCAGCCGCGTTGGATTGGGAAGCCGCCTTCTCCTCCTCCTCCAGCCAGCACATGACGTACCCGGTATTGGTCACGAATTTTGGCGGGGGCGCGGTGCACTTTTCCATGGCGTACGGGCACCTGTCGATGAACCTGCACTGCCTTGGCTCCTCCAGTAGCGCGGGCGGCACCCCGGCGATGTAGCTTGGCGGCCCGCCCCGTATTGTGGGTATCGACTTTAGAAGCCCCTGCGTGTACGGGTGCCTCGGGTTCTCGTACACTTCCTGCAGGCTGCCAAACTCTACTATCTGGCCGCCGTACATTATGCCCACCACGTCTGCAATCTCTGAGAGAACGGCCAGATCGTGGGTTATCAGTATAAACGACATGCCCTCGTCTGATTTGAGCGACTTTAGCAGCGATATTACCTGGGCCTGCACCAGCACGTCGAGGGCGGTGGTAGGCTCGTCGGCGATGACCAGTTCGGGCTTCAGCAAGAGCGCCATCGCAATGACCACGCGCTGCTTCATACCCCCGCTCAGCTCGTGCGGATACCTGGACAGTACGGACTCTGAGAGGTTGACCTCTCTGACTGCGCGCGATATGGCCTTGTCCGCATCACCATCGTACCCGTGCCTTGAGAGCACCTCTGAGAACTGTTCGCGTATCGTAAAGACCGGGTCAAGAGAGTTCATGGCCCCCTGGAATATCATCGCAATGCGCTTCCACCGAAAATCCGCGTCAAACCCCGACTCTGGCATCTCGAGTATGGACTCGCCGCCGCACGTTATCCTACCTGACGTCTCAACGGCGTCCGGCTCGAGCACCCTCATGACTGCAAGCCCCAAGGTGCTCTTGCCGCAGGCGCTCTCCCCTGCAATCCCGAGGGTCTGCCCTTTTTTCAGCTCAAAGTCCACGTCATGTACGGCGTGCACCATCTTTCTGCCCCCCCTGGCACCCCTGTCGTGTGTGCGGTATGCCGCAGAAAGCCCGTCCACGCGTATGAGGCTGCCTCCGTCCCCCGCATCGCGATCCAAACCGCCCATTATGCGGTGGGCACGACCAATGGATATAAACAGCACGTAGGCAGCCCCACAGCATGCAGCACCACTGCCGCGCCGACCTGCGGGGGAATACGAGGTGACGATGCGGTGACGTTTGTGCGGACGCATGACATTGCGGACCTCGGCGAGGACATGGTGGGCCGGACCGTCACGATATCTGGCTGGATTGAGGACTATCGAAAGATGGCAAAGCTCTCCTTTGCCACGCTCCGTGACGTAACCGGCCTCGCACAGATAATAATAAAGGACGTAAACGTGCCGGAGCTCAGTCGCCAGAGCGTCATATCGGTGTCTGGCACCATACAGGAGACCAGGGCCAGGGACTATTCCTTTGAGGTCCTGGCCGATGAGATTGTGGTGCTTGCCAGGGCGTCTCACCCACTGCCTGTAGATCCCCTCGGGCGCCTTGAGAGCAATATCGACACCCGGCTTAACCACCGGGCGCTGGACATGAGGAACCAGCGCACCGCGTCCATATTCAAGATGAGGCACCGCGCACTGCAGGCGCTCCGCGACACACTGACGTCAGAGAGGTTCATCGAGATTACGACCCCCAAGATAATCGGGAGCGCAAGCGAGGGCGGGGCCAACCTCTTCTCCCTGGAATACTTTGGAAAGACGGCATACCTTGCGCAAAGCCCGCAGCTCTACAAGGAGCAGATGACCATAGGGCTGCAGAGGGTGTTTGAGATATCGAACTTTTACAGGGCCGAGAACTCGCATACGGGCCGTCACCTGACCGAGTTCACAAGCGTGGACATAGAGGCGGCCTTCATGGACTATGACGACGTGATGGGCGTGCTTGAGAGGCTTGTCGCGTCGACGTGCAGGCAGGTGGCATCGGACTGCGTCGCAGAGCAGGACGTGATAGATTGCGTCGTGCCCACGCCGGAGGCGCCGTTTGAGAGGGTAACCTACGAGCAGTGCGTCGGCGAGCTGCGGGAGTGCGGCCAAGAGGTGGAGTTTGGCGACGACCTGCTTGACTCGCACCTCAGGCTGATAGGGCGCAACCATCCGGGCTTTTTCTTTCTGACCGACTGGCCGCTAAAGCTAAAGCCGTTCTACATAAGGGAGAAGGACGGGCGCCCGGAACTGTCGCGCTCGTTTGACCTGCAGTACGGGTACCTCGAGCTGTCCTCCGGCGGCACCAGGCTGCACGACCCGGAGACGCTGAGGTCCAGGCTTGCAGAGCAGGGGCTGGATCCCGCGCAGTTTGAGGATCACCTGGAGTCGTTTGGATGGGGGATGCCCCCTCACTCCGGCTGGGGCATGGGACTTGACAGACTCATGGCGGTGATAACCGGCGTGGACAATGTCCGCGAGGTTGTGCTGTACCCCCGGGATCCGGACAGACTGTCGCCGTGACCGCCCTGTCCGGGTTTTAACTGGTTGTGAGTGTTGCCTGTTAAAAATACGTCTCAAAACATCTTAAAATGACTCGAGTGCAGAGTTGGGAAGCCCCCTGAATCGACGCCTTTGGGGTTGCCGTACCATAACTAAGAGCTTTGAAAGTCTCGTACGGGGACTGTTTCCTCTACTAAACCCGCAAGCCGTGTGACGGACTGGCTAGTGAAACTTTCTTGCTATTGGCAGGCATGCGTCTATTATCCTGAGTATCTCTGAGCGCACGACCATCTTGTCTATTGACACCCAGATGCGGTTCTTCCCGATTGCAAACGATATGATCTGCACCTTTGCCCGCTCTTCCCATACGAACTCTATCTCGCCCAGGTTCTCGTCAAAGAAACTCTCAAGATCGGTCTTTATGGCAATGTGGGAGAACTGGTACTTGGTGTCCTTTTTGTCAAGCAGCGGGGCGAGCTCGTCCCTCCTTCTGTATGCGATGAGCGTTCCGTGCTCGTCTATGACCCCTACAAACCGCACGTAGGGACTGATCGCGGCGATCTGGTCGCAGACTTCTGCGAGGTCTTTCCTTCTTGCCATAACGGTGGTGTATGGGGCGCGTATTTATGCTATTTCCAGAATTTCTGGCATTGGTTTTTTGAAAGGCGCCGTGCTCCGGCACTGTCCGCGCCGCCGGCGCCGACATACTAGGTATCGGCACGGGGATACGTTTGAAGGTTAAATAATCCTGCACGTGACGTGGCTTGTGGACTTTGCCGACCTCTTTCCATTTGCCCCTGAGGTCGGCTATCTGAGCCTGACAATGGTCAATTTCATAGGCTCGCTTGTTCCGTTTGTCCCGCTGCCTGGCTTTCTGCTCCTTGCAACAATGTCTGTGGGGGACAAGTTTGATCTGCATGCGCTCGCTCTGACCTCGGCGTTTGCCGCCACAGCTGCAAAGCAGATAATATTCCTTGCAAGCTACGAGGGGAGGCGCATAATCAAGCAGAGTACGCGTGACCGCATGCGGCCGTTTGAGAGGCTTGTAAAGCGGTACGGGGCGGCCGCTACGTTTGTTGCGGCGGCAACTCCGATCCCCGATGATCTCGTGTATATCCCGCTGGGGCTTGCAAAGTACAATCCCAAGAAGTTTCTTGTGGCCACGTTGGCAGGCAAGCTTGTATTGAGCTATGTAATCGTGTTCGTATCACACTATCTGGGACTGTCGCTTGTAGAGCCGTATATGGAGGATCTTGAGAGCCCGACACCCATCTATGTGGGGATTGTGATATTTGGCGCATCGATGACCTTGGTGGTGGTGTTGCTCTTGAGGCTTGACTGGCGGCGCATCATGGGCAGGGTCGCTCCGTGGACGCTTGATGATGCAAACGACGATGCCCGTGATAATAAAGATGGCAGTTCGGTTGCAGCTGACCGCGACGACAATGACCGCGACGACAATGACCGCGACGACAATGACCGCGACGACAATGGCGGCCGCGGACATGCCGGTTGATGACGGCACTGATGGCAATAACCGATGATTGTCCCTTGGCTTGTGATTGACACCTACTCCCCCTCCACCTTTGCCCTCTGCGACACGGCGCTGTTCTCAAGATCCCGACTCTGAAGGCTGCCTGTATTTGGCTTGGTGCCGCACCGACCCTCTGGACATGAATGACAGTACGGAGTTGCCGGCTGCAGCATCACGCGGACAGCCTAAAGTTCCAGGGCCTGTCTGTGGCCTCCCTGATTCCGATCCTTGTCGACTCGACGATGTCGTGACGCTCCCCGTCATAGTCGGGGTTGCCTGTGATGCAGAGCCTCGGTCTCGTCGTGAGATCCTCCCCGTACTGTCCTGACGATATGCACATGGCCTGTGCGAGCTTTGCAGGGCCGTCTGCCAGTATGCGCGCGTTCTGAATCTTGCGGTTTCTCATCATTGTGGCAACGCCCTCCCTTGGCATGATCCCCCTGATCAGCACGGCACCTGCCTCTGTTCTGCCCGTGTCCCTGGCCGTCGCGTTAAAACAGTAGTGCATCCCGTACGTAAAGTAGACGTACGCCCTGCCGACCTGGCCGAACATTGCCTGGTTTCTCTGCGTCTTGTTCCTGTACGCGTGGCTTGCCGGATCGTCGCTGTGCCCGTATGCCTCCGTCTCGGATATGACCCCCGAGATTGTCTGTCCGCCCGCCCTCCTTACCAGTATGGCGCCAAGCAGGTCCCTTGCCACTATGGCCGTGTCGCGCGCGTAAAATCCCCTCGGCAGGGGGAGCGAGCTGTCGCGGCACCTGGCCCCGTACGGGCCATCAGTATGAGATGTCAGGCGTTATCACCTTTCCGGACCTGATCTCCGCTGCAATCCGTACTACACTCTGGATGTCTGCATCAAACGTGCCCCTTAATTCTTGGTTGTATATGGTCGCGGCCGGGTGTATGGTGACAAAGTACATCCTGCCGTTCATGGACGCGGTCTTGCCCCTGTTCTTTGTAATCTCGGATCCCCCGAGGATGGACCCGAATGCCGTGTTCCCGAGTATGCAGATTATGCGCGGGTTGACCGCCTCGATCTCCGCTTGGAGGTACTCTGAGCACTGTTGCCGCTCCTCAGCAGTCGGGACGCGGTTGTCGGGCGGCCTGCACTTTACTACGTTTGTGATGTAGACGTCGCCCCTTGCAAGCCCCGCCCTGGCCAGGGCCCCGGCCAGCCTGGTGCCCGCTGCACCCACAAAGGGCTCGCCGCGCGCGTCCTCGCTCCGGCCCGGCGCCTCGCCTACCAGCATGATGTCCGCGTCGCGTCCCCCGCTGCCCGGTACCGCGTTGGTTCTCGTGGCGCAGAGGCCGCATCTTCGACATGACTCGACGTCTGCCCTTATGTCATCCAGTCTTGCGGCCGTCACGCTATCCACACCTCTCCTTCTCCGTCTCATATGCTGCCCACGGTGGCCTTGCCGCGTATAGAGGGGCCGCCGTTTCCCATCGCAAGGGACTGCATCGGATCCCCCTTGCCGCAGTTTGTTATGGGCGTCACCTCAAAGTCTTTGCCGCATGCCGACACCGACCTGAAAAGGCCCGGAGCTGTCCCGGACACTACGACGTCCCTTACCGTCTCTGCCAGCTCGCCGCCTGTGATCTTCCGCGCGTACTGGCACGAGATGCTCCAGTTGTACCTGTTCATGTCTATTGACGGTATCTTCATGTCATATATTGCATATCCGTCCCTGATGTCCCAGATCATCTCGTCGACGGCGTGGTCGCCAGGTTCTATGCACGTGCAGGCCATGCGTATCACCGGCATGAACCCGTAGCCGGCGGCCCTCATGTTGCCTGTGGGCTCGGCGCCGTACGCGGCGGCAGTCTCCCTGCTCTGCATGTGCCCCTGCAGGACGCCGCGCTTGATCAGCTGCGTCCTTGAGGACTTGACCCCCTCGTCGTCATAATCGTACCACCCGAGGCTGCCAGGCGCGGTTGGATCGTCAAACACGTTCAGCGACTCTGATGCTACCTTGCCGCCCGTCATGCCGCTCCACCACGCCCCTCCGGCCCACGCCATCTCCCTTCCCATCACGCGGTCGGCCTCTGAGGGGTGACCCAGGATTTCGTGGACAAGCAGGGCCACAAAGTTCGGGTTCATTACGACGTCCGCGTCGGCCATATGTTTTGCCGTGCCGGCCGCTGCAAGCTCAGAGGCCTTTGACGCCACGTATAGGGCCCTTGAGTGCGACTCGCCGTCTACTGCTTCAAGTCCCCCCCTGCCACCGACAGTCGAGTCGACTGTGCGCGTAATGCGGCCCCCGCTCCTTACATTGTCCGCAGTCGCAGTCGCAGTCATCGAGACCGTGGTGTCCGTATACTCCTCAAGTATGTCGGCGCCCTCGCTGCTTGTAAAGTATTTTGAGACCGTCTCAAACTGCGGGGCCGTAACGGAGTTTGTTATGTGCGGCATGCCTGATATGGCCTTGCTGCACTCAAGTCCCAGCGACATGATCGAGTCGGGGTCCGGACTCTTTGCAACGCGGCGAGTGATCCTTGCGGTGCGGGGACTGATGTCGCGTAGTACGATGCTGGCGCATGATGTCGTTGCCGCAGATGCCTCCTTTCCGGCATGCGGCTCCTCCCCCTCCCCACTCCGCGCCCCCAAACCGGCGCAGTCTATGGCGCTTTTCACCTCATCTGCCGACTCCGGACTGGAGACTGACACGAACCTCCAGACGCGCCCGCCGTCAAGAATCCTGACGCCGAGTCCTGAATCAGACACGTCCCTGACGTGATCGATCCTGCCATTCTCCACGAGTACTTGCGTGCCGCTGCGCGTCTCTGCCCTGGCGTCGCAGTATGCGACTCCCGGCAGGCTTGACGCATACCTGACTGCCCCGCAGGCCAGGTCCTCCAGATGCCCTTCCATGCCTCTGCGTGACGCACCCCTCTCCTAAACTTTTACTGTGGGCTTGTGGTTCCTGCCGGCCCCTTTGCCGCTCCTGCGTCCGGTTTCCGGCCACGCGCTGTTGTTAATCCTCGATCTTGCCGGAGATTCCGGGCATTGTAAAATAATACTCGTCCTCAAACTCAAAGTCCGTGGAGCCCTTTGACCGGAGCGCCTTGAAATACTCTGCGCAGTCCTTGTAGAACTTGGTGTTCTGCGCATGCCGCAGTCTTCCCATGCCGCGCAATCAAGAGCCGTAAATATGCGGCGCGATGTTGGATTTTCCGGCCCGTTTGGCGCGTATTTCTTGAGTCTAGGCGCCGCATGGCCCCGCCGCCTCTACCGTTATTTCCTCCAACACCAACACCAACACCAACACCTACACCTACACCTACACCCCCGACACCACCACCTCGTCACATGCGCCTCTTTTTTTTGGCGCCCAGGCCGTGCCGCGCCCGGTGCCTGCGCGCAAAGGGTTTTATCACGAGCCGGGGCCGTTCCACTGATTGGATAAGGTTGTAGTAGACACAAGCGTCGTGATAAATGGACAGCTTGCATCTCAGATTGAATCCGGCTCGATACGCTCCGTTGAGGTGATAGTCCCGCAGGCAGTGGTCGACGAGCTGCAGTCCCAGGCCTCGTCCGGACGCGGGCAGGGCTTCGTGGGGCTCCAGAGACTTGACCGCCTCCGCGAAATAGCCGGACAGTTCGGGCTTGAGGTGTCCCAGAGGGGCCAGCACGTCTCATCTGCCGACATAGACCTTGCCGGGTCGGGGCGGATAGATGCGATAATAACCGACGTGGCAAGAGACGAGGGCGCCACGCTCTACACGTCCGACAAGGTGCAGCACCTGGCCGCCAAATCCCAGGGGATCCCGGCCGTCTTTCTGAGGGATGATGCCGCCCGCGGCCCCTCAGAAGAGGACTTGGAGTTTCTGAGATTCTTTGATTCTGATACGATGTCCGTCCACCTAAAGGAGAGGCAGCCGCCCCTTGCAAAGAGGGGCAGGCCCGGCGAGTTCAAGCTGGTGGAGATTCCGTCGGATCCGCTTGACCGGGAATACCTTGAGACGCTGTCCTCGCAGATCATTGACGCCGTAAACGCCACGGAGCAGAGCACGATTGAGATCTCCATGGAGGGGGCCACCGTGGTGCAGCACGGGGACTACCGCATTGCAATGACGCGCCCACCCTTCTCCGAATCGTTTGAGATTACGATCGTGCACCCGACGACGAAGATGTCCCTGTCCGACTACGACGTGTCAGAAACCCTCACGAAGAGACTCGGCGGGATGGCAGAGGGTATTGTGATTGCGGGGCCGCCCGGCTCCGGAAAGAGCACACTTGCCTCCAGCCTGGGGAACTTTTACCACCAGCAGAGTCAGATAGTAAAGACGTTCGAATCGCCAAGGGACCTGCAGGTGGACTCGGGCGTCACGCAGTACAGCAAGCTTGAGGGCAGCTTTGAGAACACGGCCGACATACTGTTGCTTGTGCGGCCCGACTATACCATATTTGACGAGGTGCGCCGCAAGGAGGACTTTGAGACGTTTGCGGATCTGAGGATGACCGGGGTCGGAATGGTCGGCGTGGTGCATGCAAACTCGCCCATCGACGCCATACAGCGGTTCATCGGCAAGATAGAGCTTGGCATGATTCCAAACGTGCTTGACACGGTGATCTTCGTCAGGGCCGGCAGGATAGACACCGTGTACGACCTTCGGCTGGAGGTAAAGGTACCGTCGGGCATGACCGAGTCGGACCTTGCGAGGCCCGTGATAGTGGTCAAGGACCTTGAGCACGATCGCGCGGCATACGAGGTGTACACGTTTGGCGAGGAGAACGTGATCGTGCCGATATCGCAGGACAAGGCCGGCGGGAAGAGCCGCGGAGGGGTCTACAGGCTGGCCTCCGAGAAGGTGCTTGAGGTGGTAAGAAAGTACGACAGGCGCGCAGAGGTGGAGTTCGCGTCCGAGGACAGGGCCAGAATCATTGTGTCAAAAAAGAACAAGGCCCGCATAATCGGCAAGGGCGGCTCCAAGATAGACCAGCTCCAGGACCACCTCGGCGTCCACCTTGACGTCCGGACCCGGGAGGAGATGCAAGAAAGCCAGGGGACGGCAGGCCTGGATGCGCCGCCCGAAGACGGCGATGCGGGTGGCCGTTACGGCAAGACGGACGCCGAGTATGAGGATTTCAACGGCATTGGCGAGGACAGCTACAACGGAGGCGTCGATCTCAATGGCAGCGACAACGACAACAACAACGGTGATGGTGACGGTGACGATGATGATGGCGATGATTACGGCAGCGCCGCCGACTACGACAACTACCGCTCCGGCCGCGAACGCCGCCCGTCGCGCTCTTCTGGGAGGCGCCGCAGGCACGGTTCTAACGGCGCCGAGCTAAAGTTCTCATTCTCAAGCACCCGCAATCTGATCCTCATCGACGTGGGCCGAAAGCACCCCTCTAGAAACGTCGAGATTGTGGGCCCCGACGGCAAGCAGATTGCGACCGGGTGGACGAACAAGAAGGGCGTCGTAAAGATCTCGACGCGCGCGCCGGGGGGCCGCGCCATACTTGACGCCGACTCGCCAGAACGCGACATTGTGGTAAAGCTGGCCGACTGACTGGTGCGGCTGCTGTTGCTGCTGCTGCTGCTGGACTTAGCGCGCGGCATCCGAGTCCGTCTTGTCCGCCGGCTTGCCGTCCTCTTTCCAGGACGTCCCCCCGAACCCGGATATTACGCCCGGGTTTGCCTTCAGGTACGTGACGAACTTCCGCAGCTGCCTCGTGGTCTCCGGGTTGAGGTGGTGCTCTATGCCCTCGGCATCCTGGCTTGCCGTGTCGTGCCTGATTCCGAGCATCCCGAAGAACTCGATGAGCGTGTCGTGCTTTTGCCTTATGCCCTCTGCTATGCGGGCGCCGCTGGACGTCAGGTTTATGCCGCGGTATTTCTCGTGCTCTATGTGCCCCAGCTCGTCGAGCCTCTTGAGCATCTGCGTGACGCTGGGCGCGCTGACGTCCATGTACCTTGAGACGTCAAGCGTGGTGGCGTATCCCTTGAGCTCCACCAGTTCTGCAATGACCTCTAGGTAGTCCTCCATACGGGAGCTGGAGCGGAGGCGCTCGGACTTGTGGGCCGCTTTAATGGACTCGAGGCGTCTGCTGTCCCTTGCCATACCCTTGTGACGGGCAGACGGGTATAATTGGGTGTTTTCAATGCCGCTCCTGCCGGCACCGTGCAGGCGCGGGCGCGCCCGCACGCGTATCGCGTACGGACCGTACCTGCCCCCGCTGCGCCCACGTGCTCGCGGTGGGGGCGGCCTGCCAGCCGCCGTCCTCAGGCGGTGAGTCCTTATCTAGTTATTCTGTCATGCTCGATCATGCATCCGGACGATCCTATGCGCAGGCGCATGGAGCGCCTCAGGCGCATATCGGACTCTGCCGCGGCCCGCTCCGATCTGTACAAGGATGTCGCAAGGGCGGGGAACGGCGCCATATCAGACGGCTCCCTGAAGTACCTGAGGAGCGTGTCTGCTCCCGGCAAAAAGATCCAAAAGATCGGCTTTATCATGCTCTGGATTCCGGAGCCGACCGGCGTCACGTGCGCTGTGGGGGCCCCCATGATCCTGGCGGGACGCTACCTCGAGAAGAGATACAACAGCTCGACCATACACGAGGTCGGGCACGTGACAAAAAACACCATCTCCACGATGCGAGACCTGTAGCGCATGCGTGCGCGCAGTGTACATGCTGCCGTATCTTGGATCCGCACGCCACAAGTACAATTTTAAGACGACATGCGGCACAGCCGATCATGGCGACACGCGCGCAGATACTCATACCCATATCGATTGCGGCCGTGATCGTGGGCGTGGCCGGAATTTACGCGATACCCCAGGACAGCAAGCTTGAGACCGTCGCGTTTCCGCGCGGCATGATAAAGGTGGACAACGTGGCCCTCGAGGTCCAGATAGCGGACACCGAGCCGCGCCGCGTCAGGGGGCTGATGTTCCAGGAGCAGCTGCCCTACGACCAGGGGATGATATTCGTGTTCCAAGAGCCCGGGGCGTACTCGCTGTGGATGCTCAACATGCAGTTTCCGCTTGACATGATATGGTTTGACAAGGACGGCGCGGTGGTGCACATAGAGCAGGGCGTGCCGCCGTGCAAGACGGCGCTTGAGATCACCACCTGCACGAGCATCGTGCCCGGCGGCATGGCAACGTACATCTTGGAGGTCACGGCCGGCTTTGTGGAGATGCACGGCATCACGGAGGACTCGAGGCTCTTTATAATCTCGATTTGAGGCGCCGGCGACCGGCCTGCGGCAAATCCTTATTTCTGCACGCGTGCAGTTATGGTATATTGCGAAGGATAGTGATGCTGCCCATCCTGCTTGGCGCCGCGGCCGCGGTATCCTTTGCGGGACTGCTGGCATCTGGCGGCCTGACAGCAGAATTGCCAGCGTCCCCGCAAGAGCCGGCGCCGTCCCTGTTGGATTCGCCGCCGCCGCAACAACAGCAGCAAGTAGACCTTGGCAGGGTCTTCACGTACTATGACGTTGAGCGCGTCTCTGCGGAGCTGGAGGCGCGCGGACTCTCGATGTCCCTGCCTGTGCCGATCACGGATCATACCATACCCCAGTACTGCTCGTACTATGACGCCGCGGCCGACGGCGGCGGACTGGTGTCCACCTCGTACTGCACCACGAGCGGCATTGTGGATACAAACGGCATTACGGTCGGGAACGTCAACCTGGGCGGCGACATAAGCTCGCCCGTGGTGGCGGTCATAGCACTTGACCCCGTTCCGCCCACCGGCACGAGCCGCGGACACGCGGATGCGATATTTGAGAGCGTGATAGCAGGGCTCGTGTGCGACTGCTGGCATGAGCAAGAGCCCGGCGGGTTCGAGTCAGTGTCGGCGTGGATGACCAAGGCCGAGTCCCTGCTGGACGACAGCGAGGACGGAAGGCCGCTAAAGTCCACGATATCGGGGCTCGGAGGAACCAACATTATACTAGAGGCCGCCCCGGCCCCGGGCGGGTACCAGTGGACCATGTTCATACTGCAGTGATCGCGTGCGCAAGGGACTCCCTCCCCCCGGCAGGCGCATGCCTGGGCCCCTCCTACCGCCGCCGCCGCTTCTGCCTGCCTTGCGCCCGCGTTACCCCGGATCTTGTGCACCTTTACGCACAAACAGTAGGTTATTATCCAAACCGCCGGCCGCGCATGTAGTGGCCGATAAGATAAAGCAGAACTCGCACGTCCTGTTCTACTACAACCGCTCAAAGAAATGGCTCGTGCGCATCACGCGCGGGGATGCGCTCCACACCCACATTGGGGTGCTGAGGCACTCTGACGCAATCGGGAAGGAGTACGGCTCCCGGCTGACCACGAACAAGTCCAAGTACGTCTACCTGCTACGGCCCACGCTGTACGACTACACCATGAAGCTGCAGCACGGGACGCAGATCGTGTACCCCAAGGAGCTGGGATACATAGTGGCGCGCGCAGGAATTGGAGGCGGGCAGAAGGTACTCGAGGTGGGAACGGGCAGCGGCTCCCTCACATCATTTGTAGCTAACGTGGTGCGGCCGCGGGGGCACGTCTACTCCTTTGACGTGGACCCCAAGTTCATGAAAATCGCGCAAAAAAACATCGACCGCGCGGGCGTCTCAAAGTACGTGACACTTCAGAACCTGGACATAAAGGAGCTGGATGTGACGGATGATGCAGACAGTGACAGCGGCGCTACTGCCCCCGAACTGCCCGTATCCGGCGCCGACGTGGCACTGATAGACGTGGGTGATCCGTGGACGGTACTGCCTCAGGTCAGGCGCATGCTGCGGGGCAGCGGCTGCGTGTTTGCAGTATGCCCCACCATGAACCAGCTTGAGAAACTCTCCGCGTCGCTTGTCGAAAACGAGTTTACCGACATAGAGTCTACCGAACTCATACTGCGCAATATAGAGGCCCGGCAGGGCAAGACGCGCCACTCCTTCCAAGGCATAGGACACACCACGTACCTGTGCTTTGCGCGCAAGGCCTATTTTGAGAGGGATGCGGACGTGTATGGCGTCGCCACCACCGATCATGTCGTCGTCGACGACGACGGTGACGACGATGGCGACGACGGCAGTGACGGCCGTGGGAGTGACGGCGACAACCCTTCTGCCACCGCAGGTGTCACCGACACTGTCCGCGCAAAGTCCTCTGCAAAATCCTCTGCCAAGACTGGGCGCACCGCAAAAAAGCCCGATCCGCCAAAATCCGCCAAGGCGGGGCGCACCGCGTCACCAAAGCGCTCCCCGGCCTCAAGAAGGGCCGCGCCTGCAAAGAGAACCAAGGCAGCGTGACGGCGCGCCTAGGCCTGCCTGCCCCGTACGGTTGCACGCTTGGCCCTTTCTGACTGCGCGCCCACCCCGCGAGATTGAACAGAAATTTATTTCCCCGCGATGCGCCCATGCATGTTGCCGACAAGCTTTGATCTCTCACGCATCGGGGAAACGATGTACGGCGTGCCCGTCGTCACGTCCGGCACCGACGCCTCTGCGTTCTTTTCTGCTCGGGACGAGCACTCGCGCAAGGGGCAGAACGGCAAGACCCTCGTGGTGGGCGGCAGCTACCTGTACCACGGGGCCCCCATACTGTCATCCCTTGCAGCCCTGAGGTTCGGCTCCGACCTGGTATACACGGCGGTGCCAAAACATAACGTGTCTGCCACTAGGGCGGCGTCACCCGACCTGATTGTGATGCCGATGGCCGATGCCAAGCTGACTAGGGGCTCTGCCTCAAAGCTTCTCGGGATGCTGCCCGTGGGACTCGACTCTGCCGCGATTGGAATGGGGCTCGCCGTGGCCGAGCGCGGGGCGCTGCTGAAGCTCGTAAAGTCGCTGATCGAGATGGACGTGCGTCTGGTACTTGACGCGTCGGCGCTCGTACCGGACGTGCTGCCCCTGCTGCCCGGATCCAACTGTATCGTCACGCCGCATCCCGGCGAATTTGAGCACCTCTTTGGCGCGGCGGTGCCCCCGGTATCTGACATGGATTCGAGAATACGCGCCGTATCCAAGCACGCCTCTGATCACTGCATCACGGTACTCCTAAAGGGGCGCACGGACGTCATATCCGACGGTACTGACACCTGCCTGTGCAGCACGGGCGTGCCCGGAATGACGGTGGGCGGAACGGGCGACGTCCTGGCAGGCGTGGCCGCCGGAGCGCTTGCCGCGTGCAGGAACCCGATGCAGGCCGCGGTAGCCGCCGCATACACCAACGGGCGCGCAGGCGAGATTGCCGCATCCGGGCGAGGCTACCACCTGCTGGCAAGCGACTTGGTCGAGGCAATTCCCGCGGCTGTCTTTGAATATGACCGGATTGATACCCGTGGGCGTGCGGAGTCCGGGGACGCCGGCGGGGATGGCGACTGATGGCGCGCAAAACGTACGGCTCGCAAAGGCGGCGCACTGCACGCGGCCACGGCCATGCTGGCAGTGCCGCCGATGCCGCCGACTATGGCGGTCGCGCCAAAGGTCCCGGACTTGAGGCCGCCCTATCCGGGGTTGCTGCCGGCACCGAGAAGATGGTACTGGACCTTCAAAGGATGATCAGGCAGCCGAGCGTCTCTGCAAGGGGCGAGGGACTCGAGGAGTGCGCCCTTCTGCTGGGCTCGATGCTTGAGGATGTGGGACTTGACTCCGAGGTGCTGTACCTGAAGCCGGGCCGCGGCGGAGGAGGGCGCGCGTCCGGGACTCGCGCCGGGCCGTCACCGCCGCCGCCGGTGGTGTATGCAGAGAGGCGCTCGGAGTCGAACCCCGACAAGACCCTCTTGTTCTACAACCACTATGACGTGCAGCCCGAGGAGCCGGTTGAGCTGTGGCGGTACGGCCCGTTTGACGCCGTCCGGCGTGGAAACCTGGTGTACGGGCGCGGCGCAATAGACGACAAGGGCGAGATTGCCGCGAGAATCAGGGCAGTGGGCTCGTACATCCGGGAGACCGGGGACGTGCCGTGCAACATAAAGTTCGTCGTAGAGGGGGAGGAGGAGATTGGCAGCGGACACCTCCCACGGTACCTGACACGATACCGTAGGAAGTTTGCATGCGACGGCGTCATATGGGAGTTTGGCTACGTGGGCCCGCGCGGCCGCCCCATAGTCGGGCTGGGCATGAAGGGGCTCATGTTCGTTGAGTTGACGGCCAGGGGGCCTGCCATGGACGCGCACTCCAGCTTGGCGGTCCTGATAAAGAACCCCGCGTGGCGCATAGTAGAGGCGCTAAACACGATGCGCCGGCCTGACGGCCGCATCACCATACCGGGATGGTACGACGACGTCCGGAGGCTTACTGCCCGCGACGTCAGGCTGCTTGAGGCCGAGGAGTTTGACGAGGCGTCTTTCAGGAAGGAGTACGGCGTGGACGGCTTTGTGGGGGACGTGCGGGGGCTCGGGGCCAAAAAGGCGCTTGCAGGCGCACCCACCTGCAACATTGCAGGTATATCATCAGGCTATTCGGGCAGCGGCGCCAAGACCGTGCTGCCCGCAGTCGCGGTTGCAAAGCTTGACTTTAGGCTGGTGCCGGACATGGTGCCCTCAAGGCAGTTCGGCCTCATAACAAGGCATCTAGAGGCAAACGGCTTTGCAGACATGCATGCCAGGATGCTTCACGGCGAGGCGGCCGCGCGGACGGACCCGTCAGAGCAGCTTGTACGGCACGTGCGCGACGCCGCGTCGGCATCGTTTGGCTCCGAGCCCGTGGTGTGCATATCGAACCCCGCCACGGGGCCCATGCACGCCTTCCAGAAGGCGCTGGGGGCGCCGTGCGTCTCGGTGGGCGGCACGTACGTGTTCTCTAAAATCCACTCGCCAAACGAGTTTGCGCGCATAGATCTGCTCAAAAAGACCGCCGCCTGCATGTGCCGCATAATGGACCTGTTCGGCGGTAGCCGCTGCTGACTGGCGCGCGTAGGCAAGGCCGCCGGACGCGCCGGATGGCGTACATCTAGTGCAGTATCCTCGGAATGCGCCTTGCGGCCTGCGCCACTGCAAACCTTCCAGGGCCTGCAACCATTATGAGCAGCGATGCTGCAAGAAGTATGACGTCAAACTCGACCCCGCCGTCGCCTGTCATGCTCTGGGCCCCCTTTACGTGGAATATGGCGCCCATCATTACAATCGCCAGCAGCGCCCCGGAGAATCTGCTAAGCACGCCTATTATGAGCAGTATGCCCGGTACAACCTCTGCAAGCGCTATTGGGATCTGCAGCTCCGGCGGAAGTCCCATGTTTGGCAGGGCGTTTGCAAATCCCGGGTTGAACTTGCCCATCCCGTGCAGTATGAATATCACTCCCACGGACGCCCTTACGCCCATGAATACGGCGTCATTAAGTATTCCGGCCTTGATCTCTGCTGTTCCCATGAGGTGTGACGTGCCTGTTGACTATAAAAATCTGATTGGCGGGATGCTTTGGATGCCTCGATGGAGGCCCCGCCGCCCGGCGCCCCCGGATCTGCACACTAGACTTGGATGACGCTTGGCCTGACGTCTGGCGCGTCTGGATTCGAACCCGTTGGAAAACCCGTGCCGGACATCCTGCATATTCAGGCCTCACAGGCAGGCGGCCTGTCCGTGCAAGTGATTCTGGTAAACCCTTTAATTATGAATCCGAAGTGCAGGATACATGTCAATGTACATGCCTGGCGCGACTGCCGTTGGCGTGACCTTTGAGGGTGGCGTGGTGCTTGCAAGCGAGCGCAGGGTTGCATTTGGTAACTTTCTTGTAAGCAAGTCCACCAAGAAGACCTTTGAGATCACGCCCCGGGTCGGGGCCGCGTGCGCCGGTCTTGTGGCCGACATGCAGATCCTGTCCCTCCAGATTTCTGCCCTTGCAAAAATTCGCAGGATGGAGCTCAAGCGGGACGTCCCGACCAATACGATTGCCAAGATGATGTCAAACATGATGTACGAGCGTAGGTATTTTCCGCTGCTCACACAGGTTGTCGTAGGCGGCGTGGTTGGCAAGCCCGTGCTGTATACGCTTGATCCGCTGGGTTCGGTACTGCCAGATGACTATGCGGCCGTCGGCACGGGGGCCGAGATGGCACTCGGCGTGCTTGACCCACAGTTCAAGCCCAACATGTCAAGGGACGAGGCTGTGTCGCTTGCCAAAAAGGCCGTTGCCTCTGCGTCAATGCGCGATGCTGCGAGCGGCGACGGCATGGACGTCATGATAATAACGGGTGAAAAGATAGAGACGCTCTCTGAAGGCGCTACTCTTGCCACCGCTGTCACCGCCGGTAGCGGCACCGCGACGGTATAGTGCGCCTTTGGGCGCAAAGGGCGACCCGAGATCAGGGGCAGGGCAATTACGGAGACAACGTAGGAGAGAGTGCGGGCGCAGACCATTGCTGCGGATTTGATAAAATGCGCCTTACTACTACTACTCCTCCCTCACTCCTCCCCGACGCAAGAGCCTAGTTACACCTGACGTGCCGGGAGCCTCCAGCATAAAGTCGGATTGTTCCGACGTCCCCTCTCCATACACGCGCCGGTTATGCGGACAAAAACTGTGGTCACGACGGCATCAAATAAGGGAGTATTATGCGCCTTGGCACAAGAACCCCAACCTGCCGCCGTGGTGATAAACGTTCATTCTTCACTTGCGGCGTATCTTTTGCGGTTCCCTACGTCTACTTCATGTGGATGGATTGGTTTGCTCATGCGCGCCTGCCGCATTGGATGACTCCTGCCCCTTGAGGATGTGGTGGCCTTTGTTATGCCGCTGCTGCCGCTGCTGTGTGATAGAGATTCGGCGTCACTATTCGCGTATCTCCTTTGCGGCCTCCCACACCGCGTCTGATACGTAGTGGAGGTTCTTTAGCACCTCTCCCTTTTTGGCAGCCTCGGCGTCTCCGCTTGACACTGTCGCCACCCCGACTGCCAGGTACTTGCCCTGCGACTCGTCGCATATGCAGACAATGTCGCCTTTCTCAAACTCCCCAAACTTGGTGATTCCGGGCCTCATCAGGTTGGCCCCCTTGCATACGAACCGCACGGCTCCCATGTCGACTACAACATGCGGGAACCTTTCAAGCAGTCCTGTCTCCGTGAGGAGGGGCAGGTAGCGGCCGTCCCGGGTCCTTGCGATCTTGGTGCCGGGGCCCGTGACTATCTGGGAGCCGTCTTCAAGTGCGTGCACCCTGAGGTTCTTTATCTTGGACACAGGTGTAAACGCACCCTTCCACTCGGCCGATACCCTGTCCAGTATCTCCGCCGTCTCGCTCTTTGATACGAGGTTCGACCTTTTCAACCGTACGCCCCCGAGGTGATGCCCTGCCTTATGTACAGCAGGTCCCGGAGTATGGCGCTTGCAGTCTCCGTCCCGCCGGCGCCGCGTCCTATTATGGTCTGGGTCCCCGAATGCTCCGACGTGAATGATATCGCGTTCAGCGTGCCGTTTACGCAGAGCGGATCGTCCCTTGGTATGGTAACAGGCGCCACCGTCAGCGCGTCGTTGCCGCAGGCGGCCGTCATCTTTACGACCCTGTTCCTCTTTGCGGCCTTCTTGATGTCGGCCGATGTGACGCCGCGGATTCCGGTGCAGCTCACGTCCGGCATGGTAACCTTCATGCCCATGATCCAGTTTGCAAGTATGACCAGTTTTGCGGCCGCGTCCAGGCCGTCCAGATCAAGCGACTCGTCGGCCTCTACATACCCTTTCGTGCGCGCGTCCTGCAGCGCGGCCTTTGGCGACATGCCTTCTGCCATTGCAGAAAGTATGTAGTTTGTGGTGCCGTTGAGTATGCCGCTAAATGAGGTTATGCGCTCCCCACTCAAGCTGTTCTTTGCATAGTCGAGTATCGGGGTTCCGCCCCCCACCGTCCCGCTGAACCTGAACATTACGCGGTTGTACGCGGCGAGCTCGTTTAGGGACGGAAACGCGAGCGCGAGGGGGCCCTTGTTGACCGAGACTACGTGCATGCGCCTCTTCATTGCGTCCGTAATGTTGGTCATGCCGGGCTCGGCGTCCTTGTAATTGCTCGGGGTGGTCTCCACAAGCACGTCCGCGCCAGATACGGCCTCGGCCATCTCTGCGGCGGTAGGACTGCTGCTGCCTTTGCCCTTGGAACTGCTGCCACCGCCGTGACCGCCACCGCCGTATGCCGCAACCGTCCCCTTCTGCTCCTTTGCCCTTACAAGCCTCGCGCAGTCTAGGCCCGCCGTGTCGCACGCCATGCCGCCGTTGTCAGACACCGCCACTATGCGCGGCTTTAGCCCATACCCGACGTACAGGTCGTCGGCCCTTGACTCTAACAGCTTGGCAAGGCTCCGCCCGACCACGCCAAACCCGCACAGTATTATCCTCGTGCCGCGTCACCTGTCCCCGGCGCGGCGCAAACCACTGCAGTCCGAGCACGCATTACGGGCCACTGTGCATGTCCTGTACAATCCAATCCACACGGTTCCTGCGAGTTATTTTATGATTTTGATCCCTAGCACTGCTTGTGGAATACAAAAAGTATTTCGCCCCCTATTCTGCATGGTATTCATCTCCGGTCTGCGTGTCAATAACAGTTTCCCC
>JAGWAX010000093.1 GCA_021296175.1 Nitrosopumilaceae archaeon | reverse complement strand
GACGTCGGCAGAAAGCCGCATCCGGAGGGTCAGCCTGCCCTTCCAAGCCCGAACATGTCGTGCAGGGCCCGCACGGCGCTGTCCGCATCCTCGTTGCGCACCACAAATGCAAGATTCAGCTCAGACGACCCCTGGGTTATCATGGCCACGTTGATCCCGGCGCGGCCCATCGACTCGAAGACCTTGGAGGCCACGCCGACAGTGCCGCGCATCCCGGACCCGATGAGCGCCACGATCGACATGTTGGTGGTGACCTCCAGCCTCTTGATTATCTTGCCCAGCAGTTTCAGCTCCAGCGAGTTTACGGCTCTGGCCAGATCCGAGTCCCGAACCACTATTGTAATGCTCGACTCTGACGGGTTCTGCGATATCATCATCACGTTGATTCCGGCCTCCGCCAGCGTGGCAAATATCCGGGCCGCCGTGCCGGGCGTCCCCACCATGCTTCCCCCCTGTATGTCCACCAGGCCGCTGTCCCTGATGCGACTTACGCACTTTACGGTGTTTCTGACCGTGGGCGGCGGCGAGGCGGTGACCAGCGTGCCGGGATCCCCGGTGTTTCTTGAGCTGCGTATGCGCATCGGAATCTCCCGCGCCAGGACGGGCTCAAACGTGCGCGGGTGTATCTGCTTTGCCTCAAAGAGCGCCATCTCGACTGCCTCCACGTACGAGACATGTCTGAGGGTCCTTGCGCCGCGCACGATGTGCGGATCAGCGGTCAGGAGTCCGTCCACCTCCCCCATGAGCCAGATCTCGTCGGCCCCTATGCACGAGCCTATTATGGTGGCCGTATAGTCGGAGCCGCCCCTGCCAAGCGTCGTGAACCGGCCGTGCTGGTCGGCGCCCACAAAGCCGCCCACCACCGGAATCACGCCGTCGGACATGGCGCCGCCGAGGGTCTTTGCAACCCTCAGGCGGGTGGTGTCCATCAGCGGCCTTGCCTGGCCGAACTCGGAGTCAGTTACGATCCCGGCCTCCTTGCCGGTAAGCGGGACTGCGCGCACCCCGCGGCGGTCTGATATGGCCCCCGCAACCAGCTTGACTGACAGCCTCTCCCCAAACGACAGCATGTAGTCCATCATGCCCGGCGTCACCTCGCCGAGCATCACCATGCTGTCGATAAGTGCCATCAGCTCCGCAGAATCCGAATCAATGGCGGCAAGCATCCTCTTCTGGACGGATGCCTTTTCTGCCACTCGGACTGCCAGGCCCTTGTGCCTCTTGATCATGCCGGAGGCCAGGCGCTCTGCCGGCCTCTTGTCGCCCCTCTTGATCGAGTCCGCAATGCTCAGCAGGGCGTCCGTGGTGCCGCCCGTCGCAGAGCACACCACAACAAGCTGGCTGCCTCTCGAGAGTCCGGCGACATATGCGGCCACGTTGCGGATGTCCTTTGCAGACGTGATTGACACCCCGTCATACTTGAGGACGAGCAGCTGCTCCCGCATGTCACATCGGCCGGTTGCAGCCTTAAAATGCTTTAACCCTCGACCCGCGGGGCCAGGTAAAAGTGGATCCGGCCTATGTTTGCAATCTTGCACTCGAGCCTGAGCGGCTTTGCAGACGAGAACTCGCACGTCACGCGGGACGTGGCCCCTCCGACTGCCTTTATGACCGGATTGAGGTACTCCAGCGAGTAGGTCCCGGTGCTCTCCGTCTTGGTCTCCACCTCCTCGATTATGTTATCCGAGGAGTTTGCGTCGTCGCTTCCGGAGTCGCGCGAGCCGGATACCCCCAGCTCTATCGCGACCTCGCCTGAGTCGCCCTTGCCGGAAAATTCCACTATGTTGCCCGCGACGCGGATCGTCAGGTACTCGGAGACCACCTGCACGTCGCCGAGCACCTTGTCAAACTTTGTAGTGGGGACCACGATCTTGGTGTCGTACGGTATCTTGGGAAGCGGCGTGTCGGCTGCAGAGCTCTCTATCAACCGTATCTTGTACTTTTTGTTGCGGCCGACCGTAACGAGCAGTTTGTTGTCATCGGAGATGCTGATGTCGATGCTGTCCTTTTTGTCGGCCCTCTTTATTATCTTGGAGAACTCGTCGATGCGGACGCCGAATTTTATGTCGCTGTCACACTCGTACTTTTCAAAGGCCGAGTTGGGCCACGAGATGTCTATCAGCGCCACGTGGGACGGATCCATTCCCCGGAACGTGATTCCCTCGGCCGTGGCGTCAAAGGTGGCCTCCTCCACCAACGTGGATATCGCAGATATGATGGTCTTGAGATCGTCTGAGCCGCTTGTCTTTGCAGTAAAAGTCAAGATGACTTGGGCGCCGCAATGCTTCATTAAAAACCATGTTACTACTGGGACTCGGCGGTGGCAGAGCGCGGGAGACTACCCGGGTTGGCGCTCCCGCATCACGCAGCACGGTTATGAATAGTCGCGCCAGGTGTACCGGCATTTCGTGCAGCGGTAGAATTGTGTGGTGGGCTCGTCGGCGCTCCGGGTCTGCAGCATCCACCATACGGCCTCGTCGTTTCCGCACTTTTCACACTCTATCTTGATCGTGGAGCGCGACTCGTCCTCGTCGGAATCATCAAAGACGTTCAGGGTGCCGACGCCCTGGGTGCCGTCGCCGTTGTCGGCGGCGGCGGCAGCGGCGGATCCCTGTGACGACGGCCCCGAGGCTGCAAGGGCCGCATCTGATGTCGGACCCGGTGGATCCCCGTCCGGTGCGTCAACATGCCCGCATTTCGGACAGCTCAGGGCGTCCGCGCCGCGCCTCATCTTCACCTCGCATGTGGGGCAGAACTTCAACTCATTCGACCTTGACTGTGGAATAGAAGAGATCCTTGAGACCCGCGGCCGTCTTTATCGCAGACTCGGCCGCCTTTTGGATCTCGGGCAGCGGCGCCGAGGATGTGCCGACCTTCATCCAGCACTCGTTCGTGAGCGGGTGTTTTACTATGACGCCTGCAAAATTGGTTCCGGCCGTCTTGAGAAGCTCGTGCTGTATTATGTACAGGATTCCGATATCAACCTCCGTGATTGACAGGTTGACCTCCTTGGGCTCCGAGCTTACCACATGGGCCTTCATGTGACTGCGCCGTGCCAGTTATGATATAAATCAATCCTGCCGCAGAGGCCGAAGATCAGCGGCACACGTTTGCCCTTATGATGCGCCAGTCAAACGACCCGTCGGGTTTTTCAAATATTTCGTACACCTCGAATGGGGGCCTGGGGGGCACCTCCATGTCACTGCTTCTCGGGTCGAGCTCATATGCCCCGAGCGCGCCGTCGCCGACGGTTCTTAAGGAGTGGCGGTGGTCGTGGTCGCGCAGCCCATTCGCCACGTCAATTATCAGCGACCTTACGGTGGAAGCGGGATTCGTGGCAAGCTCTTCGTCGTTTATGATTACCGTATCGGCTAGCAGGAAGACCGCGTCGTACAGGTTGTCCCCATACGTCGCGTCGTCAACAAACTCCTGTGCGTCAATCCTGAGGTTTACGGAATTCGGGGCGACCTCGAACTTGGATGAGTCAAAGCGGACTGATGATAAGAATGCCGCAACGTCCAGATTGTCAACGAGCTCGCTCTGCCCCGCCGTGCCGTCGCCGCCGTACCACCTCACGTCGCCAAGCGTACTGGCCAGCGCCGCATCGGAAGCAATGTGCCGTACAAGTGCAACGGTGTCATGGTCAAACGCCAGCAGCAGGACCCCGACGTTGTCCGCGCCGTGGGACGAGATGAGCGCGCCCACCCGTGCCGCCGCCTCCATCGCCACTTTGTCCGCGTTTGAGCCGTTGGGACTGTGGAGCTGGATCGTGTGGGCCACCACGTCCACATAGTCGCGGGTTATGGTGTCATGCAGACCCACCCCCCATGTGTCGTCCCTGTATATGAGCACCACGTGCTCCCTGCCATCGCTCTGTATGCGGTTCATGATTATGGAAGGATGCACCTCGTCATCTAGCACCAGCCTGAACAGGCTGTCGCCTGGGATTCCAAGGGAGACCGCAGTGGAGGACGGGGACAACAGCACAATGTCTGTGGTGTTGTCAGTGTACACCTTTGCGGCCGCTGCAGACGAGCTGGCCAGTGGGCCTATAAAGTACTTGAAACCCTCTTCCTCCAGACGCTTTATGTCATCTATGATGGCGGGATTGCCAGCCGGCACGTCAACTGTCTTGCTTACGATATGGTAGTTTGACGAGGTTATGGAGGCCTGCTCCCGGTTATACTCGCTCACGGCATAGTCAAAGACATCCTTGTGCTCAAAGTCGCTTAGAAGTGCGATCTTGATCTCGCCGCCGACTGTCTGGGCAGAAGTGTCATGTATGAACAGGCCGTCCTCGGTAGTCACACCGCCAATGGAAAGAACCGCCGCAACCGCAACAACTGCACACACCACGGGGGTTGGGATTCCTAGAAGTTTCATTTTATATCATATCATCAACAGGGCGCTGTCCAGATCACGTACCGCAAAAACGACGAAAAGCTTAAAGATCAGGGCGGATCCGGATGGAAAAGCTTATT
>JAGWAX010000092.1 GCA_021296175.1 Nitrosopumilaceae archaeon | reverse complement strand
CGCGCGCGTCAGACGCCGCAAGGCCCGAGGCCGAGGGCATACTCAGGAGGGTCGAGCAGTCCGCCACGGCAGGCTTTGACGAGACGCACTGGAACGACGACGGCAGCCCCGCGCACGTCAACGTGGCGCAGTCAGGGGACTGCATAGCGATAAGCATCAGCGGCAGCAGGGCCACCCTGATGCTGGATGCCATGGACGGGTTTGGCGGGATCGCCATAACAGACGGGTACAACGCGTACGGCAGGTTCGACGCGGGAGGCAGGCACCAGGCGTGCTGGGCCCACCACCTCCGGGAGACGAAGCACCTGGCCAGAAAGCACGGTGGCGCCGTCCGGCAGGAGCTGCACGAGGACCACAGGTCGGTGTTCCGGACGGCGAAGCTGCTGGCCGCGCAGCGGGGTGCGCACTCGCCGCGCCTGCGGGACGCGATGGGCCGCGTGATGCGGGACATGATGGACGAGTACCGCGACAGGGGAAGGGACGATCCCGACATGATCAAGGTGCTTGGCAAGCTGCAGCGGCAGGTATCGCGCATGTTTACATTCCTGGAATACCCCGGCGTCGATCCCACGAACAACGCCAGCGAGAGGGCCCTGCGCTACATGGTGGTGTTCCGGAAGATAATCGGGCAGACCAAGGGCGGCCCCCCAGCCATGAGGCGCCTGGCCGATTTTGCCACGTGCGTCCTCACATGGAGAAGGCAGGGCAAGAGCGTGTACGAAGAGATCTCCCGACTGATATAAGGACCACGTGAATTCATACGTATTTTGGTACGCGTTCAAGTTGGTCTGGGATACGGACGCAAAATGTCCGATCAACATACAACTTGGGTACGAATCTGGAGACGGCTTGGGTACGCACCCGTGGCAACAAGACATGAATATGCCGGCATCGCGCCAAAGTCACCGCCATGAGAGCAAGCCCGGACGCGCTGTCTCTGGCAGATATTTTGAGGATGAATTCGGTAGTTGAAGCTAACCATCCTGCGCCTTCTGGAGACTGGAGAGATGGCCGTCATAGGGCTGTTCCAGTACATGCGAGATGCAATAAGCAACGGTATGTCCGGGACGTCCCTGCGCGCCGCCGACGCCGTGACAGTGATGCATCATCCGTCCGGCCACATCATCAGGGGACAGTCCGCATCTTGACGCCGCAGGCCGCCCTCTGGCGGCATTGATAGGATACGTCAGGCTCTCGTGTACATCTGACGGTATAATTCTGCGCCAGGGCCAAGTCTCGGCATTCTTCCGTTTGAAGTATTCATCATACGCAGATGGGGCAATGCCCCATGCATCAATTCTTAATTATTCGTCATTTCAACATAGCACGTATTGAGCCTGCGAACAAAACTGTCCGACACAATCCCGGCGAAGTTTCCGGCAACCCCCACCATCGGCATAACATACGACACGCGCGATGACTTCGAGTACGCCTCCGATGACCCTTGGGACTGGGCCGCCGAATTCGAGGTGTCCGTGGCTATAGGCGACATCGCCAACGCCATAGAGGATCTGGGGTTTCCCACCGTGATGATAGGAAGCGCCGCCAAGCTGCTCGACGGGTTCTCCGCGTACCGCAAAGAGGTACAGATGGTCTTCAACATAGCGGAAGGGAAGATGGGCAGAGCCAGGGAGGCGCAAGTACCAAGCATACTGGAGGCCGGCGGCATAGCATACGTCGGATCCGACGCGGAGACCCTCGCCATAGGACTGAACAAGGCACAGACAAAGTACAACGCGCTGGCCCATGGAATCAGGACGCCGGAGTTTGTGGTGGTGTCGGACGTTGCGGAGATGAGGCAGGACCAGATACCGGAATATCCGGTCATCCTAAAACTCACGCACGGGGGAAGCAGCATGGGCGTGGACGAGAAGTCAAAGATCAACGACTTTGCCCAACTAAAGCGGCACGTCAGGTATCTCCTTAGGACGTACCGGCAGGACGTACTGGTAGAACGGTTCATCGAGGGCCCGGAGTTCGACGTGCCGATACTTGGCACGAAACCCGACGACGCGTTCGGCGTAGTGGAGGTGACGCTGAACGGGAAATCGATGGGCGAGAACCACCTCACGTCTAGGATAGTCTACCGAGACGATTACGGCCTCGACGTTGTGGCCGCGGAAGGAGACTTTTCGGAATACAAGGCGATGGCGCTGAAGGCGTACAACTCGCTCCGGTGCAGGGACTTCGGCAGGGTGGACATAAGGGTGGATGAGTCGACGGGCAAGCCCTACTTCCTAGAGATAAATCCGTACCCGTACCTAGGCCCGCACAGCAGCTTCAACTACGTCGCCAAGAGTCGCGGAATGGAGTACAAGGACATGATGGGCGTAATAATGGAGAGTGCGCTGCGGAGGTACGCCTAGTCAAATATGTGGATATCGCACGGGTAGTAGTCTACCTCGTAGAACCATTTCTGGGGGCGCCGGGTGCCGAAGATCTTTCGCATTTTGGCCTCGTTGTCGGCTCCAATCCCAGACGTTCCTTCCAGTTTGCATATCTCAGACAGGGCGCGCATTCTTTTTGCCCATACGAGGTCCTGCTCGTTCTTGTACGTGTTGGGCTGAAACTTGAGCAGCCACTCCTTGGCAGCCTCCCATTCCTCCAGATCGCGGTGCACGGCGCTGCGGTTGAAGCCATAGTAGTCGCGCAGGACGGGTTCGGCGTTGCCCATAACAGCCTTCTCAATCTCGGCCAGGATCTCCACAGCTTTTTGGGACCGGCCGCTCTTTCTGTACGCTATGGACATGTTTGTCGTTATGGCGATCTTGGTGTACTGCTCGCTATGCCTGTCCAGCGCGTCCTTAAAGTACTGTATGGCGTGCCGATAATCGCCCTTCTGCAAGTAAATCAATCCCAAGTTGTTCAACGGTATGTCCACCTCGTGCGTTCCCAATATCCTGAACTTTTCCAGGCTTGCGAACAGGTTCTCGTACGCCTCCTCAAAGCGCCCCACGTACAGGCACTCGGCTCCTATGTTGTTCAGGCACCTGGCCGTCTCGATATCCATGTGGTGCTCTTCAAACACATGTAGCGAACGCCTCATCCTGTCTATGGCCAGCCGCGATTCCATTACAATGCCACACTTGCGGTACAGTTGCGCGAGCTTAGGCCAGTGGCCTTGGTAGTACTCTGTGGCCTTTTGGTACACCCTTCTCGTCTCAGAATCGTCGCCCCTGAAGTGGTCACAGACTGTAACCAAATAGGCGTAGGCGTCTCCAGCCTGCACCGGATCTCCCCCCTCAGCCATGTTGGCTGCAGTGTAGGCATGCAACAGCGCCTTGGCTCCAGATTCAGCGGTACCCAACAGACGGTGACACCTAGACAGCAGGATGTGAACCTGCGCCATCCGGTCTCGTGCCAAGTACCGGTCGCAGATCAGTTCTTCCAGTATTTTTCGGCTAGGTTCTACCTTGTTCTCGCCCAACAGCGAACGGGCATAATCCGTCCTTATTGCCGCGACCTCCTCCCTCCCGATGCATAACTCTTCTGCCACTTTGAGGCACTGCCTCAACCACTCGGAGGCGTCGGTGAAGAGGTTGCCCGACATGGATGCCGACGCAGCAAGTCTCATGTGTCGGAGAGCCATGTCTTTTAGTGGCGTCTTCAGGTAATGGTATGCCATAAGATAATGGCTCTGCTTCCCGGCATCCTCGTTTTCCAAGAATTCGGCCACCTTCAGGTGTAATTCCGCGTGAAGGGGTTTTATCGACTCATATACGCTGTCGCGCGTAATCCTGTGGGAAAACTCAAAGTATTCTCCGTTTCCGGGATTCTTGACCAATCTATACTTCTTGCTCACGTCGGAGAGTATGTCAAAGGCGCTGCTCGCCTCCATTCCCAAGATCTTCGAAAGCATGGACAGTTCGAACCGGAGCCCCAAGACTGCCGCGTACCGCAATACCGCCTTCGACTCATGTATGTCCGCGTACGCGTCCTCCAAACTCTCGTCCAGTTTCGGCAACGTCGCTTGGCCTGCGTCTGCTGCGCCTGCCGACATGGCGTGGCGGAGTAGGTAGGGGTTACCCCCTGTTTCCCTGTGGAGCTCGCGCACCTGCTGGTCGCCGACGCGAACGCCTGAGATGCGCCTCACCATCTCTGCAATCGAGTCCCGCGTCAACGGCCCGACATCTATGCGTCCCGCTCTCTTCCCCGCGCGGCGTCGTATTTCCTCAAGGTGGCGCAAACCCTGGCTTCGTACGCCGTCATGCTTTGCCACAATGACAAACAGGACCGGGCTCCGAGCGTTTGTCTGGATGATGTGGTTCAGCAACGACACTTCAGTTTCGTCTAGCCATTGCGCGTCGTCTATGCAGAAAATCAGCATCCTGCGCCCAGATGCAGACTCTACGACTCGGGAACAAACCCTGAACAATTCTAGCTGGCCAGTCATGAGTCTGTCTATGTCCGACGTCCCGAGTTCCCTTACAGCGTCTACGACATCCTTCAGATACGGGCCTATCTCGGGAACGCAACCTATGAATCTCAGGATATCGCGTGCCATGGTACGCGCCACCCCCTCATCTTTTTGGAACTCCGACATGCCCCGCGCGAACGAGAGGAGAGGTGGGCCCTTAACTTCGTCGCATTCTACACGGATGACGTGCTGCCCGTCGCGCCTTTTGGAATTCCGCACTGCCAAGAATCGTTCGACTATCTCGGTCTTGCCGATGCCGGATTCGCCGTAGACGAAGGCGTACCTAGGACACTGTTCTTTCTCTACGCTGTCAGCCAGAGATTCAAGAGTATCCAACGCGTCCTGCCTGTCCACGAAGCACTCGTCATACGCGCTCCCTACAGCGTTTCTGGCCAAGCTAGCTCTACTTTGGGGGTGTAGTAATTATGTTTTTGAACCGGTTCTTACCAGAATGAACCTGTCAGAACCGTCGCG
>JAGWAX010000091.1 GCA_021296175.1 Nitrosopumilaceae archaeon | reverse complement strand
AGGAGTTTTCCGCGTGGAGCTATGGAGCTAATACAATAATTTACATAAAATAAAAAAATACATGTAAGAAATACGATTTCCCCACATATACAGAAAATTATTCCAAGTTTTTCAAAAAAACTTGAAATTCGTCAGCTGACTTTTAGCTGCATGAGAAAAAGTAAATGGAGCTGTTCATATATTTTTGTGGAATGTGCGCGAATTACCCATCACGCATACTTCGTTTTTGAAATGCGGTTTTGGGCGTGTTGTGGTCCTGATGCGGACACGTTATGTATCACAAAGCCGTGAACACGGCGGTCACTACGATCAGCAGCAGCGCGGCCAGGAAGAATGGCACAACTGGCGCCGTAACTATGACGAGCTGCCCGGTCTTCACGGCGTCCCAGTTGCGTTTTTCAAACGGTACGGTATGCCGCACGGAGAACGAGCCGTCCCCGTCCTCCCATACTGGCACCACGTACTTTTCCCACGGGCGCTTGTGGTGGGCCGTGAACATGCAGGCCGCCCGCTTCCACGCGCCCGCCCTGGGGTATGCGCCGAACAGCGGCCGCCCTCCGGGGGACGCGTACTGCAGTATGTTCAATATGAGGTTGTACATGGGCAGTAGAAACGACAGCATCCACATTGACATTAGGGCGATCAGCGCCGGCACAAAGTAGATGCCCCCGTATGACGGCAGCACCGCAGACATGGCAGCCAGCACGATGCAGTCCCCCGTCGACAAGACACGGCACCTCCAGAACGCCAGTGATATGGTGATGCCCGCCACCATACTGAATATGGCCGGCAGGTCCTGCCACCCGCCCTCCGCCACCGCGAATACGACAAGGCCGGCCGCCGCGACGGCCGCATAATGGCGGTCCCGCCCCGCGACCTCGCGCCTCCGCATGTCCGTGTAGGCGTTGGCCGCCAGCATGCACACGGCCGCAACCATCCTGCCGTCCTCCGCATATGGCAGCAGGTCCGGGGGGATCATGGGTTGGCGGCCCCGGTGCGTTCGGCAATGAGCATCATCCTCATCTCGTTTGACACGCGCTCCACCCACCCGTCAAGCCCGACCAGCTCCTCATGTATGCCGGCCAGTCGCCTCATGTCGCACGCCACCCGCCCGTTCATGGACCGCGGCAGCAGCCCGGCGTTGCGCAGGCGCGAGACGGACTTGCATATCATGGGGTCGCCGCACGGCCAGTCCACCAAGTAGTTCTGTATGGTCCGCAGGGGCATGACGACCGTGCGCATCTTACATTCCGTGATCTCGGACAGCCCGCGCGCGTACCTGTATGTGACGGCCAGCACGCATGCGTCCAGGAACGTGATGCCTAGCTGCGCGCTCATCATGAGGCTCCTGCCCAGTACGGTCGGCTTGGGCGCGCCGCCGCCGTCATTCCACGTTACGGCCCCCTTGGCGATCAATGACTTCACGTCCCGGGGGCAGGCCTCCCCGTGTATTGCAAGATTCATGTATTTGATGAAGCCCTGGCTGACGCGCGTGTTGTACCTACACATGCCAATGAGCTTGTCCTTGATCGACTTGGAGAAATCACACCCCGACCCCACCATTCCATCGGCAGCGCCCTGCGCGCCCGCCGCGGTCGCCCAGGCTCCACCGGTCGCCGCGGTCAAGTGTAGATTATCACCCCGCGGCTTGAGCGTCCGTTGTGGCGGCCGGACTCGCGCTCCTGCTGCCTGGCGAACTTTGCCAGCCCGGCCTGCGAGCTGAACATGTGCAGCCGCACGGACCCGTCGGTCGGCGAATCAGCATCGTTGCCGTCGCGAGACGCGGCTGCCGCCGCCGCGGTCCCCGGCAGCCCCAGCCACTCACAAACCTGCACGGGCAGCAGGTACGCGCCCTTGCGTCTTGAGGCGTCGCTGACCTCGCGCAGCACGGTAACCTTCTGGTGGTCGTCGGCCACGGATACGCGCCTGGTCTTCAGGTCCACCACGTACGTGGGGTGCTTTTTTGTACCCGGTATGATTATCACGTCTCGCGTGTTCTGCAGCGCCAGGCGTCCGTCGCTTGGCTGCTTTCCCGTCCGTGCCGGCGGGGTGGAGGCGGCCGCCTTTGCATCAAGCCTGCGTGCGGCGGCCGCCTTTGCGTCGTTGACACTAATATCACCACCACCGTCCTGGCTCCGTCCGCGCCCGGCGCGCCCGTCGCCGCCCCCACCACCGGCAAACGCATGCGCATGGTCCTCCTCCTCGCCCTCCGGCACCGCAATGGTCGCGCCGCCCGATTCATCACCGAGCGCCGGCTCCGACTCGCCCCTGAACGCCGGCGTGTCGGACATCACCTCGATCTCCTCCGGCGCGGGCCAGGCGAACTTTGCGTCCGTCATGTTCCCACTCCTCACTATACTGGAGATCTGCTTTGCGAGCTCGGCCTGCACGCCGGGCGGCGCCTTTGATATGCGGTACGGTATGTAATACGGCAGCTCAAACCTCGAGAGCCTGCCGCCGAGCCACTCGCACATACCGGATACGACGTTTGCGGCCTCGTCTACCAAGTGCAAATTGATGAACTTCTGGTCTACGGTGTCCCTGCAGGCGCGCATCACGTCCTCCACGGCCCTGCGCGCGGCCTCGGCCTCTGCGCGCGATATGGTGCGCCCCGTGCCGTCGTCGGCCTCGCCGCCGCGCGATACGGTCTGCAGCCACCTTACGATGCGCCCGACCTTGAGCGGGTTGTATCCCGCGTACCGCTGGTTTGCCAGCGCGTGCTTTGTGAGAAAGTCGGCCTCCGAACCGCACTCCGTTACTACACATTCAATCTCCCTGACACCGCCGGCCCTGAGACACCCGCGGTATATGTCCCCGTCGGCCAGCAGATAGTACGTGGGGATGTATTCGACGATCTCCCTGACGTCCGCGCTGGACGCGCGTTTTTTACTGCCGCCCCCCCTGGACTTTGGGACCAGGCCGTCATTACCACTTCTGTCGTCGGGGATGCCGGCGCTTTCATATCCCACCTGCATGTCGGCGTCTACCCAGTACCCGACCCTTACGGGCGGCATCGTCTTGCGCCCCGAACCGGATGCCAACCCGGCGTACACGCGCGCCTGCTTTTCATTGGGTATGCTCACATCCATGTCGTGCACGCGTATGTCCGAGAGCCTTATCACGCGTACAGTCTCGCCCCTCTCCGCGGCGGCTTCGGATGCGGCGCCGTCCGCCTCGAACTTTGTTGCCATCCTGACGGCCCTCGACCAGTTCCTACTGCTACTGGTCATCTGCGGCCGCCTCCCGCTGACGTCCCGCACACGCGCTGCCTTGCCATCCGCACGGCGATGCGCGCGGCCCTCCGCGGGTTCTTCTCGCGCGCCGACAGGTGCGGTAGCAGCCGCTTGGCCACGCCGGTTATCCTGTTTGTGATTTCTGACTCGTACTGCTCTGCCAGGGACTGCACTTCCGTGCCTAGGGCAAACTTCAATACGTCGCCGCTCCCTCCTCCGCCGCGGACGTTTTTCACTGCATTGGCCATGCCCGCCGTCCCCACTGCATCCGGTATGCCGCCCATGCGCGCCGACCCCCCGGAACGGCCGCTTTTGGACCAGGCCGCCGCCCCCGCGGGCGCGTCGACCATATTCAGAAAGCCGCACTTCCTCAGTACCATCTCGCCATCATTTGTCATGTACGAGCTTGCATCCATTACGACGCGCAGATACGAGTGGGCGTTCCTCACGCCCAGTTCCATGCGGATGCATTCTGACAGCCTGCCCTCCAGTATGGGGCAGCCCATGTGCCGGCACGTGGCAAAGAACGCCAGTACCAGGCACTTGGCCTTTGTCATCTTCAACTCTTTGCGCAGCCGCCTGTACCACTGCCATACGGTCATGCCCACGTTGTTTGGGATGCCCAGCTTTTGCGCTATGTTTGACACGACTGCCAGGTCCGCCTGCCTGTGCACGTACCTGTCTCCGCGAAGCGTGCGGTCCGGCTTGCCCCCGACCTCCATCTCCAGGTACAGGTTGGGCCGGTTGCCGGCAGTCGTTATGCTTCCGCCCGAGTTCATGCCGCTCATGCCCGGCTGCGCGATGCCTGCGGGCCTCGCGTATGCGGCCCCGTCTTCGCCTGCATCATCCTTGACGACGCCGCACGCCCCGCATACGACCTCCACGCCGAACCCGCCGCCCATCTGCCGCGCCTCCACCTCGAATTTTATGTCATGTTCGCAGTCCAGTTGTACTCATCTCCACCTTTCTATGTCTCCCCACACACGCATACTACGCGCTACTTTACGGCAACCCCCATGACGTGATCGCAGCTGCCGGGCTGCGATCTCCCCGTTTTACTCTGTATATTTGTACTACGAGTCATGGCGGATTTATGGTACAAGTGATATATTATGTTACCTGCGCGTTATTGACAGGTTTCGTGGGTCTTTTATGCACCGCCTGGCAGTGATCTCGTGGACCACATTAGGAAGCTGAGGATGACCGGCAACGACTCGTATATCATTACCATTCCCATGGAGTTTGTCCGCCGCCTCGGGTGGGATGCCGGCATGTACATCACCTTTGATCTGGCACCAGACGGCAGGTCCGTGTGTATGGCGCGCGTGCCGCAGGGGGCACCGGTACCCGCGGATGCGCCGCCGCAGC
>JAGWAX010000014.1 GCA_021296175.1 Nitrosopumilaceae archaeon | reverse complement strand
GTAATGGTTATGGTGGGGGTGGTGGTGGCAGTGGTGGTGGGGGTGGGGGTGGTGGTGGTGGCAGCAAGCATCCTCCAAACAGCAAACGCAGCGGGCGCCAATGCGGGCCGGCTACGCGTCTACAATATCCAGAATCCTTTTTGGAAGCGCGCCATAGTCAGCGTCGGGCTCGGCCACGACATACAAGATGTCCTCGCCGAGGTGCGTGCTGATTGCAAGCGCCTTTTCACGCAGCGCAAGTGCAAACCGCACCTCTCCAAGCGTGGCGTCGAACTCGCGGCGCATCTTCACGCGCAGCGCAAGTTCCATGAACATCATCTCATCGTCATTCTCACTCTCAAGGGGCTCCACATTCTCGCGCATGCCGCCGGCGACCAACCGGCCCCGGTCGTTGATCACCCCGACAAACCGTATTTTCGGGTCAATCTCCATGATGGAGGCGCATATTCCCGGATAGTCGTAAATCTTGTCAGAGTCCATCATGCCGAAGCCCCAAGTCCCTCTATTATCTTTTTACAGCGGGCGCGCCGGTTTTCGCGATTCACGCCGCAGGTTTTGCAGGACGGCCGGTTGCGTCTAGGACGTCAGCCTCGAGACGAGCTCGGAGAACTCCGGCTGCTCGAGGGGCTTGATCTTCATGATGCGAGTGTTGTCCTGCACGTGCTCGGGGGTCTTTTGTCCCACCAGGGGGGCCAGTACTCCGGGCGCGGATCGTATGAACTGCAGGGCGCGTAGGGAGGGATCCAGATCAAGAAAGTCCGGCATCGTGCCGGACTGTAGCAGCCGCCCCTGCATGAACGGCACGCTGGTAAACACGCCTATGCCCAGCTCGGACGCGGCGTCGAGAACCGAGAGGTGTCGTCGTCCTCCTTCTCCTTCTCCTTCTCCGACAGCCTGGTTCTTTTTTAGCAGCGCCTGATCATAATACAGGTTGAACGGCATCTGGACGAACCGAAAGCCATGGTCCTTCCCCCCGACCTCCTCGGCCATGCTGCATATATCCGCGAGTGACAAATACAGTGGGCTCGCGTCGTCGACCCTAAAGCACTCCCACGTGGCCATTCCATAGTATCTGATCTTGCCCTCTGATCGCCGCTCCTCGTACATTGCCATCGCGTCACGCAGGGAGCCGAGGAATTCCTCCCGGGTGACGTTGCTCATCTGCCCCTCGGCCGCATTGTGCAGGTATACCAGATCGATGCACTCCAGTCCCATGTTGCGCAGGCTGCGGTCGATCTGGTCGGACAAGTACGAGGGCGTCATGCAGTGGTACGAGGGCGTTATGTCCCCGGAGCTCACGATTCCCGGGTCCGTATACTCCTGCTTCACGTACTCCCAGAACCCGAGCCCCACGTCCGCGTCGTTCGTGACGTAGCCTCCCTTCGTGCATATGAACAGCTGGTCCCTGGACGCGATGCCCCGGTCTATGAGCTCCGCGGCCGCCTTGCCCACGGAGCGCTCGGCCTTTTGCCCCCTGTAGTTTATCGCCGTGTCAATCACGTTGATGCCCGCGCGCACGGACCGTATCATGGCATCAGACACGAGGGCGTCTGTACGGTCGTCCGCGTCCCCCAGATACGTGCCGAGCCCCACGTTTGAGAGCGTCAGTCCTGCAAACTTTCTATAGTTGCCGGCATGGGCGTCGGATTTTTCGGCAAACGCTGCGGTCCCCTCGGGCGTGGCAGATCCGGGTATCATGCGGCTTGTGCCGGCCATGCCAATTTATTACTATGGCAGGAGCGGGCGCCATGGCCGACAGGGCGCCGGCCGCGCGGCCCGGCCTAGCACCATCCCGGACAGAACAAAGAGACTCCTATCCCGGCCGCAAACAGGGCCCCCGTTATGCGGCCAAACACGAGCGCCCGCGACAGGTGCGGCAACAGCTGGTCTGTTGCGGACATGCAGTGCCGGGCAAGCCCCATGCCGGCGGATGCGACGATGGGAATAGTTGCAAGCGTGATCAGCGCCGCATGCGGAAGCACACCCGCTCCCACCCCCGCAATGATTGCGCCATACGTCACGGCAGGAAAGAGCCAGAAAAGGGCCGACGCCTTTCTCTTTCCGGCCACTATTACAAGCGTCCTGCGCCCCTTGGCCTTGTCGGCCTCAAAGTCCGGAAACGACGCCACGAACAACACAAGCGAGGACAGGGAGCCCACCGCCACCCCTGCAAGGACGGCGTCCGGCTCCAGAGAGCCGTGCTGTATGTAGAACGAGCCGAGCACGATCATGCATCCCTTCACAGCCACAAAAAACTCGCCGAGCCCCACGTTCACTATCTTGGTGGAGTAAAAGTAGATGGCGGCAACCGCAAACCCCAGCATCAGCGCTATGGGAACTCCGTGTATGGTTACAAAGTACGCGCCAACGGCGGCGCCGAGAGCCAGAAAGAGGATTCCGGCGCGGTATACGGACTGCGGGTTCAGCAGCCCCTCGGGCAGTACGCCCGTCCCGCCGCTGATCTGCGTGCGCCCCGTCGCAGTGTCGATCCCCCTCTTGTAGTCCCAGTAGTCGTTTAACAGGTCGACGCTGGCATGCAGCGCGAGTACCCCGCCCAGCGTCAGTGCCGCGTGAAACAGGTCGAGGGTTCCGTCGTGCCGGGCAGATAGCGCGAGTGCCACGGACACCGAGATGACTGACGCGAGGAGGAACCTTACGCGTATGACGCGCAGCCACGCGGACATCGTTGCCATTACGGTCACGCAGCTGCAATTGTTATTAATTTAACACGCCTCCAGCGTGACGGGTATGCGGCAGACATGAGACTGGGCAGGATAGAGGAGGGGCAAAGGAGGATCAGGCTGGAATGCGAGATACAGTGCATTAGCTGCTCAAAGAGGGTGCCCGGCGGCATCGTGGTTGCAGACGGGTTTGACAAGACGGATGAGTTCCACCGCATGCTCGAGGATCTCAGAGAGACGTACCTTTGCGGCATATGCAGAGATGCCAAGAGGATTGAGGAGGCAGAAAGGGCGGGCAGGACAACAGGCGACGCATGATGGCAGGTGTGCCGCCGCTGTCGTCGTCGTCGTCGTCGTCGTCGCTGCCATCATCATTATCATCATCATCGTAGTCGTAGTTGTAGTCGTAGTCGCCGTCATTCAAGCAGCCCGCCGGCCAGGCTCAAGTGTTTACTGTGTGCTCCGTCGCGCGTCAGACCAGCGACTCGTCACTTACCTCAATCGGCTTGCGCCCCATGAACCCCGAGTCTGTGTCGTGCCAGAACTTTATCTCAGTCTCGCCTGCCTTCCAGCACAGCCACACGTCCTCGTCGAACCTCTTTGAAGGAAAGTCGACCAGCCCCTCGTCTAGCCCCTTGAGCGAGACGCCGGTTGCCTCGAGCACCTCGATCGAGCGATACAGTTTCGTTACGGCCGCGTTGAGCTCCTGCTTTATCTCCATGTACGCCTGCACGTTCCCGCCGTCCGAGTTATTCTGCCTCTCGCCAGACGCAAGCGCCTCCTGCAGCCTCCGCTCGATGCCTTTTATGGCGACCCTTCTTTCGACAACCTCGCGGAACTTTTGCGCGACGTCGGGAAGGGCCTCGTTGGCCTCAGATATCGTAAAATATCTGAACATGCAAAAAGGCCAGCACGCGGTATTAAAAATCTTAACGGCGCCTTCCGGCCCTTGCTCCGGCCGCGCCTTTCTGAGGCCGCGTGCGATCAAATAATATACCGATTGCGCGTCGACGCGGCATGCAAAAGATAAAGTGCTCTCACATTTTGGTTGCAAAGCAGAGCGAGGCCCTGTCCGTAATGGAAAGGCTCGGAGCCGGTGAAAAGTTCGGCAAGCTTGCAAAGGAGGTGTCGACTGACGCGCCGAGTGCAAAGAGGGACGGAAACCTAGGATACTTTGCCAGGGGCAAGATGGTAAAGCAGTTTGAGGAGGCCGCCTTTAAGCTCCAGGTGGGACAGGTGTCAGAGCCCGTAAAGTCAGAGTACGGCTACCACATAATCAAGAGGACCGCATGAGGGGACGTCGGCCGGGAACCGCTAGAGGTACTCGTCAAGCCCCCCCTCGGCAGCAGGCTGCTTTGCGCCCGAGGTGCCGCGGGTGGAGGGGGAGGAGGCGCGTCCCCGGCCGCCGGGTTCGCGGCCGTCTGCGCTGGCGCCGGCGCGGGCACTGTCTTTACCACCGTCGGCAGACCCTGCGGCCGTGTCGCCATTGTCAGTATTGTTGTCGCTACCGTCGTCGTCATCATCATCATCATCATCAACAACAACATCATCGCCATCACCGCCCTCGTCCTGCCTGTTGAGGTCAAGCATTCCGGACATCGTGCCTCCCATGGACTCTGCAATCTTGATCTTGCGTTTGCCTATCCAATAGTACGTCTCGTCTATGGTCCCCTTTGCAATCAAGACGATCAGGCGGCCGACCGTCTGGCGGCCCGTCCGGCCCCGCCTCTGCACGTACCTTATCGAGCTTGGTACGTTGTCATAAAAGATGACGTGGTTTACCTCGGAAATGTCAAGGCCCTCCTCCCCCACCCGCGTGGCCACCATTATGCGAAACTCCCCGTCCTGGAACCGCCTCACCGTCTCCACCTGCTGCTTCTGTTTTAGCCCGGTCAGGCCCGCCTTTCCTATCAGCTTGCCGGACGACACGCCCATCTTGTCAAGCGCCTCGCATATCATTTCTACAGAGTCCCTATAGCTCGTAAATATCAGGATCTTGCCGTCTATACCGCCAACCAGCTCGGTCAGCTTTGCAATCTTCGGGTGCTCGATGCCGTCCCGCTTTGCCCTGTCCGCGATTCGGAGCGCCTGCACAAAGTCAGCGTCGGCCTCGAAGAGCGCCCTGACGCCCGCGCCCTTTTTCTTGCGCGCCCTCTCGCAGAACTTTAGAAACGGCGTAACCCCGTGGGCCTCCAGAATGCTCAGTGCGTAGTGTATGCGTATCGCGGCAAACAGAGGCGTGGCGGCCCCGCGGTTGCGCCGCAGGACATAGTCGCGCAGGCGCAGCAGGCTTGAGAGAGACGGGTTCTCGTCCACGCTGACGCGGCAGGCCCTGAGCGCCTCGCACCGGGACTTTAGCGCCCTCTTCAGGAGGGACTGCATCTCCCGGAGCTCGGGCGTCAGGTCTACCCGAAACCACTCAGTCTCCGTCTTCTGCACGTACGGCCTTACGTCGGGGCTTGACTCGTTGCGCTCGGCCACGCTTGCGATGTGCAGCCTGGCCATTATCTCCGTCGCCCTGTCCCTGTCGCTTGGCAGCGTGGCAGTCATTCCGAGGATGCGGGGGCCGGCCGGCTCTAGCATCCTGGCGATTGCAGAGTACGCATAGTCGCCCACGGTGCGGTGGGCCTCGTCGAATATCACCAGCCCAAACGCGTCGGGCGATATCATCCCCCGCTCGAGATCATTTCTTGCGATCTCAGGCGTGGCGCACACGACGCTGGCGCCCCACAGCTTCTTGCGCCTTGCCGCGGCGTCCTCGCCTGTCACAAGCGAGATGTCGTCTATGGTGAGCGCGTTTTGCAGGAACTCGTGGTGCTGGTTTACCAGCACGCGAGTCGGGGCCAGGAACAGAACCGCGGCGGGGGCGGCGTCAGGGCAGGACGCCATGTACGACGCTATGACCTGGAGGGCGACGGCGGTCTTTCCCAACCCGGTCGGAAGCACCACGACACAGTTCTCCCTTGATGCCTGCTCCGCCACGTTCACCTGGTATTCGCGATGCTCGATTGTGTCTTTTCGCACATACCGCATCTCTACGTATCGCGCCACGTCCGCAAGACGGCGTGGAGTTTTTTTATCCTTGTGGTCTGGCCGGCGCGCAGGCCGCCTGCCGCCGCGTCGCTATACATAATACCGAATCGCATCAGAGACCAAGCAGGATGGCAGAAGGCAGCAGGTTTGACAGGCCAGATTGGGACGAGTACTTTATGCTGCAGGCGGAGCTGGCAAAGCTCCGCTCAAACTGCATTGTGCGCAAGGTGGGGGCCGTGATCGTAAGGGACCGCCGCCAGATCGCAATGGGGTACAACGGGACTCCGCCGGGCATAAGAAACTGCTACGAGGGGGGCTGCGACAGGTGCCAGAGGCGCATGAGGGGACTCATCTCGTCAGGCGAGGATCTGGGACGCTGCCTGTGCAACCACGCGGAGGCAAACGCCATAATGCACTGCGCCATACTGGGCATAGAGGCGTCCTCGGCGAGCAGCACCACATTGTATACCACGTACGTGCCGTGCCTCGAGTGCACAAAGATGGCAATTACGATAGGAATCAGGAGGTTCGTGTACCTGGAGGACTACACGGAGAGCGCAAGCCAGCTGACGCGCGAGGCCGGGGTGACCATACAGAAGATAGGCCGCGACAGGATAGACAAGTGGGTAAGGCAGATAATATCAGACGAGCGCGCGGAGTCGGCTCCGGCAGGCGGGGCTGCCAACGGCGCGGGTGTAGGTGCGCAAAACGGAGCGGGTGCAGGAGGGGGAGGAGAAGAGAAGGAGGATGAAGCCGCAAAATGCGCGTAAACATCGGCGAATCCTCAAACCCGGACTCGATGCCCTCCTCCATGCTGGTCTCCGCCGCGTACGACGGTGTCTCCAAAAAGGCGCTGCTAAAGTTCTACGATCCGGAATCCAAGGAGCTGTACCTGTGGTGGGACGAGACGGGGCACAAGCCCTACTGCTACTCAAAGCTGAGCCTGGAGGAGCTGGGGTACCTGAAATCAAGGAGCGACATACTGGACATCAGCCGCGTCGAAAAGTACAGCCTGGCCGACGACTGCGTGATGGAGTTCTCAAAGATAACCGCAGGCGATCCGCTTGCAATAGGCGGCAGGCCCTACGGCGACGATACGGAGAGGAGTATACGCGACATAATAGAGGCGTGGGAGTCGGACATCAAGTACTACGAGACGTACCTGTACGACAGGCAGATTGTCGTAGGCAGGTACTACAAGGCGCAGGCAGGCAGGCTTGAGCCCGTCGACGTCGAGATATCCGACGAGGTGAACCTAGCGCTCAAGAGCCTGCTGTGGGACAAGGTGGACAGCGGAAGCATGGTCGACGAGGAGGGGTTTCGCAAGTGCATATCAGACTGGGCCGACCTGCTCAACCAGCCCATACCAGAGATAAAGCGGCTGAGCGTGGACATAGAGGTCGAGTCAGTCGAGGGCAGGCTGCCGGATTCCAAGATTGCAGACAACACAGTAACCGCGATAGGCCTTGCCGGCACGGACGGGTTTGGGCGCGTGCTGGTGCTAAAGATGCCCGGCACGCCGGAGGGCACAAACGAGCTTGGGCCCGACATCAAGGTCGCGTTCTACGAGCCGGACTGCGAGGCGCAGATGATACGGGACGCGTTTGAGATAATGGAGTCGTACCCATTCATACTCACGTACAACGGCGACGACTTTGACCTGCCGTACCTGTACAACAGGGCGAGCAGGCTCGGCATAAAAAACGAGGACAACCCGCTTCACATGCTAAAGGACTCGGCCACCATCAAGCGGGGCATACACATAGATCTGTACAAGACCATGTCGAACCGCTCGTTTCAGATATACGCGTTCGGCCAAAAGTACACGGACTTTTCACTCAACAGCGTCTCAGTGGCGCTGCTCGGCAAGCAGAAGATAGACTACGGGCTAAAGTTTGACGAGATGTCCCTGTACCAGACTGCCAACTACTGCTACCATGACGCGCTGCTCACGTACGAGCTGACCAGCTTTGGGGACGGCATACTGATGAACCTGCTTGTGACCATATCGCGAATCGGGAGGATGCCCATTGACGACATCGCAAGGCTCGGGGTCTCGCAGTGGATTCGCAGCCTGCTGTACTATGAGCATCGCGTCCGCAACTGCATCATACCAAAGAGGGACGAACTTGCAAGGCGCACAGAAGACGTCACGGCAGACGCGGTCATAAAGGACAAAAAGTACAGGGGCGGCCTCGTGGTGGAGCCGCAGAGTGGCGTCCACTTTGACGTCGTCGTAATGGACTTTGCAAGCCTGTACCCGAGCATCATAAAGGTGCGCAACCTGTCCTACGAGACTGTCAGGTGCCCCCATCCCGAATGCCGCAAGAACTCAATACCCCAGACAAAGCACTGGTCTTGCTCGAAGAGAAACGGGATCACGTCCATGATAATAGGGTCGCTGCGCGACCTGAGGGTCAACTACTACAAGAGCCTGTCAAGAAAGGAGACGCTCACGGAGGTGCAGCGCCAGCAGTACACGGCGGTAAGCCAGGCGCTCAAGGTGATACTGAACGCAAGCTATGGCGTGATGGGGGCCGACATATTCCCCCTGTACTTTCTGCCCGCCGCCGAGGCCACCACGGCCATAGGGAGGCACACCATACTGGAGACCATAAAAAAGTGCAAGGACGCCGGCGTTGACGTGCTGTACGGGGACACTGACTCGCTGTTTGTCAAGAGCCCCACGGCGGAGCAGGTGCAATACATGATAGACGAGGCCAAAAAGGACCACGGGGTCGACTTGGAGATCGACAAGGAGTACAAGTACTGCGTCCTGAGCAACCGAAAGAAGAACTACCTCGGGGTCTCAAAGTCAGGCCAGGTGGACGTAAAGGGGCTGACCGGCAAAAAGTCACACACGCCGCCGTTCATCAGGAAACTGTTTGCAGACATACTCGGGGTGCTGGCCGGCGTGCAGAGCCCCGAGGAGTTCGAGCAGGCAAAAGACGTGATATCAAAGATGATACAGGAGTGCGGCAAGAAGATAGAGAACCTCGAGATACCCCTCGACGAGATGGCCTTTAGCATGATGCTCAGCAAGGCGCCGTCAGAGTACACAAAGACGCAGCCGCAGCACGTCAGGGCCGCGCGCCAGCTTGACGGCATCAGGAAGCTGAAGAGGGGTGACAGGATCTCGTTTGTAAAGACCATCGGAAAGCCAGGGGTGAGGCCGCTTGAGACTGCGCGCAAGAGCGAGATCGACACGACAAAGTACGCGGAGTTTCTCGAGTCGACCATAGAGCAGGTCACGTCCACGATGGACATGGACTTTGACGTCATACTCAAAAAGCCAAAGCAGGCGGGGCTTGACCAGTTCTTCTGGGGATGATCCTGTGGAGCACCATCTGGTTGACGACTACATACTGCACGTGATAGGCATACTGGCCGGCATACTGATACTGGCCGGATGGGTCGAGCAGATCTACAAGGGATACAAGACAAAACACCTGAGGGACGTCTCAAACTACCTGATGATATTCATCGGGGCCGGGGCCGTCCTGTGGTCGGTATACGGCGTGTTTGTGTCCGACGTCTTCATAATAGGGACGAACGTGGCCGCCGTGATCCTGATGATCACAGTCCTGATGATGAAGAGGACGTATGCGCGCAGGTCCAGGGCGGCGCCCGGTCCGGCCTGACAGGGCGGCAGCCGCTGCAGCGGCAGGCAGCAGGGCGGCACGCATCATATAATAATCAACAACGGGCATCACCAACCGGGGACGGGGATGCTTGTCATAAACTGCAAAAACTATGCGGAGGTGGCGACTGCACCGAGGATCAGAAGGCTGGTCAGGGCGGCTGACAGCGTCGCCGCCAAGCTGGGCGTCGAGGTATGCGTGGCGCCCCCGCAGCACATGATCGGGGTGGCAGCAGAGGAGGCCGCATCCATAGCGAGGGGGCGGCGCGGCGCCGGCCCCTCCGCATCGCGCCGCCTTCGCCGCCGCCTGCTGCGCATACTCTCGCAGCACGTAGACGTCCAGCCTGCCGGAAGCACCACCGGATACGCGATACCCGAGCTGCTAAAGGCGGCAGGGGCAGAAGGCAGCATAATAAACCACAGCGAGCACAGAATCAGGCCTGCAGAGATTGCGGCCACAATCAAAAGATTGCGCGACACGGGCATGACGTCCATTCTCTGCGTCCGCAACGTCAGGGAGCTCAGAAAGTACGCGCCACTCGGCCCGGACTACGTGGCCATCGAGCCTCCCGAACTTATCGGTTCGGGGAGGGCAGTCTCCACCGAAAGGCCGGAGATCATATCAAGCGCGTCAAGAGCGGTGTCAGAACCACCGCGCGCGAAGATAGCATCAAGGGCGTCGGCATCATCATCATCATCATCAACGGCAACAACTCACACGAGACCGCAGCTGCTCTGCGGGGCCGGCGTAGTCTCGGGCGCCGATGTTGCAAAGGCAGCGGAACTGGGCTCAGCGGGCATCCTAGTCGCAAGCGGCATAATAAAGAGAGGTCCGGCGCAGTGGAGGAGGGCCATAACGGATCTTGCAGAACCGCTCTCCGCGCGCTAATCGGGTGCCGGCGCCCTTGCCGCCATATCGGAGTTGGGCATGGTAGTTGGTTTAATACACCCTTGGAAGCGCACGCCAATACGGCACATGAAAGAGATATACGCGTTTGAAGAGGGCGACGGGCAGAACCGCAAGCTGCTGGGCGGCAAGGGCGCCGGACTCTGCGAGATGACCAGGCTAAAGCTGCCCGTCCCGCCAGGATTTACCATCACCACCCAGATATGCGACGCATACTACCGAAACGGCAAAAGGCTCCCGAGGGGCCTGATGGCAAAGGTCTCAAAGCACATAGCAAGGGTGGAAAAAAAGACCGGAAAGGCATGGGGCTCGCCGGACAATCCGCTGCTGGTATCAGTCAGGTCCGGAGCCGCGATATCGATGCCCGGCATGATGGACACGATACTGAATCTGGGCCTCAACGACGAGACCGTCAAGGGGCTTGCCACGAAGAGCTCCAACCCAAGGTTTGCATGGGACTCTTACAGGAGGTTCGTCCAGCTCTTCGGCAAGGTCGTGTTCGGCATAGACGACAAGCTGTTCGACAACGTGATGAACGCAGAGAAGAAAGAGAAGGGGGCAGAGAATGACTCGGACTTGGACGCCGACTCGCTGGAGAAGATCACCGCATCGTTCAAGAGGATATGCGCCGACAGCGGGCACGAATTTCCGACGGATCCAACAGCCCAGCTGGAGCTGGCAATTACGGCCGTATTCGACAGCTGGATGGGCGAGAGGGCCATAGTATACCGCGCAAAGAACAAGATTACAAAGGACATTGCAGCCGGCACCGCGGTCAACGTGGTGGCCATGGTGTTTGGCAACATGGGAAAGGACAGCGCCACGGGCGTAGTATTCACAAGGAACCCCGGCGACGGCTCAAGACAGATTTACGGCGACTATCTCCAGGACGCCCAAGGCGAGGACGTGGTGGCCGGCGTAAGGACCGGCAAGCACGTAAGCGAGATGAAGTCGGAGATGCCCGAGTCATACAGGCAGCTTGAAAAGACATGCGGTATGCTTGAGAGGCACTTTAGGGAGCCCCAGGACATAGAGTTCACGGTGGAGCAGGGCAGGTTCTACCTGCTGCAGACCCGCAACGCAAAGATGAACGCGGCAAGCATGGTGCGCACGTCAATAGACATGGTAAACGAGAAGATGATAGGCAAGGACAGGGCCATAACCAGGCTCAATGCAGAGCAGCTGGAGCAGCTGCTGCACGACATGCCAGACCAGTCGGAGATTCCAAAGTATGAGAAGCTGGCCACCGGAATTGCGGCGTCGCCGGGGGCCGCAAGCGGAGCGGCCATATTCGACGTCAAAAAGGCAGCAGCGATGGGCAGTGACGGCCACGGCGTCATACTGGTAAGGGAGGAGACAAAGCCCGAGGACGTCCCCGCGTTCTTCGAATCGCTTGGAATACTGACTAGCCGCGGAGGCAAGTCGTCACACGCGGCGGTAGTCGCAAGGGGCATGGGCAAGCCGTGCATAGTCGGATGCGCCGACCTCAAGATTACGGAGACGGGGTGCACCACGTCCGGCGGGGCCCGGATATCGGAGGGCGACATAATTACGATCGACGGCAGTACGGGCAGCGTGTATGCAGGGAGCATACCGACCATAAAGCCAGAGATCACGCCAGAGTTCCGCAAGATTCTCGACTGGGCCGCCAAGACAAAGAGGCTCGGCGTCAGGGCCAACGCCGACACGCCGGAGGCGGCCGCGCTTGCCCGCAAGTACGGCGCGCAGGGGATAGGGCTGTGCCGAACAGAGCGCATGTTCAACCAGAGCGACAGGCTCGTACTCTTTGTAAAGATGATAATGGCAGCAGACAGGGGGCAGCGCGAGAAACTCCTCAAGCAGCTTGGCAGGCTCCAAAAGAGCGACTTTATAAAAATACTAAAGGCAATGGAGGGCTACCCGGTCACGATCAGGCTGCTCGACCCGCCGCTTCACGAATTTCTGCCAAACCCCGAGGCGCAAGCCGCAAAGGTCAAGAGCATGGAGGGCGGCAAGGACAGGGCGTCAAAGTCCGACTTGACAGAGGCAAGAACCGTCCTGGAGCGCGCAAGGGAGCTGGCAGAGGTAAACCCGATGATGGGGCACCGCGGCGTGAGGGTCGGAGTCACATACCCGGAGATATACCGCATGCAGATACGGGCCGTGTTCGAGGCGCTCGCCGCGCTTGCCAAAAAGGGCGTAAGGGCAAAGCCGCAAATAATGATACCGCAGATCAGCAGCGTCGAGGAACTGGACCACATCAAGCAGATATACGACGAGGTAAGGCGCGAGGTCGAAAAGGCAAACGGCGGGCTCAGGCTGAACGTAAACTTTGGAACCATGATAGAGGTGGTCAGGGCCGCGCTGACCGCGGACCAGCTTGCCCAGACCGCGGAGTTCTTTAGCTTTGGAACAAACGACCTCACGCAGGGCACATTCAGCTTCAGCAGGGAGGACGTGGAGGGCAAGTTCATGCCCGAATACATGGACAAGGGACTGCTAGAGCAGAACCCGTTCCAGTCAATCGACAGAAACGGAGTGGGCCGGCTGATGAGCCAGGGCATACGCCTGGGGCGCAGGGCCCGCAAAGGCATGGAGATCGGCATATGCGGAGAGCACGGGGGCGACCCCGACTCTGTCGTGTTCTGCCACGACGAGTCACTGAGCTATGTGAGCGCGTCCCCGCACCGCATACCGATCGCGATTGTGGCCGCCGCGCAGGCAGCCGCCAACCAAAAGGCACTCTCCAAGGACAAAAAGAAATCCAAGAGAAAAAAGCAGTGACGTCACTGCCGCACCGTTTTCCCTACACTCCCGGCCTCCCGTCCGCTCACCCTCTCCCGTCCGCTCACCCTCTCCCGCCCACCATCCTCCCGCATTCTCACAAACAAAAAATAGAGACCATCCCGCAGTCATTCCGTGCTGCCAAGGATAGACGCAATCAAGCAACAGAGGCTCAAGGCGGGGGCCACGCAGAAAAAGCTCGCAGACATGACGGGCGTGAGCACCTCGATGATAAACCAGATCGAATCGGGGCGCACAAAGCCCAGCTATGACACTGCAAGGAAGATATTCGACGCCCTGGCCAAGCTGGAGGACTCGTCGGATCCGCACCGCGCGGGCGACTTTTGCAGCAAGGATATGATCATACTGAACCCGGACCGCACGCTGCACGAAGCGATAGAGAGGATGAACGAGCACTCCATAAGCCAGATCCCCATATTCGATGACGATTCAAGGGTGGTCGGAGTCATTACGGAGGACGGCATAGTGAAGCGCATCACCGACGCCGGCGAGCACAGCCTCAAGAGCACCAAGCTGGGGGAAGCCATGGAGCCCGCCCCTCCCATCGTAGACTACAACACGCCTGCAAGGGCGCTGGTTCCGCTCATACGCTACTCCAAGTGCATAATGGTCTCAAAAAAGTCCAAGATAATAGGAATAATCACGGCGTCTGACACGCTAAGGATGGTGGAATGACTATTTTGGGTGCGAGCACAGTTCGGCAAGCACGCCGCACAGTGACTTTGGGTGCACGAACGTCACCATGGTGCCCTCCGAGCCGGGCCTGACGTCCCCCAGAAACCTGACTCCGGCGTCCTTCATGCGGCCCACCTCGCCCTCTATATCGGAAGTCTCAAGGGCGACGTGGTGCAGTCCCTGCCCCCGCGTCTCCAGGAACTTTTTGATCGGGCTCGAGTCGCCCACCGGCTGCATCAGCTCTATGCGCCCGTTCTCCATGCGGATTATCCCCACGCGGACGCCCTCCGACTCCACGGTCTCAAACTCGACGGAGTCGGCCCCCAGCGCCTCCTTGTAGGTGCGCGCGGCCTCGTCCAGATCGCTTACTGCGATTGCCACATGGTCTATCCTCATGTCCAGTCAGAACACCTCTTTTGGCTCGTACTGCCCGAACACCTCTCTAAATGCGTTGCTTATCTCCCCGGTGGTGGCCGACGCCCTTGCGGCGTCGATGATGTACGGCATCAGGTTCGTGTCGTGGCTCTCGGCCGCCTCGGACAGGGCCGACATGGACCGGGACCACCGGCCCGCATCCCTAGACGCCCGGAGCTTCTTGAGATCCCTCTTCTGCTGGCGCTCCACCTTGAGCCCGACGCGGAGCAGATCCGGCTGCTTTTCGTCCGGATCCTCGTATCGGTTGACCCCGACCACGACGCGCTCACCGTCGTCGGCCTCCTTTTTGAGCCTGTATGCATTCTGCCTTATCTCGGACTGGAAAAAGCCGCGCTCGATTGCCCGGACGGAGCCGCCCATCTTCCGTATCCTTCGGAGGTACTTCCACACCGCGTCCTCCATCTTGGCGCAGAGATCCTCCAGATAGTACGAGCCGGCCATCGGATCCACCGTCTTTGTGATGCCCGACTCGTGGGCCGCGATCTGCTGCGTGCGCAGTGCAATCTTGGCCGACTCCTGCGTCGGAAGCGCGAGCGCCTCGTCGCGCGAGTTCGTATGGAGCGACTGGGTGCCGCCCATGACGGCCGCCATGGTCTGGATCGCCACCCGGACTATGTTGTTGTCGGGCTGCTGCGCCGTCAGCGACTCGCCGCTCGTCTGGGTGTGAAACTTTAGCTGCAGCGACTTTGGGTTTCTTGCGTGGAACATCTCCTTGAGAATCTTGGCGTATACGGTGCGGGCTACCCTGAACTTTGCCACCTCCTCAAAGAACTCTATCGTGCAGCAGAAGAAGAACGACAGCCTCGGGGCAAAGTTGTCAATCTTCAGCCCGCGCTCAAGGCAGGTCTCGATGTATGCGATTGCGTTGGCAAGCGTAAAGGCGACCTCCTGCGTGGCAGTGCACCCCGCCTCCCTCATGTGATACCCGGATATGGATACGGGATACCACGAGGGCACCTCCCTGGCGCAGTACTCGATCATGTCCCCGATGAGCCGCATCGAAGGGGCCGGCGGGTAGATGTACGTGTTCCTTGCAATGTACTCCTTGAGTATGTCGTTCTGCGTGGTGCCGCGCAGCTGCGCGGGCTCAAAGCCCTGCGACTCACCCACAGCGATATAGTATGCAAGGAGGGTGGACGCGGTAGAGTTGATCGTCATGGACGTGCTGACCTTGCCTAGAGGTATGCCATCAAACGCCCGGAGCATGTCCTGCACGGACGTGATCGAGACGCCGACTTTGCCGACCTCGCCCTCGGCCTGCGGGGAGTCGGAGTCATATCCAATCTGGGTGGGAAGATCAAAGGCCATGCTGAGCCCGGTCTGCCCCTTCTCGAGCATGAACTTGAAGCGCTCGTTTGTCAGTTTGGCGTCCCCGAATCCCGAATACTGCCGCATGGTCCACAGCCTGTCGCGGTACATTCCGGGATGTATCCCGCGGGTGAAGGGATACCGGCCCGCGTCCCCCGTAGTTGCCGCGGCGCCGCTCTTTTTGCGCGAATAGATGCGCTTGACCTCAAAGTTCGAGTCTGTAAAGGGGTTGCTTTGGGGGGCCGCCGCTTTCTTGCCGTCCCGCTTTGCCGTGGCGCCCGCTGCCATCACTTCGCCTGCACACGACGGGTTTAAAAATCTAAGATCGCCGCCCGGCGCGGGCGCCACGGCCCGGGGCGGGCCCCGAGGGGACGGGCGCAGTCAGGCCGCACGCGAGTACGGATTGCAGGCGGCCGGGAAAGTCATGAATCCGGCGCGGGACGGCGGCGACGGTTGCTGCTGCTGCTGCGGGTGCTGCTGCTGCTACTACTGCCAAGGAGCGACTCTGTAAGCCGGTCCGCGGCGTCAAGCGGGCTCGACTTGCCAGACGCGAGCCTCCCGATATACCTCTGCGCCGCTTTGTCAGAGTCCACCATCTCGTCCACCGCGGCGCGCACGTTTGACGTTATAATCTCCCGAAGCTCCGCATCAAGCTTGGCGCGTCTCAGATCCCCCGTCTTTTGAGCCCTGGCCTGTCCGGCCATCTCCATCAGGACCTTTGCAAACTTTGCAATCGTGTGACTGCGCTTTGTAGACGTCTTTAGCGCCACGCGTCCGGGCACGAGTCCGGAACTCCGGCGGCCGCCGTAAGAGGCGGCCGCGCCTTTGGCAGGTGGGGTAGTGGCAGCATCATCACCACTGCCGATCTCGGCCCTGTCAGCTATAAAGTCGCGCACCGCGTCGTACAGCCTGTCGGCGCCCTCCAAGTCGCACTTGTTTACCAGATACATGTCACCGATCTCAGTCAGCCCCGCCTTTATTGCCTGTATGCTGTCCCCCGTATGCGGGTTGAACACGACCACCGTAACGTCCGCTATCGTGGATATCTCCACCTCTGTCTGTCCGGCCCCGACACTCTCGATCATTATGGGATCAAACCCAGCATACTCCAGCACGCGTATGCTGTTGCGCAGTGACGAGGACACCGCCCCCGTCGCCCCCCTGGACGCGATACTACGTATGTACGTCCCCGAGTCAGCAGACTCTGCCATCCTGACGCGGTCCCCCAGAATGGCGCCACCTGTGATGTGGCTGGTGGGATCCACGGCAAGCACGGCGGGCCTGGCGCCCATGCGGTTCAGCGCTACTACGGTCTTGTTTATGAGGGAGCTCTTGCCGGCTCCCGCGGGCCCCGTTATGCCGATTATGACCGAACTGCCCGTGTGTGGAAATATTTTCTTGATCAGCCTGCGCGCCCCGGCAGGGTCGTTCTCCACCAGCGAGATCGCCTTTGCGACTGCTTGGCGCCTTCCCTTTTTCAGATCCCCAAGCATGCCGTCCATGCGGTACATGCCAGAATACGGAATAAAACTTGTAAGGACGGTGATGGGGGGCGGGCCGCAGGCAAGGACGGCGGGATCGCGCCGCGGCAGGAGCGCCGCAGGAGCGCCGGAAGTGCAATCCCGCTGCACAATATCAGTAAAACTAAAAAATCAACCAAAACAATGGTGTGTATGATCGAAAAGGACGATCTCGGCAAGGTGATGAGCTTTGTTGCAAGCAGGTGGGCCGCGGAGTCGAGAGATCCCGACTCAAAGCTGATGTCCGACCTGCCAAACGACTTTTGGATGAACTCGGTGGGGGGAAAGACCGCCAACGGGGGGTTCTGGATCACCACCCTCATGTATACGGAGAGTGAGGCCGACGCGGCGGCATTCAGGGAAGTGCTGCTGAGGTGGCAGTCCCGCGGCAACAACAAGAACGGCGCAGGGGCAGAGACAGGGGCAAGCTCGGGGCCGAACCTGATAAAGATAAGCAAGATGCGCAGTGGAAACAACGGCGGGGGCGGCGCAGAACCCCCTGGCCCGAGAAAAGAAGAGTAACCAAGCCCGTTTGCATCGGCAACATTTTTGACGGGGCCCCGCCACGAACCACCATACATGGCGCAGGACGGATTTACCGCAAAGGAGAGGCGAGCGCTGGCGAGCCACTTCTCAAACACCGACGGCAACATCTTTGCCATTACGACCCCCCGTCAGGTTGACCGCGGGGCCCTGATGTCAAGGTACAGCCGCACCGCGAAGGGGATGCGCCGCGTATTTCTAGACGAGTTCCTCTCAGACGATACGCGCGGGGAGAGGTTCTACGAAAGGGTGCTCGCAGAGTATGGCGACGACTCTGTCGCGGAACTCGGCGAGGCCCAGATAGCGATAGAGGGCCTCTCAAACATAGCGGTAAAGACCATACAGGACAGGAGGATTGGGCTCTCATATCTGGAAAAGTCGTCTAGGTACGTCACCTGGAACAGAAAAGACGGCGACGGCAAATACATGTTTTACCGCGAACCCGCCATAATGGCATCCAGGCATGCAGACACATACGAGGAGTCCTGCAACGCCTCCTTTGACGCGTACTCGGCTGCAGTCGACCCCATGCTGAGATACGTGAGGGAGAGGTACCCCATAGGGATGTACGCGTTCAAGGACTCGAAGAGCGGCCAGGAGAAACCGTATGACAGGCTGAGGCTCGAGTCCGACGTCTCCGCTGCCAGGAGCATATACAACGGATCCACAAGGGCAAAGGCGCTCGACATACTGAGGGGGCTGCTGCCGGCGGCCACCATGACAAACGTCGGCATCACGGGAAACGGGCGCGCGTTCGAGTACCTGCTGTCGATACTGGGATCATCCGGCCTGGCCGAGGAGCGTGACATCGGGGCGTCAATAAGGAAGGAGCTGGACGGCGTAATAGGCGCGTTCGTAAAGAGGTCAGACGGCAAATACGGCCGGGAGCTGCGCGGATATCTTGAACGCGCCAAGCGCGCTGCAAAAAGGGAGGCAACAGAGGCTCGGATGAAGCCCGCGGCGCAGCCAACGGGGTGGCGCACCGCGCTCGCAGAGTACGACGCGGAAGAAAAGACAATCAATAAGATAGTCGCGTCGGCCATCTATGAGCACGCCGCCGGCGCGGGCTACACGTACGGCAGCGTGCTGCGCCATGCAAAGAGGATGCCAATGGGGCAAAAGGAGTGCATCATAAACAGAATGGCCAGGCTCAGGTCAAACAGAAGGCACAGGCCCCCGAGGGCGTTTGAGGCCGCGCAGTACACGTTTGACCTGTGCAACAACTTTGGCATGTTCAGGGACATGCACAGGCACCGCATGCTGACCATGCACAGGCAGCTGCTGACGGCAAGGCACGGGTACAGCGTCCCGGAAGAGATGGATGCCATAGACATGGGCGACGCATACAGGGGGGCGCTTGACGGCTCCAAGGACGCGTTTGAGAGGATAACCAAGAGGCACCCGGAGCAGGCGCAGTATGTCGTCAGCTTTGCGTACAACTATCCCTATATGATCAGGATGAACCTCAGGGAGGCGTGCCATATGATAGAGCTCAGGACCATACCGCAGGGGCATGCCGACTATAGGAGGGTGGCGCAGCATATGTACATGCAGATCAAGAAGGTGCATCCGAGGCTCTGCAGGATAATCAGATTTGCGGACCTCAAGGAGTACGATCTTGAGAGGTTCGAGTCGGAGAAGAGAACGTCCGAGAGGAGGCGCGCCGCAGGCAGGGGAGGCGGCAGCGGGCGCAGGCCGTCCCCCAAAACCAACAAATAGAATCACCACACGGCAGGATTGCGCGCAATGGACGACAACCAGGCATCACCATCAAACAGAAGGCAAGAAGGCAGCCACAAGGAACCCCGCCGGGACTCCGGCGACAGTGGTGGTGGCGGCGCCCACGCAAAGACCCCAGATGAATGGAAGGCGATACTCGAGCCTGACAGGTACGAAGTGTGCATAAACCACGGGACGGAACCGCCATTTTCCGGCAGGTACGACAGATACAGCCCCGATGGTGGATACATGTGCGCCTGCTGCAGGGCAGAACTATTCTCTTCCGATGCAAAGTTTGACTCTGGATCTGGCTGGCCAAGCTTTTGGAGGCCCGCGTCTGAGGGCAACATAGAGTACGTGCAAGACACAGCCTACGGCATGACGCGCACGGAGGTCAACTGCAGCCGATGCGGGGCCCACCTCGGACACGTCTTTGATGACGGGCCCGCGCCCACAAACCTCAGGTACTGTATCAACTCACTCTCGCTGATACACGAGAGCGACTGCAGGGACGGGTGACCGCTGCAGGGATGGACTGCAACCAGTCCTGCCGCTGCAAAGGATTGGGACGGGCAAGTTGTAGAGAGCTGTTCGGGCTTGTAAAGATGGCGGCCTGAAAGGACAAAAGGCACGGGAGCAACCGCTCGGCCTCCTCCCCCACAGCGCGCCCGACGCCCGGTCCGGTCAGCGGCAGACGCGTACGGCCGGCGTCTCCAAAACGGGCTGCTGAACCCACGCGTAAGAGCCGTCGGGGGAGGACTTGACTGTAAATGTGGTAAAGAGGAGTGGGGACCCCAAGTCTCCGTACTCGTTAAGCTGAAAGTCGCCCGTTATTCCGGTTCCCAGAGTGTGGTGACTGTCGCGAAGCAGGTGCAGCGGATCCTGAATGTGTCCGTTGGCAACGTCGGCAATGATGTCTTTTACCGCCGCGTCCGTTGCAAAGGAGGTTATCACGGCGTCGCCGAGAATGTGTACGGAGTCATATGAAGTATGCAGGTACGGGCTGGGCGCTATGTTTGGATCCAGCTACCTGAGCTGCGTGATCAGGTGGTCTGTCTCGCTCGTCCCTGGGACGTGATATATCGAGCTGGTCAGACCCACCGACTCTGCAAAGCGCGCCACGTCGGAGGCCGAAATGATGGGGGTCGAGGTCGTAATGCCGCCCGTGCCGTACCACGCTACCGCCCTGACATCGTCAAGGCTGGCGTCGGCCAGAATGGCCCTCACCAGATCTATAAAATCCGCGTGAAATCCGACGAACAGGACGGCGGTTCCATCGGGGCCCGCCCCCGGTGTTGCATCCAGGGCGCCCTCCAGCTGCCGCGCGAGGCCGGCAAAGTCCACCGTGTCTAGGTCGACGCTGTATGTGATGGCGTCTGACACGGTTCCGGTGTAACTGTCGCGAAATGCAGACACCATGTCGCGCCCCCACACGTCATCGCGTTGCACGATAACAACGTGCGTCTTGTCGTCGTTTGCAAGCATCTGGGCTATGAACGGGGTTTGCTTTCTGTCGTCCGGAACGAGGCGGTAGAGACTGTCACCGAGTATTGCCAGTTCGGGTGCGGTGGAAGACGGCGAGACCATGACGATATTGTTACTGTTGGCATAGGGCAGCAAGGCTTTGGCGGCCGCGCTGGTGGTGGGCCCCACGTAGTAGTCGATCTGCTTGTTGACGTGCGCATCGGTTATCGCCGCCACGGGGTCGTCGTCTATCACGACGGGGGTCAGCGTTACCTTGTAACCGCTGCCAAGTTCTAGCTGCTCCAAGTTGAAGTCATTGGCGCCTATCTCCATGGCCTTTTGGCGGTTGCATTGTACATAAAGTATTTCACCCCCTGGCCAAGAGTGCAGAATCGATCAGGAGCCGAGCACGGCGGGTAGGCCTGAGCCACAGTGGAAACAAGGGGGTGTGGGTCTGGCGGA